>JBHLQK010000204.1:0-5425 GCA_048884925.1 Candidatus Thorarchaeota archaeon
AGTACAATCATGGACTTGACCCTCTGGTAGATGACTCTACGGACGACCTCGATGGTGATGGGCTTTCGAACATTGAAGAATTTGAGATACTCACAGAGCCAGACAATGTAGACACCGATGCAGATGGCATGGACGACAAATGGGAAACAGACTACGGCCTTGATCCACTGGTCGTAGATTCTCATGAAGACCCTGATGGAGACACATTGTCAAACATCAATGAGTATAACCTTGGGACATCGCCAATTAGCTCGGATACAGATCAGGATTCCATGCCTGATAACTATGAGATTGAGATGGGGCTCAATCCATTGGTCGATGATTCATCAAGTGATCTGGACTCAGATGGAGTGAGCAATCTCGATGAATACCTTCGAGGAACAAACCCAGTCATCTATGATTTCCCAATAGTGCTTGGTCTAGGCGTTGCTGCTGTCGTTGCGTCAATCATTGTTGGAGGATACATATATTACCAAAAGTATTGGGTCCATCTAGGCGGCTAGCAGATAACTAGATTCTCCGAAATTACTAGGTGAATGTCCGCATCACAAGTTCCCATCTATGCTGGACGAAGTCTTGAAGTTCCTTTATCTTCTTCTCATCCCTTTTGGGTTTGAACAATCTGGAGAAACGACCCTGCAGTTGGAGAAACTCCTCAATGGGCTTTCGCTTTGCTGGATCCTGGAACCTCTTGCTCTCTCGACCTAGCTTGAACTCATCACCGATGCGCTCCCACATTATCCAATAGCCGGTTTCTACAGCGAGCTTGCCGATTTCTACTCCCTTTTCGACTGGATAATTCCAGGCTTGGGGACAAGGCAAGAAGATGTGTATGAACTTGGGTCCCTTGAACTCGCTCGCTCGCTTCACCTTGTCAAAGAGATCTCTCGGGTAAGAAGAATTTGCTGTGGCTTGATATACCGGCTCATGTGCTGCAACTATCAAGTCAAGCATCTTCTCGGGCTCCGTCTTTCCATACCATGTTGTAGTTGTTTCAGCGTGAAGTGGCGTAGCGCCTGATCTTTGTGTTCCCGTATTGGAATAGACCTGGTTGTTGTAGCAGACATAGAGAATGTCGGTCCTCCGCTCAAAAGCCCCGCTCAGGGCTTGAATGCCAATATCAAATGTCCCGCCATCGCCAGCCCACACCATTACCTGGGTGTGGTCATTTCCCTTGGCACGTAGTGCTGCTTTGACTCCTGAAGCTGTGGCTGCCGCAGCCATGAATGCAGTATTCAGCACAGGAATCGCAAGGCCAGACTTAGGCCAGAGTGACTGAACGACGCTTGTACAACATGCAGGAACAACTTGGATGACATCACCCTCCAAGGCCTTGTGCGCGTGACGAAGCGCGACCATATCTTGACAGCCTGCACAGGCTGCGTTCCCTTTGAGCACGTATTCCTTGAGAGGCATTTCTTTTGTTGTTACCATCTCCATCACTCCAGCAGGTCGTGCCAGATCTCCTCAGGTGCTGGCTCACCAGACTCCACATATTTCACCGTGTTAGTCAGCATCTCTTTGATGTCAGCAACTGTGACATCGCGACCACCCATGCCACCAATGTAGTCAATCACCAGAGGCCTATCCTTCGTGTTATACAAGGAGGACCGGATATCGCCTGCGACATGCCCACCGAACCCATATGATGCGCCTCTATCAAATGCAGCGATTCCTTTCACCTTGGCTCCAAGCTCTCGAATCTTCTCTGCAGGGAATGGTCGGATCATTCTCATGCGTGCATTACCGACTTTATAGCCTTC
This sequence comes from Candidatus Thorarchaeota archaeon, assembly GCA_048884925.1. Classification (GTDB taxonomy): domain Archaea; phylum Asgardarchaeota; class Thorarchaeia; order Thorarchaeales; family Thorarchaeaceae; genus SMTZ1-83. The sequence goes on from JBHLQK010000204.1 coordinate 1,764, forward strand.
ATCTCTAAGTTCATCAATAGCATCCTTTGCCTCAGCACCTACTGAACCCTGAGATGTGAATATGACATCTGCATCATCGCATTTGTAGCAATCAATGGGTCCACCAAAGTGCTTTCCGAAAAGCTTCTTGTACTCCTTTTCCACCTCTTCATAGACTATCAGGGCGTTCATCGCTGCTTCATGCATTCCGTAGCGGAACTCTTGATAATGTTCTGGAAACACGATGTTTCCATGTGAAACGGGATTCTCAGGATCCATCACCCAATGGGGTGGAGTATATGGTCGTAGGAACTTGTCTACTTCCTCTGGCTCAAGATAGTCATAGGCGGATAGTGTGTGGCTCAAGACAAATCCATCTGCATTCACCATTACCGGCATTAGCACGCGCTCATCCTCTGCGAGCTTGAAAGCCTGAATTATCGTGTGATAGAGCTCATCCCCACTGGATGTGTAGAACTGAATCCAGCCGGTGTCACGCTTGCTCATGCTATCATCATGAGTCACATGTATGTTCCAGCTCGGCGAGACTGAGCGGTTGATGTTGGCAATCACGATAGGCAGACGTGCAGCCGCAGCCCAGTGGAGACCTTCGTCCATCAGGAGCAAGCCATTGGATGATGTCGCGGTGAAGGCTCTTGCCCCTGTGGAACTCGCACCAATACACGCAAATATGGCGGAATGCTCGGACTCGACACGAATGAACTCACCCTTATAGACACCCTCCTCATTGAGCAAGGCAATCTGTTCAGGTACTGTAGTTGCAGGTGTGATGGGATATGCTGCGACCACCTCAACGCGTGCAGAAACCACTGCACGTGCAGCGGCATAGTTTGCACTCATCAGTTCAGTCTTCATTAAGCAGCCTCCTCCTCTCCCTCTCTGATCATCTCTATACATTCTGGGGGACAAACTTGAGCGCACGTCCCGCAGCCCTTGCAATAGTCTAGATCAATTCTAGGGAACCCTTCATCATCAATTGATATTACAGCCTCAGGGCAGTGAAGCCAGCATGTTCGGCATTTGTTGCAGCGCTCGTAATCAATTCTCGGAGAGAATGTCCGCCAGCTTCCCGTTTCTCCAGTTGCTCCTATCATGGGCTTAGAATAGGAGGTCTTCGGCATATCGGCCCGTTTCTTCGGCTCGGTGTTGACTTCGTTCACCATAAGACAGACGTCCATAGGGAGCCAATGTGAACTCCAGGCGGGACGGACCATATTAGGATTATGATGAGTCCAATACCTGTGCTCATTTTGGTCATCCTTAAGTATCAGACTTGATTCTGAGAGATATTCACTGAAGATTTGAGATGATGCATGATGAAACTTCAGCTGACCCTTGTCCAAATGCCATGCGTAGAAGGTGACAGACAAGCAAACTACGAATGGACCAGAGGACTTCTCAAAAATCACAAGAGCACAGAAGGCCTCGAGTTCATTGTACTTCCGGAGCTATTTGATATCGGATTCAGATACCAGGACTATGACAAGGCAGGACCAGGAGTACCGGGACCCACTAGCGAGTTTATACAGGTTCTAGCTGAGGAGCATTCCAGTTATGTTATTGGGACAGGACTTGAAAAGACAGAGTCCCTCTTCTTTAACACACTTGCGATGGCTTCACCCAAGGGAAAGGTCATAGGCACCTATAGGAAGATTCACCCCTTCCAGAGCGAGAGAGACATATTCGTTGGAGGGAACACAGCAACTCTTTTTGAAATTAAAGGCGTCAAGGTGGGTGTTGAGATATGTTATGATGTCAGATTCCCCGAAGTCTCCAGAAAGCTTGCTTTGGAGGGTGCTGAATTGATTCTGATGCCTGCGGCATTCCCGGATCCAAGGTCTGCTCACTGGGATAATCTGATCATGGCAAGAGCGATTGAGAATCAGCTTTTCGTGGCGGCTGCCAATAGAGTTGGTCCGGCGTTTGATGGCAAGACCTACTTCGGACATAGTCAGGTAGTGGATGCCTGGGGCGTGAGACTCACACGTATAAACTCTGAGAATGAAGTCTTCACTTCAAGCGTTGACACTGCCATGATTCAATCAGTCAGAGAACAGGTCACTTGTTTCGCTGACATTGCTCCTGAAGGCTATGACAAAATCCAATGGTTCAGGGAGTGATTCTAACCCAGCACAAGCGTTAAGTGAAAGCAGAAAACTGTTCATATGGACCGGAGAGAATTATATTGTCTGAGAAGCCATCCAAACTTATCAAGAAAGCTGTGAAGAGCTGGTTCTCTAGAGAGGGGAAGGTGGAAACTATCTCAAATCCGCGTGCTGAGTTTCTCTTCAAGGTCAAGTTCCAACGATTCTTCTTCACAGTTGTCCGACCAAATGAGCAGAATTACATTCAGTTGGAGTCACAGGTGATGATCTCACCACAGCATCTGAAGGTTTTGAATGCAGAGAAGATGCGTGAGTTTCAGGTACAGGCATTGAAGTTCAGCTTCTCACAAGGAGTGCAGCTAGGATTCATACAACCACGCCCAGGTCAACAGGGTCCAAAGCCACCCGGACCAGGATTCGTTATCTCAGACAGAATCTATGATGACGGATTCAGCGAGGACCGCCTCTGGGAGGTCATGCGAAGGCTCCATTCAGCTGTTGACATGTCAATTGCAGTGTTGAATGAGGTCACTGGACAGGCGGGACTTAAACCTCCGCAAGAATCGCCTGACACTGGACCTTCATATTATACTTGATGAGCGGATTCGGAAAATCGAAAGGAATCAAGCCGAGGCAGCTTGAAATATCCATATAGTACCTAGATTAGTAGATATTCCAACATATTGACCAATCTTAAATGATGGATTGCTGAGAAACGAACGAATGGCCTAGTATCAGTTTCCACTATAATATTCATGGATGGTGCAAGATCCTGCAGAAGAAGTCATCTCTTTGGAAATTCTCGAGGATAGTGGTTCCATTATTTCTCACTCTACTCGCTTCTTTTGCAGTGCCAGGTTCATTAGAGATGCAATCTGAGTTATCTCCAGCAAGTGCTCCAATGCGTAATCAAGCAGAGAATCCGCATTATACATCATCCGCTTCGGGAGCAGGCAATACTCAAGCATCTCTTGCGTATATTTCGAAAACGATACCTAATCAACAGGTTTCGATTCTTAATAGCTACACCAATCCAGACACTCATGAAACGATGCTGGATCTATCTGGCTACCTAGTATCTGGATGGACGCTCTATAAGGTTGAAATCGAAGTGCAGAATCCTACTGCGGCTGAGGAAAGAGAGGTAGTTGGGAAAGCCTCGACTCCAGGTACAGTGTTCCAGATTTGGAATTATTCAGCTGATTACTACTATAATCAGTTGGTAAATGGTTTCTATGACAAGCCTCATAATGGATCTCTACTAAATTATTCGGTATCCTACTATACCCTGGACTATAGCCCATTTTCAAGGGGCACATCATATCTCTTAGTCTGTTCAGACTACAGCGATAGCTCAAGTGGACTGACAACACCTGAAGCGATGTCTGCTCATGCGTCTGTTTTCGAGTGGACTACCGTAGACGGTGAGAATCTCAATCTTACACAGAATACTGTCTATTATACACTCATCAATGGCACAGAATTACATAAGGATGCAGTCCTTCAGAAGTATCCCCATGTCTATTGGGGGGTGGAAACTGTAGCAGGATCTTTCAC
>JBHLQK010000205.1:0-5360 GCA_048884925.1 Candidatus Thorarchaeota archaeon
AAGTCGATATCGACCCACCCGAATTCCTTCTTGAGGTCATCGCAGTAGTCACTGTATTCCTGAAACCTGCTCAAAGGAACACAAGCATCGATGAGATCTGGTTCATAATCAGTATGCGAGAGCGCGAAGTTGCTCTTGTCAAAGGTTTCTCTATTGATGTTGACAGATTCCCACCATGACTCAGTGACCTCGTCAGACATCCGCACTCCGCCTTGCTCATCACAGGACCTGGAGATTACCTCGAGCATCTTTTCCACGAGGTCAGAGTCTCCTGAACATCCGAAAAGGACTGCCATGGATAAATTCTCGGGAATGGGAGTCTTTGACCGCTCCATATATTGCACCAGCGACCTCCTATCAAATGCATAGACCGTTTCAGGCCAACACCCCGCACCATGAACGCGCTTGCACGCTTCCATTGCTATTGTTATGTCAGAGAAGGCGTAGCTGACTCTATCACGTGTTGCAGGAAGAGGGTAAACCTTGAGGATTGCCTCCGTGATTATGCCGAGAGTTCCTTCAGCACCCAAGAAGAGGTTCAAGAGGTTGTGAGATGGAACTGAGAGATAGCTCTTTCCACCTATCCGAACTCGCTTCCCAGTTCCAAGCACTACTTCAACACCCAGAACTTGGTCGTAGGCATAACCATACTTTGCTCCAAAGACGCTTATGCCCATGCAGCTCAAAGCGCCGCCGATGGTAGAAGAGAGACAGCTCTCTGGTTGATGAGTAAAGAAGACTCCATGTTTCATGGCAGCGGCTTGTACCTCCGCCATGGTAGCTCCAGCCTGTACGGTAATTGTGAGGTTATCTGGATCGACCTCAAGGATTTGATTCATACGCTTAGTGTCGAGAACGATTCCACGATGGACTGCGAGAGGATTTCCCGACATACTTGTTCCTGCGCCCCAGGTATAGAGAGGCACCTTGAACTCGTTCGCCATGGCAATTATCTGCTCAATCTCGTCGACTGACCCTGGCTTCACAACAAGATCAGGTGTATAGTCATCTGCAATGCCCTCTATAGAGTAGTCCTTTGAATACACAAGCCTATCACAGAGTTCTTCGGTCACATATTCTGGGCCTACTATTGCCCTGAGCTGTTGGAATAATGAGGTGGGAACAGACATATGTCATCAAACCTGGGAGATGTAATCAGGGTTAGTCGAAGCCAAGTAATATCACTATTGAATTGGTCCACCCACTTCCTGATGACGACTGAGGGCAACAGTTGTATAGGGGTTGTTCTCTACGCGGTCATGATGCAAGACCCACATGTGAGTGGGATTGCGGATCTATCAGCATAGATATACCCCCCTACCATTCTAGAGAGGAGTCCTGCATGTCAGAATCGGATGATCTTCAGAACCGGGCAATCAATACTATTCGTTTCTTAGCCGCCGACGCCGTTCAGAAGGCAAACTCGGGCCATCCAGGCATGCCCATGGGCACTGCAGCTATGGCTTATACCCTATGGACGAGACATCTACGCTTTAATCCACGGAATCCTGAGTGGTCGGACCGCGACCGTTTCGTACTATCTGGCGGACATGGCTCTATGCTATTATACGCACTACTTCATCTCACAGGATATGATCTATCACTCGATGATATCAAGAACTTCCGACAGTGGGGTTGTCGTACGCCAGGCCATCCTGAGAACTTCTGCACACCCGGAGTGGAAGTCACAACTGGACCGCTAGGTCAAGGAATGAGCAATGCACTTGGTATGGCTATTGCAGAGAGACATCTCGCAGCAGTATTCAATAGGCCAGGCCATGAAATTGTCGATCATTACACCTATGCTATAGTCACTGATGGAGACTTGATGGAAGGAATCTCCTACGAATCTGCATCGCTAGCAGGGCACCACCAGCTTGGTAAACTGATTCTGCTATACGATGACAATCTAATCTCAATTGATGGAAGTACTGGCATTACATTCACTGAGCATCGCGGAGCCCGGTTTGAGTCACTTGGTTGGCATGTGCAATCCGTCGCGGATGGCAATGATGTTGTTGCAATCGACCAGGCAATAACAAACGCAAAGAAGGACCAACGACCGTCAATTATCATGGTTCGGACTCACATTGGGTATGGCATGCCAAATAAGCAGGATACAGCGAAAGCACACGGTGAACCTCCTGGCGAGGAAGAGCTTGAAGCAGCCAAGACCAACCTCGGTTGGCCCTTAGAGCCGCGGTTCTTGATTCCAGATGATGTTTTAGAGCACTTCCGGGAAGCTGTCACACGCGGAAAAGGATTGGAAGATGCGTGGCTCGTGAGGATGGAGAACTATCGGAAGGAACATCCAGATTTGGCTCAGGAATTTGAACGCAGATTATCTGGAAGGCTTCCCAAGGATTGGGACAAAAATCTTCCAACCTATGAAGCTGATGAAACAGGTGTCGCTACAAGAAATCCCTCCGGGGATGTGATTAACGCAATTGCTCCTAGTCTTCCAGAGCTATTTGGTGGTTCTGCAGACCTTACAGGCTCAAATAAGACATGGATAAAAGACCAGCCAGCCTTTCAGAGGGAGGTCCCAAAGGGGCGGAACTTCTTCTTCGGTGTCCGCGAACATGCAATGGGCGCAATTGTCAATGGCATGGCTGCACATGGAGGATTCATCCCTTATGGAGCTACTTTCTTGATTTTCTCAGATTACATGCGACCGGCTATTCGCCTCTCCGCTCTCTCGAAGCATAGAAGCATCTGGGTCTTCACTCATGATAGTATAGGTGTTGGTGAAGACGGCCCAACCCATCAACCTGTGGAACAATTGGCTGCCTTGCGTGCCATACCAGACCTTGTTGTCCTTCGTCCCTGTGATGCAAATGAGGTGGTTGAAGCATGGAAGGTGGCAATCAACCGATCAGGAGGACCCACACTGATATCACTGACTCGACAGAAGATTCCAATCCTTGATCGCAGCACATACAGCCCTGCGAGCGGGCTTGGCCGCGGAGCTTACGTACTTGCCGACTTTGGAGATGGCCCACTAGACATCATAATGATGGCAACAGGTTCGGAGATTGGACTCATCACCAAAGCTGGAGAGAAGCTTGCCCAAGAGGGTGTCAATGTCCGGTTGGTTTCATTTCCCAGCTGGGAGCTGTTTGAAGAGCAAGGTGAAGACTATCGTAACTCTGTGTTTCCCCCTGATGTAAAGGCGCGCTTGGCAGTCGAGGCTGGAAGATCGCAAGGTTGGGAACGTTGGGTTGGTGACAAGGGAACGATAATAGCAGTGGAAACGTTCGGTGCTTCCGCTCCGGATAAGGTTGTATTCGAGAAGTACGGTTTCACTGTTGATAATGTCATTAAGCATGTCAGGGAACTGATAACAGACAAATAAGACTGCAACGGCGCTCTCACGATAGTGTTTCAGCAAACTCAGAGATGATTCGCCGCTCCGCACGTCTTAGCCGCTCCTGCATTGCGACGCGTTTGATGCCAAGTTTCTTGCACATCCTGTCAATTCGTGATTTGCGCGGCATCTCGTAGTATCCAGATTGAAACGCTAGAAGAAATGCTTCTTGTTGCTTCTCGGTCAATGCAACCCGAAAGGACGCAGTTGGCCGGGACTTCAATCGCTTGATACTAACGTGAGGAAACCTTTTTCGCAGTGAACGGATTAACTCGCTCAGGGTTTCTTGAGTTGGTGCCAATACGGTATGATACTGAAGGCCATGTTCCACAATAATGGGTAGACGTGTCATGCAACCACTTGCCAGGATTGTTTCGTGTATCGAAGCCCGGTCCAACTTATGCACCACTCTTGTCCAATACGCTTCCTGAGACCTATGCAGAATATTCACTTCCTTAATGCTGGGAGAGTCTTTGAGGCGCTTGATGTAATCCTGAATTGCATCTTCATCTCCCTTCGAAGACTCAGTTATTCCAAATCCCGTATCTCCATTTATGGTCACAAGAGTCACACGAACAGGGATTTTCCGAGTGAGATCGCAGGAGTAGTAGTCCTCGGCGCCAATTTCAATTGTACACTGAAGCACCATTAATATGCACCCGTCTTAAGACGGCATCAAGCTAATCCGTCTTTAATGCTTCGTTTAACACAGGCGGATAATATGAACTCAGAATTGGTGCGTGATTCTATGGACTCGGGAGCAGAAATAGCACCGAAACGACACTACAAGGCAGTGGCTGAGGCACTCTTTGTCACAGTTCTCTGGGCATCATCCTGGGTCATAATCAAGTTTGGTCTTGAGGGAGAGGGCTTACCTCCAATCACCTTCGCAGGACTGAGGTATTCTATTGCAGCAGGGATACTCCTAGCGATAATCCTGTTAAATCCAGTGCATAGAGCTTTGATAAGGGATCAAGACAAACTGTGGTGGCGGACAATCTTTCTCTATGGTTTGGTATTTGTGGCCATCACTCAAGGGGCACAGTTCATCGGATTGGACCTTATGGATGCCATCCCTGTGTCAATGCTTCTGAATCTTACACCGATTGTTGTTCTGATATTCGGCGTCATTATGCTCAAAGAGGTACCTACAAGGACTCAGACGGTCTTGGTCTTCCTTGTCGTTGCAGGCGCGATGATATACTTCTATCCAATCGACCTGGACTTGTCTGAAACAGTTGGTCTCATCGTAGTTCTGATTGGTGTGATAGCAAATGCATTCTCGTCCATAATGGGGAGATCAATAAACAAGGAGCGAAAAACTCCTCCTATTGTTGTCACAGGTGTGAGCATGTCAATTGGAGCGGTAATTCTTCTGCTGGCTGGCTTGGCGCTGGAAGGACTCACAGTCGTCACACCCATCGCACTTCTCTACATTATATGGCTTAGCGTCGTCAACACTGCTTTCGCTTTCACTTTATGGAACAAAGCTATGCAGACCCTCAGAGCAGTTGATATCACTGTGATAAACAGCACAATGCTGCCTCAGATTGTCATTCTGTCTATCCTGTTCCTAGGAGAGATGCCTAATCTTCTTGATTGGTTTGGTCTGATTATGCTAGCCCTCTGTGTAGCCTTAATACAAATACTTCAAGCCAGACGTGTAGCGAACAACAACAAACTAGAGTGAAACATCACCCTCTACTTCGAGTAATATCCTAGTCCCTTTGCCAATTCTACATATCGTTTCCGGATTGTTGCCTCGGACACTCCAGCGAACTTAGCAAGAGAGCTCTGTGTCACACGGTTCCTTGTTAGAATAGCGGCGATATAAATCGCGGCTGACACTTGACCAATTGGATTCTGACACAAGGGGATACCAGCCTCCACAGCACGTTTCACAATCTCTTTTGCCTGTCTTCCAATGACTGCATTTAGCTCCAATTCCTTCATACATCTGTTGATGAAGGAATTAATGTCGATTTCATTAGTG
>JBHLQK010000206.1:0-5356 GCA_048884925.1 Candidatus Thorarchaeota archaeon
ATAGATGATTATCCCAGAAAGCAACACTTGGTAGAAGAATGATATCTCGGTGAACAGAAATATCATGCTTGTAATGAAAAATAGCAACTCTAGCCACCGAAGGCTTTGTGCTCCCTTTGAAAGATTCTCGTTTACGGAGGTGAGTACATTGTTCAACGGAAAAGGTATGATTAGGCTAAAGAGAGACATGAAGAAAAGAGCAACTAGCACACCAATGAAGAGGATTATATTGGCCTTAACACTTTGAGCTGCGATTAGCATAGCTTGGTTTGGAACATAGAACAGAGTATTCAAAGAGAGAAACACAAGAGTGCCGAGTGCAATTCTAACTAGTATGAAGACTCCCGAATTCCTTGCGCAGCCTCGTCTTTCTAAAGATAATCCCTGACTCAATTGACTTCCTCCGAATTCTACGTACTTGGAGAATTCATCGGAACTTTATCTGTTTTGGAAGCCGCCTAATTGCGATCAGCCTTAGCAGCCAAAGACAAATGGTTTTTTTTCATAGAGGAAATTCGAAGAGAAACTAAAAATGGATTGCAGAAGCGTCACCTATTCATGCTGATTCTTCATTGTATATCTTGCCAACAATTCTCCAGTCCTCTTCTCCTCTAAGAAGAAGAACATAGTCAGTAATTCTCTTCTTATCCCCGTCCATCTCAAATTGCCAGACAAGCTTGACGGATGCCGCGATTCCTGTCACATCAATAGCTTGTATTGTCGCGTTTTGAAACACTCTGTTCCTCATCTGCCTGATCTCATCTGGCGTAAGATTGGGTCGGGTGTCAAGAATGTTCCTTGTAACGAGTCTTCCTCCTGAATCTAGAGAAATCTTAAGACCATCTGGATGCCACGCACTCTCTCCTCTATCAAAATCGAACTCAACAACTCCAGAGACATAGTTGTGTATTGTTTCTTTTATTTTATCTACTTCTTTCTGCTTCATATTTCACCAAGAAACCTCAATCGAGATATTTGAGTATCTTATGACGCAACTTGATGGGAGGGGCGAGAACTATGGTTTGGACAATATTTGGGCATCATAGGAAAGTGGAACTATGACTACAATTGGCATCAGGATAACCATGGCAAGAGAAAACACCACCATGATGTTGATAGTGGATGCCGCATCAATTGGAAGCCCAAATATCTGAATTCCTGCTGCGGTCCAAAACACCATTACAAAGATGATGAGTAAATATGGCTATAGCTTCGCTAGAAACTTCCACCCTCGCATCCGCTGTCGCCACCAATTCAAGGGTTTGCTTATTCTGGTTGCTGCTGTGAAAGCAAGCAATGAGAGGAATATCGGTGCAAAGCCGCCTCCAACTAGTAATAGAGGAACCGTAGGGCTGGAGCAAAGCTCTAGGGACGCCTTTTTCTCATTGCAATTATTAGTGCCATTATTACAACTCCAACTGAGGTTCCCATCAAAATAATATCTTGCCATACCAACCCATTAGAGCAATCAAGCGCAGTTGCATCATATTGATGAACATATTCTTCAAGCAATTTTGTGATCGAAAAGGCAGCATCTCTTGCACTATCCAATCCTTGATTGTTCAAGGTTATCACACCATAAGGAACTGTAGTATTCCCTCCATAATAACCATGGACCTTTGCGTGAAATGCCCATGCATCCCCTTCTGTGCCTCCCCAGCCGCCCCACTGAATGAGTGGATCTCCTGGTGCAAGCCAAGCAGTCTGCAGCGATTCCATTGTTCGCAAAGTGTCCTCTCCTAGGATACGCGTTCCATTGGAAACTCCATCATGTAGGAATACCAGCAAAAACTTCGCCAAATCGAAGACATTTGAGCGTAATCCACCGGAACCATAGTTGAGCGTATTATAGTGGGGATATGCCTTATCGCCAGTTGATGTTGGATCCAATTCAAACATGTAGATGTGAGGTATTGCAAGCTGTGCGGGATCAAAATCAGTGTAATTATACCCAGTGCTATGCATTCCCAAGGGATCAAGGATGTTCTCTTCAAGATACTCCCAGATTGGTTGTCCTGTAGCTCCCTGTATGAGGTAACCCAGAACATCATAACCAAAATTGGAATAAAATCGATTGGAACCTGGTTCGTGAGAAGTCCAAACAGCTGGGTCATATAATGAACCATTAGGTGCAAGATGGCCCTCAATCCAATAAGGATAAGGTAGCCATTCACAAGGATTCTCATAGCCTAACTGTTCTAGGACTTCTGCTGTTACTCCATACCAGTACATGTCAGTGTACTTACTCAATCCAGATGTGTGTTGGAGCAACATTCTGATAGTTATTGGTGTGTTTGTATAGTTAGGGTGTCTTAGTGAGAATGGAAGGTAATCGTTTACATCATCGTCTAGATCGATTATATTCCGTTCATACAGCTGGAAAATTGCTGTCGCTGTGAATGCCTTGGTGACAGACCCTACCATGTAGATAAGGTCTAGTTGCTGTTGTTCGCCGTAATCTTTTGCCCACCTTATTGAATTGTTTCTAACTACAGCAACAGTGGTTGATGGGATGTAATTTTGTTCCATTATCTCCACAATTTGATTATCCACTTGTGGTTGAAATGGACAAAGATTCTTGTTCTCAAATGAACTGCTCACAAGCGGGTTCAGAAATATTCCAAAAACAACTAGTAGTAAAGTTAGTATTTCGCGTGCTTTCAGCATTAGGCGTGGCTCCTAATACATGGTGAAACACATTAGGCATCACTTTGCTAATTAGCTATTGATGTAAGCATAATTCACAATCCTTGGAACAAAGATACTTTACCAATGAAAAGGGAGAGCTTGTTGCCAAATTAAACGGTACTCACTGCATTGTCCTAGCAAAAATCGATTAGACTTCTATAACTCTAGACTCTCGATTGTGTGCTAAATTTATAGTAACAATCATGTTTGGAATTCTTGTCGAAGTTAGGTTAGGAAGAGAAATACTCACTGCGAAGATTCAACGTAAAAAGTGATTGATATGATAAACTCCTGGAGAACATAATTTCCACAATGAGATTTTGCAGGAAGACTCACATTCTAAAAAAATATAGATTGAACGATTCAAGACGCTCGAATCAATATGAAAATCCTCCCTGATGTTCCAGATAATTTCCAACCGACTTACTTGGACCTGGTTTTAGCTGCTTTGGCTGGAATCGGATTGCCATTGGCTGCAGCATTTATCTTCAATGCAACAAGAGCACTGATCATTCACAGTACAATCGGGAGGGGATTCTCGCATTCCAAGGTTGTGGGGAGGCCGAAATCTCCAGGAACTGCAACCGCCATTATTATGTCATAGCGAGTTTTCCCATTGGAGATTCTATTTCATTAATGGATGCTGCAAAATGATGAAAAGACTCTTGTTCTCATAGTCCACAACTCAAGGGTTAGAGCAAGCAGGAAGCTGTCAAAAATGAAGGTCTTGGGATATGCAGTAAGAGGAGTCGGACAGCCATTAGAGCCATTCACGTACACCTCACCAAAACTCGGAGAGTATGATGTCCGGGTTTCGGTAACGCACTGTGGTATGTGTCATTCGGATATCCATGCCATCGATAACTACTATGGAATAACCACCTTCCCTTTTGTCCCCGGTCACGAGATTGTTGGGCACGTGTCGGCTGTCGGCCGGGAAGTATCCAATCCAAAGGAAGGGGACCGGATCGGCATCGGCTGGCAGGGCCGTTCTTGCATGCAATGTGAGTGGTGCCTGAAGGGTGAAGAGCAGCTCTGTATGGACATTGTTCCGTCAGGAACCTGGGTTCCCTACGGCGGCTTTTCCACCTCTATCAGTGTGGACAGCCGCTTTGCCTATCGGCTTCCTGACGCCATGCCCTCTGAGGTGGCCGCAGTGCTCATGTGCGCTGGGGTCACAGTTTATTCACCACTCCGATCGAACGCAGCGAGAAAAGGGCAAAAAATTGGCATCATCGGTGTGGGAGGGCTGGGCCACCTCGCATTGCAGTTCGCCCGCGCACTCGACTACGAAGTAACCGCCATTTCCTCGTCTCCAGATAAGGAGGACCAAGCTCTTGCCTTTGGAGCAGACCATTTCATCGATTCGCACGACCAGGCCAGCTTGCAGAAAGCTGAGTTTGGCTTTGACATGCTGCTATGCACCGCTTCTGGCAAGATCAACTGGGGACTGTTGTTGAACACCTTGAAGAAGAATGGGAGTTTTGTACTCATTGGCTTCCCAGACGTATCTTTCAATTCGACTGATCTCGTGGCGCACCAACTATCAATAACGGGGTCATTCCTTGGCAATCGGGCTACAATGCGGGAGATGCTTTCGTTCGCGCAGACACATGACATTGTGCCCAAGGTTGAATTGATGCCCATGACGGAGGTAAATGAAGCAATTCGAAAGGTGAGGGAGAACAAGGCACGCTACAGAGTCGTGTTATTCAACGACATCACCGATATGGGAGTCTAAGCAAAAAGGAAAATGCGCTAGTGGACATGTTTATGGTCACCTGGCTTCAGAATCATCTTAGGGCAATCATCACCTGTTTGGGGAATCATTATGAGATCCACAGATAGCGCCACAACTCCGGAAATACGTGAGCTAAGGTCAGATGAATATGATGAATTCGTGACACTTATGGAGCTAGCTTTCAAGGATAGCATTGAGGAAGACCGGCTTGACGCAGATGAAGTACGGAAGGTATTGAAGAAGGTTCAAACGCGTTTCTACAAAGTTCTTCAAAGAGCCCTGGGGATGAGAATGGAGTTCTACGTTGCCGAGGTGGAAGACACCATTGCAAGTGGAATTCAGTTGGGTATTGAGAAGGATGAGGTCTATGTGGGAAATCTCATGACACATCCAAAATACCAGCGGCAGGGACTTGCAAGAAAGTTGCTTCAGCTTTCCTTCAGACGAGCTCATGAGTTGGATTTGAAGAAGGCAGGACTTGATGCAAGAGCAGACAACGTCAATGCAGTAAGTCTATACACTTCAGAGGGTTTCGAAACAACCTTTCACTCTGGTCGCTTCGAGTTAGACTCTGCTACTGAGATTACTAAAAACACTTCCAATGATTTGATTCTCCGCGAAGTCAATAGAATTCCTAGCCCAATTATTGACACGATGTTGGATGATTGCTTTCCAGAGTCGCACTTGGAAGCAAAGGGACGTGAAGAATTCCTCAAGGATCTTATTCCTTCGAAAGCCATTCGTTTCTTCGCAGGACGGCTTGGTGGACAGCTAATCCACAACTATGCATTCTACATAGATGGGGACGAGAACCCTCGCGGAATTATCGCAGCGGCTCAATCAAGGATTGAGGAACGAATTCGCCTTTCATCCCCGATTCTATTTGAGAAGGACAATGACCTATTGTTGGAGGTCATCCCAAGGGTT
>JBHLQK010000207.1:0-5271 GCA_048884925.1 Candidatus Thorarchaeota archaeon
ATTGAGGATTATGAGAGCAGACTGGAAGCTGAGGCATAGGAAACGGCGTTGAGCATTCATGCTCCATGCCTCAAGATTACTCCGGGGAGATGCTCGGATTGTTGCCCATCCGTAATGACTTGTTTCCCGTTGACGAAGACATGATGAATTCCTTCAGGAAACTGATGAGGATTCATGAAGGTTGCCTTGTCCATGACAGTTTCCGGATCAAAGACCACAATATCAGCAATCATCCCCTCCCGAATTAGTCCTCTCTCAGTTAATCCCATTTGCTTGGCAGGAAATCCAGACATCTTCCAGATTGCATCCTCAAGTGATAAGACGCCTTCTTCCCGCACATACTTGCCCAAGATTCTTGGATATGTCCCATAATATCTGGGGTGCGGCTTCCCAAAACTCATTACGCCTGAGGGCGATACACCCGTGCCATCGCTGCCAATCATTGTGTAAGGCGACTGCATAATTCGACGAATGTCTTCTTCTCCCATGCTCTCTATAGTCATAGATGCCTCGCCTTTTTCATCGAGTATCAGCTCAAAGAGCATATCAAACGGAACTTTGTACCCCTTGGCTTTTGCAATGTCAGTAAGACTCAAACCTTCAATGTCAGCCCATTTTTTGGATTTTGCGAAAGAGATGTAGACTCCATCCCAGCTAGCCTCTCTGATTATATTCTCCCACCCATTAATGCCTGATTCAATATCAGATACGATTTGCTGCTTAACTTCTGAGTCCCTAATTCGGTCAAGAGTTGCCTCGAGACCTCCTTCGTGGACCCATGGAGGAAGCACTGTAATGAGGGATGTTGCTCCCCGATTGTATGGGTATTGATCACAGGCTATACCTAGTCCTCTTTCATTAGCCTCCGCGATGATGTTGAGTGTCTTCTTGCTCAGTCCCCAGAAAGCTCTTCCTGCAACTTTGTGATGGGCAATTTGCCCGCCGCGGCATCCGGATTTTTCAACAATGTCTATCATCTCGTTGACTGCTTCAACAAGGGTTTCTCCTTCTCCTCGAATATGTGAGAAATACAGACCACCGTGCTGGGCAACCACTTGGGCCAATTCAATGATTTCTGCGGTCTCCGCATAGATTTGCGGAGCATAAATGAGACCTGTGCTCATACCAAAAGCACCTGCTTGCATGGCCTCTCCGACAAGCATTTTCATGGACCGTATTTCTTCAGGAGTGGGTGGCCGATTCTCATATGCAGGACCTCCTGCTATTCTCACTGTTCCAAATCCAACAAGAGCGGCTATATTCGAAGCTAGCTTGATAGTTTCAAGAGTATCGAGATACTCTCCAAAAGACCTCCATGTTGGAGCGAGCTTTTGTCCGGGAGGCAGGAATCCCTTTATTTCTTGATTCATCAGTTCTATTCTATCTTCAGTGATTGGTGCAAGTGAAAATCCGCAATTGCCAATGACTGAAGTTGTCACTCCTTGATGAATCATTGACTGCAAGCGACTATCAAATAGCATGCTCATATCGTTATGACTGTGTACGTCGATAAAGCCCGGTGAACACACCATACCTCTTGCATCAACAGTCAGTTTTGAATCAATCTTGATGTCTATGCCAACGCTAGTAATAGTTCTGCCTTGAATTCCTATGTCACTCTTGTACCGGTTGCCTCCAGTACCATCAATTATAGTTCCATTTCTAATCAGAACATCGAATTCTGCGACCATTAACATCAACTCCAAAAGAAACGCTTGCCGACATAGAACTCAGCAAATACCAATGAACAAAAACAATTCGGTACGTCCACGTCGTTCTGATTGAGAAGAAGTGAGTTCTCACGTATTACTGCTCTCTATTCTTGCTCTGGAGCTACGGTTGAATGGTATCCTTGATAATGGTTATAGGGAAATGTGTTGTTTATGAGGGCGAATGAATCGGGATACTAACTAATGATGGATATACTTCTAGATGCCCGAAGAACGACACCTTTTGTTATGGAGGATTAATTGAAATGTCAGATGAAGATTTCAGAGACCTGCATATCTCTAATTCAGCGGTAATTGTTGAAGCGCCTCCTGGACCTCGGTCGAGAGAAATGCTGCAAAAGCAGGACGCACTTGAGAGCGCTGCAGTTTCCTATCCCAAAGCCATTCCAGTTGCCTTCAAAGAAGGAAAAGGCGCGACTCTGAAAGATGTTGACGGAAATATCTACATCGACTTCTTCGCTGGGGCAGGCGTACTAAATATCGGACACTGCAATCCTGATGTTGTTGCAGCAACAAGGGAGCAGATGGGCAAACTCACTCACACACTAGATTTTCCGACGCCTATCAGAATGGAGCTTGTAGATGAACTAATCTCGATGCTTCCAACGAAATTGAAGGACAGCTCAAAACTTCTTTTTGTGGCTCCGACAGGCTCGGATGCAGTCGAATCAGCGATGAAGCTGGCGAAGTTCAACACAGGCCGGATTGGTATGATTTCTTTTGAAGGAGCATACCATGGAATGACTGCTGGAGCCATAACACTGACAGCCAACAAAGCTTTGAAGCAGAGCCTCATGCCAATGATTCCTGAGGTGCATTTTGTACCATACGCATATTGCTACCGCTGTGCATTTGGAAAGCAATATCCGGAATGCGGCATTGAGTGCGCCAAATATCTCGAACATGTATTGGAGGATCCAAAATCAGGGGTTGTTGATCCCGCAGCCATTATCATTGAAGCTGTACAGGGAGAGGGAGGATCGCTTCCAGCACCTGACGATTTCCTTAAGGAAGTCAAAAGAATATCTGGGGATTATTGCATTCCTCTAATAATTGATGAAATTCAAGCGGGAATGTGCAGAACGGGCAAGATGTGGGCCTGTGAACATTCAGGTGTCACTCCGGATATCATGACAATCTCCAAGGCAATCGGGGGAGGCCTCCCATTGTCAGTTTTGGTCTTCGACGAGAATCTAGATACCTGGGAAAAAGGGGCTCATGTAGGGACATTCAGGGGCAATGTTGTTGCTCTGGCAGCTGGCGTAGCAACAATGAGATTCATCAAAAAGCATAAGCTATGGAAACATGCCGCCAAAATGGGCGAAGAGGTCTTCCTCCCGAGACTTCGAGAACTGCAAGAGGAGAGCAGATTCATTGGAGACACTCGTGGAAAGGGATTGATGCTAGGGATTGAATTTGTAAAAGACAAGAAAAGTAAGAAACCCTGGACTGAATTCGCAAAGGAAATCCGGAAAGCATGCTACCAAAGAGGACTGATAGTAGAGATTGGGGGACATTTCTCAAATGTGATTCGATTCATGCCTCCACTTGTACTTACAAAAGAACTAGCTGAAGCAGGTTTGGATATATTCGCAGATTCAGTTAGAGCGGTTGAATCAGCCAATAAGGATACAGAGATTCCTATTGCGACTTCTCAATCTTGAAGCTAAAATACTCAGTCGATAAGACATCACAGGTTGGAAGGAATCTGAAACGAGTCTAATGACTGCGAATCAACCTGCAGATTTTATCTAGCATTGTGTCATGAAAGCATCGGGACAACTTCTTCACCAAATAAGTGCATATCCTCAGGCGTATTGTATGGTGCAAATGTGAGTGAAAAGAAACTGAATCCCATCTCAACATAGTTTTGTAGTTGCTCAGCAATTCGCTCTGGAGTGCCTATCTTGAACATCTCCATATCTACACTCATTGACCTCGAACCACTCCCTCCTGAAGCTTCAGCGGTTATTCTTATCTTTGACTGAACTTCTTCCTTGTCACGGCCTAGAAATAAAGTGAATCCTATCCCTTTTCTTACATCACTGTAGTCTCTGCCAACAGATTTACAGTGATCTTTTAGCGCCTGTAGCTTTCGCTTAACAACCTCCATGCTGCACCAGGGATGGAAATGGCTGATATCAGCATGTTTTGCTGCGATCTTGAGAGTGACCTTCTCTCCGCCACCTCCGATCATTATTGGGATTTGCTTCTGAACAGGCTGGGGCAGATTCAGAACACCACTGTATTTGTAGAGGTTTCCATTGTAATGGAATTCCTCATTAGAGAACATACCTTTGCAGATTTCTACAGATTCTTCGAGGCCACTCATTCGTTCTGGAACTGGTGGGAACCTTCCGAAGTACGCCTTGAACTCCTCTTCATGCCATCCAGCACCTATGCCAAAAATCAGACGGCCATTGGATATTATGTCGACTGTGGTGGCTATCCTTCCCAACACAGTTGGTTCTCGAAAACCATAGCAGCTAACCAATGGTGCCAATTTGATCCGTTTGGTGACAGCTGCCAAGCCTGCTAGCATTGTCCAGCATTCCAACGGCGGACCTCTTCCAATCCCAGGGTCCAGAAAATGATCAGGAATTGAAAAGAAATCAAGTCTATTCTCTTCGGCAGCCAAACACATCCTTTTCATGGTCTCAAAGTCACGGCTTTCTCCAGCTTCATTGATTCCAAACCATGTATCATCAGACACTTGCTCCCAACCTTTGTTAATTAAATTGAATATCAATTGTATAAATGAGGGTGCAGATTTATCTTCTGGTCTAAAAAACACTATAATAGCATCCTATTAGGATAGCTTTACGCCATACGCTAGGCATAAGTGGTTATTCGATAATAGACACCATCGAGGGAGTCTAATGATACCAGTCATGACACAACTGCAGATTGTGATGGTTCTGCCATTTGTGCTGGGACTATTCTACATAAAACAGAGGGGAGACCGTACTCTGGAACGAGTGTATCTACTGGGCAAAGCATCAATCATAACTGGAGCGTTCCTCGTAATCTGGTCATTTCTTCTTGTACTCTACATATTTCCCAGCTACATAATCGTCGAGCTGGGACAAGCTTTGTTTGGCTTTTTCATGAGCTCAGTTGTTCTGGCAGGCATTATACGTGACTATCTCCGTCTTTGACTCAAATGACAACAAGCTTTCTCATGTCTTTGGAGTCACTGTGAGGCCGCCAGTCCCAGACTCAACAGCCTCATCATGGGTCATAGCATCGTTGAAATATGTAATCGAGTTCGGAGAACCATTTGAGTTCCAGCTTGGAGCCTGGGATGCTTCAGGGATAGACCATTGGCGGATTAGTGACTCGGATAACTCCAGCATTGATACAGCGGGGTCATTCAGAAATGCAACACAACTTGCGATAGATGTGTATCGTTCAGATGCCAGAGCCTATGATCCACATGGAAACTACTGCTCTGCTACCCTCACCGTTGTTGTCGTTGATTCCTCGTAACCCATTCGACATTTGCAGGACGTTGCGTCCGCCTTGATGCTAGTTGTAGGAG
>JBHLQK010000208.1:0-5254 GCA_048884925.1 Candidatus Thorarchaeota archaeon
GCCGCCAGGGGAATCCCAAGGAAGATAATAACACTCCAGGCAACCTCGATGATTGAAACCTCAACAACGGAACCAGCACCCGGCGACACGACAGAAGAGAGGAAAGTGACAAAGAACCATGCCTCGGGGCTATACATTATTATCTGGAAAACTGAGTTCAGGGCAACGAGAACAGCACAAGACTCACTACAGCCTCCAGCCATCATGTTCCAGATTAGTACCATGGCAATGCAGCGTGCTAGTCCGACAAGGATAATGCCTGTTCGATAATCAGGAAGGTCAGCGAGAAAAATCCATGCAAGTCCAAACATTAGGAAGGGACCAATCAACCAGTTCAGGGCTAGGGAAACCCCGAACATCTTCTTCTCATCCTTCAACTTCCCGAGTTCCTCGTACTTGACCTTTGCCAAAACAGGGTACATCATCCAGAGAAGACCTATTGCAATTGGGACTGATACAGTCCCAATACTCCAATAGTCTAGGGCCTCTGCGAGTCCCGGTACAAGATAGCCTAACAGGACTCCCAAAGCCATCGCTAGGATGATCCATACCGGGAGGAATTTGTCCAAGGTACCTAGACCAGTTATGGAGCTGCTTACAACAGTACCACGGTTCGTTGTTGATTCACTCATGTGTCCAACTCCGGGAATCACCCAGTTTCAGTAGCGCGTGTATAAAAATCGGATAATCGCGATATTTAACTGTTTTGAGGTATGTTTGGGGGGCAACTCCGAAGACCCATATATTCTGCAAGATCCAATCGATTTTCTCGGACTGTGTTTAGATTGATTGGTTGAATCAGTTTAACTAAGTCTTCTCGTCTATCTGCAAGCGGAGTGCAATAGCGAGCATCAGAGGATTACAGGTAGTGCCAGTGCCTCCACGTGAGATACCCGAGGCCCCTGTGGGAGTGAGTACTCCATCAGACTTGACAAGCAAAGTCAATCCAGAACTATCAGAGATCAGTCAAATGCACCAGCACATCATCGGTGTTGAATACGAGCTTGGCATTGATGCAGGAGTGTATTCTATCAGTTTCGCGTCAGAAGGAGAAGATTTCGACACCAGGTTATTTGAGCTCACCTCGGGTCTGCTTCAAATATCGCGAGGGGGCTTAGTGGAGGGCGTCCCACTCCAGAGCACAAAGAATCCTGGTTTCCACTTTGCATAGGATCCGTACCAGGGACATCGAGTATACAGAACTGCATCTGCTCAGACCCGACACGGAGAGAAAGACGCTCTTTGCTCATATTGATGCGTCCCTCCCGGATTCAGAAAAACTCAACTGGAGCATCTCTCGGGATGGGAGAGTAATTGAGGTCCATGTGATGTCTGATGTGACAGGGGAGCGAGTCGATACACTTAGGTTGCAGATTCTTGAAGATAGCGAGTGGGACATAGATGAGATGTCAGAAGTAGCTGAGGACATCATCGAGGGGTTTATTGAGCATCACTTTGGGACTGGTGAGCAGGTTGAAGACCGGATAGAGAGTCTTGAATCTCTTTTTGAGGACATCCGGTCAAACCTGTTGTATATCAAGCTCAAAGAGATTGAATGACTCTTAGCCATTGCGGACTCTCTGAGTTCCAAGGTAGAGATTTACAGACAAGCATCTATAGTAGACGCAGCGTATGGAGATAGTCTGGCTGAAACCTCCTATGAGCTCGCGAGGGCTCTTCTCAAGAACAGGGACTTCTCTGACGCAGAAGAGGCTACTGATGAGTGCATGGAGGCATACAAGACGTATTGTGAGTTGTGGAAGGAGGACTGGGTCAAGGACAAGCTCAGGGCTGCCAGGTCGCTGAGAACGAGAATCAGACGTCGGACTTGATGTCAGCTCAGAGAGCGGAATATGCAAAATAGAGAAGGTGCTCAGCAATGCGAGATGGACAAACCCCCAATTTCTCTATCTGCCGTCGACTCTACTTTCCTCTGCCTCAGAGCAAGCTTTACTGTGACCTTAACATTGCATGGGTCAAACTGAAAGTACTTTAGACATGGAACTGGGTCCTCGTCCCTCAAGGACTGGGACTGATATTGTCAGAGGAACGTATAGAACTGGATGAGGAGAATGTTGCAAGTTCACCTCATGAAGGAAGTGTACTTACTGTACTAAACCTCTCTCTAGTGACATTTCTAGTTCTCCTTGGTTTGAGCATGGTCGCTCCGATTCTTCCCACCTACGCTGAGAGTTTTCAGGTTTCATATACTCTCGTTGGGTTCGTAGTTTCGTCCTTTGCAGTAACACGAATGGTGCTCGATTTGCCTGCAGGTCTATTGTCGAGGAGATTTGATAAGAAGAGAATCATGCTCTTGGGATTGGCTCTCATCTCGACTTCATCCGTACTGGCCGGCTTCGCTCCTAACTATCTTGTTCTTGTAATTGCCCGAATGATAGAAGGTGCAGGTTCAGCTCTGTACGTCACCACAGCAACAGTCTTCCTTGCTCAAATCTCTGGAGATGAGAAAAGGGGACAGTGGATGAGTCTGTACATGGGCATGTTGCTTCTCGGAGCCATTTTTGGACCTACATTTGGAGGGATTATTGCTGACACGTATGATATTCGTGCCCCCTTTTTCGCCTACGCGATAATTACAGGCTTGGGTGCAGTCCCAACACTGGTGTTACCCAAATTGGCAAACTCCGGAAATGAATCGGCGCCCCTTTCGCTAGAGGGAATCCTGCGTGACATGCGGCTAGTTCTATCCAACCCCTCGTTCCTTTTAGTGACCTTCGCAATCTTCACGACATTCTTTCTGAGGACAGGTGTAAGG
The DNA here is from genome assembly GCA_048884925.1 of Candidatus Thorarchaeota archaeon. Taxonomy (GTDB): domain Archaea; phylum Asgardarchaeota; class Thorarchaeia; order Thorarchaeales; family Thorarchaeaceae; genus SMTZ1-83. Next base: position 2,777 of record JBHLQK010000208.1, read on the forward strand.
ACCACATTAGTACCACTATTTGCTGCCAACAATCTAGGTCTGGATTCAAGTGCCATTGGTCTTGCTCTTACTGTTGGTGGTATAACAACGGCACTCACAATCACGCCTATGGGAAGTGTTTCTGACAGAATCGGCAGGAAGATTCCCCTAGCACTATGTCTTGTCTTGACTGCAGGAATCACTCTACTAATCCCCTTTTCCACAGACTTGTTTACGCTATCGATTGCCTTAGGAGTATACGGTGCAGTCATTGGGTTCTCAGGACCTAGTGCGGCTTATGTGACTGACATATCGCCACAGGATAAACTAGAGATATCAATGGGACTCTATCGTATGATTAGTGACTTTGGATTTGTCGTGGGACCTCTTCTACTTGGTTTCTTGGCAGACATAACAGCCACCCCCGTGAGTGGAGCATCCCACTCAGGGTTAATCGGGTTGTTTCCTTTTGCAGTTGCTTCAATCATTCTCATACTAGCGTTCTTCGTACTTCTAAGAGCTGATGATCCAGCGAGACATAGAAACCAATTGAAACAACATGGAGGGCTAGTTCCTGATTCTCAGAGTGATTCTCTAGTCTTCAGAGAATGAAAAGGGTGCTCAGCAATGTGAGAAGGGCAATCTCCCAAATTCTCTATCTTAGAATTGCCATTCAAGCAGAAAAACCAGTTCAGTCCTACAAGATATGCTAGGCTTCAGAGTCCGGATTTAGACCCTTAGCGAGCCACGGAACCCCCTAACGCTATAGAAGGATGGCGCACTGTTATGGTATACGAAGACATGGTTGTAACGGCGATCACAAAAGATCGCACCGCCAAGTTTTCTAATATCAGAAGGCGTTTTCACCCAACTCGAGGTCTTCGTATCGAAATTCCCAAGTTTCTGCAACTCTCGATATTGTTCTTCCGTTAAGAGCTCGATGCCCATGGCTGCTGCCATATCAATGACATTACCAGCTGGATACACTCCTTTCTTCTCCCGTACTTCCTGGGCTTCACGGTCGTAACACACATTCTTGCGGTCCTTCGGGGTTTCCGCAGAACAATCATAGAATACGATTTCACCGGTGGCTGTATCGTAGCCAACAACATCTGGTTCACCACCAGTACTTTCCATTGCATGGAGTAACCGCAGTTTTCCAGTATTAGCTTCTAGCTTTGCTTGGACTTCAGACCACTCAATACCTCTATGGCGATTCATGTTATTCTCAAAACGAGCTTGCAAGACCTTGAGTAGATCTATACACTGGTTAGGTGTCAATTCCTTCTTGAAATCAGATAGATCAACTTGAGCAATCTTGGTGGCCGACTTCTCTTTCGGATTCATTATTTGTCTTGGCGTAATCCGATACAGGTCTTATTTGTGTTCGTACACTTGCAAATCATGTTTGACATGACGGAGGTTGCTGAGTGATATTAACAAGTAGAACATGACAGATCGCCAGTTGATCTTCAAGTTCTATTCATAGAAGAACACGCGATATCGACTGATTTGGTATCAAACACATCGACCTACTCAGCGTGATTTCACGCTGGATTCTGCTTGGACCTGACTTTTTTTTATGAATACCATCACATGAAACGGTTATGAAAGACTTGGATGCACATGAAGAGGAGCTCAAAAGACTGGTTACAGAGATTAGAGCTGCTCGACCAAAACCAAAGAAGCTCAAAACTCTACTGGAAAAGTATGAGCGAGATTTCGGAACAGAATATGAGCAAACAGTCCTTGATATAATAGCAAAAGATACCAAGACAGCGTGGGCGAGGATTGCTGAGGAACGGGAAGATAATAGTATTCAGGGAATTCTTGACACCCTGTGGGAGTCCTTCAGGATTGCTGGTGGAGAGTTCACAGTAGAGAGAACTGAGAACTCGGCCCGTATTCATTGTACGAGATGTCCAATAGCTGACACATACCGCAGGATTGGAAAACCAGAGCATGGATTGATTTTTCATTGCAGTACTGACCCACATATAGTGGCTGGATTCAACCCCGAGATGGAGTTCAAGAGGACAAAGACGCTCATGAGAGATGACTGTTGTGACCATCATTACCGTCTGAGTTGAATATCAATCCTGACATACACCATGGAAGAAATCAATTCAGAATGAAAAGGGCGCTCAGCAGTGAGAGAAAGGTAATCCCCTAATACTCTATCTCACCGCCGCCTCTGCACCCAATCAAGCCACCTTTTCAAAATCAACCGTTAAGGCTTGTCCACAATATGGACACTCTATCCTGTCGGGGCCAATCCAGTTCACCTTTTCAGTGTGAATGCTCGCCCCACAGTTGAAGCATTTCTGTGGAACTCGAGGCATCAGTATAGCCGATGTACCGCGATCAATTCTCTCAGGATTTCTCACCGTTACTCTGGATTTTCTCTTTCTTGTTGCACTTCCGCATCCCATCTGTTTCTCATCCTTCTTAATCATTTGATCAATCGTTTCTAATTCTCCTTGCGAAGACTCTCAGGTC
>JBHLQK010000209.1:0-5209 GCA_048884925.1 Candidatus Thorarchaeota archaeon
GGCTGGCCATCTGACGGGGTGTCAGCATGAAGGTTCTTGTGACAGGGGCTACTGGGTTCATTGGTCGAAAACTCGTAGCCGCTTTGGTCGAAGCAGGCCACGATGTGACTGCTTTCGTGAGACCCACAAGCAACAGAGCTGGTTTGCCCGAAGGCATCCAATTCTCAGAAGGTGAGATGCTAGATGCGCGATCACTGAATAATGCAGTTGAGGGACAAGATGTAGTAATCCATCTAGCTGCCTACTTTGATTTCTATCCAAGTGATATCGACTTAATGTATCGTGTAAATATTGAGGGGCCAAGTAATCTCTTCAGAGCGTGCAAAGATACTACAGTGACTCGGTTTATTTATTGTTCATCCACGGAAGTTATTGGTCCTGTGAGATTTCCACCAGCGAATGAAGACACAGAACTTAGACCCCAATTTGATTATGCCAAGAGCAAAGTGGAGGCGGAAAGTGCAATAAAGGACATCTCAAAGGAAACAGGAATTGATCATGTTATTCTTAGGCCAACAGGGATTATGGGTGAAGGTGACCTCTACGTTATGTATGAGGTTGCCTACGAATTGTATAATGGAAAGGTGTTCGCGCTACCGAGAGATCTAAGCGCTCAGTTCATGTTTGCGCACATTGATGATGTTGTATCTGGCTTCATGGCAGCTCTCACACCAATGACAGCGACTAACAATACAATCATCCTAGCTCCTGATGAGGCAATGAGCTGGGAGAAGTTTGTTGAGGTCATGACCTCACGTCTTGGTGTTGATCCACCTCGACTAAGAGTTCCGAAAGCTTTCGCGAAGTTCGGGATGGGAATTCTAAGCCCTTTTAAGAACCGAAAGAAGATGACTTTCTTTTGGCATATGAAGTCAGTTGATATTTTGCATCAAGATCGAATATATTCTAACGAGAAGGCCAAGCGGCTTTTAGCGTGGTCTCCGCAGGTTACAATGGAAGAGGGATTCCAGAGGGCCATTGATTGGTATTTTGAACATGGATATCTAAAGAAGGAGTAGATAGAATGGATCCGCTCATTGGATTTATCTTGATTATATTCCCGATTCTACTGGCATTTGTAATGCTATTATTTCTGAAACAGGCTGCAGATGTCACGGGTGTAGTAGTATGGCTATTAACACTCATAATAGCAATCGTTGCATTCCAGACGGATATCGGTATCGCGCTCGTGTCAAGTTTGGCAGGCATCATTAAGTCATTTCCAATCTCCTTAATGGTAGCAACTTCGATTCTCATGATCACATGGATGCAAGAAACTGGTGCTCTTCAAAGATTGATTGTATTCTTCAAAACGCTTGGAGGAGGAAGCCGACCGATGCAAATACTCTCAATTAGCTTTGGCCTGGGTCTCTTTCTCGTTGGGATAGGTGCAACACCAGTATCCATGCTCCCGCCTGTAATGCTCGCTCTGGGCTTCTCTCCTCTTGTTGCAGTTGCTCTTCCTGCTATAGGCTATGACCCACTCACTACCTACGCTCTTCTTGGAGTCCCTGCTGTCGTCTTTAGGGGAGAGTATTCTCAATGGGCTACTCCAATAACTCTTCAGGAGTCGGGGGCAGTTTTTGCTGGATTCATGCCAGTAGTTAGTCTGGGAATAGCCATATCCATGCTTTGGATTGCAGGGGGTCGTAAACTCCTCTTCAATCGAGAAGGTCTGACTCTTGCAGCAATTTGCGGATTGACTGCTGCAGGGATGGCAATACTCTGCAACATCGTGTTTCCCCTAACGACATTGACGAATGTCTTTGCAGGTGCTATGGTCCTCGTGGTCCTTGCGATCTACACAAAGGTGCGAAGCCAGCCGATGCTGAATAGAGAGGTCCTTGACGATTCAGATAGAGAGATAGAGGAAGGGATGAGCCTGAAGCGAGCCAGTATTCCATGGGTCGTTCTTGTGGTACTAAGTCTGGTCACGAATCTTATACCTCCGGTCTTTGATCTGCTATTCAATCAGTTGAGTTTCCCCATCACACTTGGAAACTATCCTCGCGCAATCAGTACTCGATTCCTGTGGCAGGCGTATACGCTCATGTTGCTTTCGACAATTGTCGCCATCCCCTTTTTCAGGCGAGATTCACAAGTCATGAGAAGCACTTTTTCTAAGTTTATGAAGCGGGCACCTCGACCAGTATTAGCAGCAGCGATCTTCTTCGCCATGGCTGAAGTCCTGAATTTTAGCGGATGGATTGTTGGCTCTGGTGGAATGTGGCTCTCTCCGACCGATTCAATCAATGGTCTTGATCCAACAAACAACATGGTCTATCTGCTTGCATCTGCAACAGCAGGTCTAGGCATCGCATATCCTCTAATTGCGCCATTCCTTGGTCTTCTAGCAGGGTTCATCTCTGGCTCTGAAACCTCAGCCATTGCCATGTTCACCAGATATCATCATGAAACCTCCGTCTTGATTGGTGCCAACTCAATGGTGGTGGGTGCGGCTAATGGGATCGGTGGCGGTCTTGCGAGTGTTCTCAGTCCGGCGAAGATTCAGAACGCGGCAGCGGTGATTGATGAGATTGGGATTGAAGGAGAGGTAATCAAGTACGGAGCAGTGGTTGCTGTTCTCATGACATTAGCCACAGCAATCATGACGATGCTGTGGGCTTTTGGATAGTTAGTTGATGTCTACCATAGCAGGTACTACACGAGACCTCTCTGAATTCTATAGGTTTCAGCCCATAGAAATACTGAGCCCGAGACACCGAGGACTAGGGCAAAGACATTGTGCACACTGAAGTCAAAAGCTGTGAATAGAGTATAGAATATCAAGAGACCTGTGACAAAGACTGCGTATACCATCGTTCTTGGCAGTATTCGATATTGCAAATAGAGGAAGTTGTCAAGGAATCCTAGATCTGCGTCCTCTCTTACCTGATAGTCTCCATCGAGCGTCTTCTCTACAATGTCATGTTCCTGAAGCCTGCCTAGATGATAAAGCGCAACAGTGTGACTACTCAGCTGCATTCTCTTAGCAAGCTCTCTAGGTCCTGTTGGTCGGCGCAAGCTGAGAAGCGTTATGAGCAACCTCCACGTTGTCGGTCCGAGTTCAAACACAAGCGGTAGGTCTTTTTCCTTCATTCACATAGAGCCTCCAATATACGCGTCATCAGTCTAGCAAAGCCTTTTTCTAAACTTGTAGATGAGTGATTCTATCAACCAAATAATAGGTGCAAACACCACGAGGAATGAACCTATTCCTAGATTGAACCCTGCTAGGTGGGTTACGATCACAATTGATGTTGGCATAAGGAGAGGGCCGAAGAAAGCGATGTCCCAGATTCTATGATTCCTCTCCCTCACTTTGAGATAGGAAATCCATAGCGGTACCCAATATGTGACCAAGACGAACATCCAGATTGTTCCGATAGTAATCATCTCAGGTATAATGAGTGAATCCAACGACCACTTCAATTCTTGACAAAGCGGGAACATGATCGCATGATACTCGGTTACTGGACCCGATACTGTGCTTCTTACATGACTTATGGCGGACCATGGAAGAATGGATGCTGACAACAGAAATATGAAAGGTATAATTCGAGGCTTCCTCAGAATTGCAGTAATCTCAATTGGCGCAGCTGCTTTCTGAATACTAACAGCAAGCACCACCATTAGACCTATGAGAAACAAGACCAACAATATCCATCCGGGAGCTAGAGCAATTCCAAGAAATGAAAAGAACGGAAAATTCGCTCTCAAGATAATGTCGGACTCACCGTCGACCTCGATGGACAGTCGTTCGAATATCCATTGTCCTATCATACCTCCCACCTCCACTTCCAGTGACTCGCCATTAGACGGCAGATACAGAAAGTCAGGAAATGGTGGCCTCAAATCCCAGAAGTAGTATAATCGATTCAGGCTATCATATTCTATGTTTATGTATATAGGGATACTCGGATTCAAAAAAAGATGCAGTCGAAGTGTTGGTACTTTGAAGACCCACCTACTATCATATCCTGAAGATAATGTGATGTTGAACCTATGTGTATCTTCCAGATCATAGTATCCTTTCCATCCATAGAAGCCAGAGTAGTTCCCGCTTGGCAGGAAAATCGTTTCATTCGGGCTTCTAGGCATTATGAGGGCAAATTCTGAATCGCTATCTCTTGACAGATTAATAGCAGGATATTTGTCAAGTCTTCTTGTGAACTCATTTTGGAATAGACTTGAACCCCCGCCGTCTTGAATGTCAACTACAACCTTGTTCAAATCCTTTGAAGATGTCGCCTCTGTCAGTACTCCCTTAATCAAAATACTTCCTTGAGAATCTGTTTTGATTCGGATGCCTAATAGTGCTTGAATCATCCAATCTGTATAGGCGGGATCAAAGAGATTTGATGGAGCCAACGCATCCAATTTCAGGAGTTCTCCTTGATTAGCGACAGAACTCACCTCGCTCCTTCCTATCTCTGTCCACCACCTATCAAATCTGACACTCATTGTAACATCGACTGACCCTGCGAGTACCTCTGCTTCAAAATGAAATGAAACATTTCTGAAATCTTCAACTGGAAGATTCAAGTAGTAGCTGTATGTGACTTCTGAATTTGAAAGAACAACCAATAAGCCATCATCACGATGCTTATCCGCGAACTCACTTTCCATCTGGGACTCTGAATGTCCATGGATGTCCCACTCTAAACTTCCTGGAAATGGAGTTGCGTTCAAGACGACAATGCTTCTCCTGCTTGTACTGGGAATTGAAACGATACCATACGATGGATTTTCCGTCCTAGACTCACCACGAAGGAGCTGAGCTTCAGGTGCAGTAGCAGGTGGAACAATCACAATAATCACGAATGTGAGAACCAGCGCTGCAATAAGGGCCGAAATAGCACGCTTGGCAAGCATTTTCCTGTATATAGGATGATGATGAAGCTTGAAATCACTACTCATTGATATTCAATTTAGTAAACTCAGAAATTATACTTCAATCTAGACTTTAGACCATCTCATCAATCTTAGCAGCCATGATGAAGTCATTGTCATGCAGTCCCTTAATTGCATGAGTGTATAAGGTCAGAGTAACTTCATTCCAGGAAATGAATATGTCCGGATGATGTCCCTGTTCATTCGCCACATCAGCGACTTTGTTCACAAAGACCATTGCCTTCTTGAAATTCTTGAATCTGAACTTCTTCTCTATCTTATCAATGCCCTCTCTCTTCAAAGTCCATCCTGAAAC
>JBHLQK010000210.1:0-5181 GCA_048884925.1 Candidatus Thorarchaeota archaeon
TTTGCAGAGTTCGAAAGCGTACTTAGTAGTCGAATGACATTCATTACTCTCGTAGCTATGTAATACTCATTGAATATGAGCTAGAACTGCTGACTCTGTACACTTCTATGAACTTGTTTTGAATTGATGTCTTGGATAGAGTGCTATAACACTAATGCAGCTCATGTGAAGTAGTTCCTTCCATTATGTGAGTGATACACCCATGAGCCGTTGGATTATTTGCCCTAGTCCAAGTCCGACCATCATGTAGAAACCGAAATAGGTCATCCCAAAGCCCAACGGATGAGGGAATCCTAGCCAACCCTCAAAGAATGGCAGGAGCTTATGGATGCTGAATGGTATTATGGCGACGACTCTATCTACACCCGCAACAGCATCAAAGTAGAAACCTCGAAGGACCTGGAATACAATGATAAAGGGTATGAAGAACATTAAGGAGGGCTTACAGCGTGCAGTCATGCTTTCACGCTGAATTCTCTCGATGTAGGCTTTTCTTCTCCGCACTTTCCTCATCATCTTTTCATTCTGGGTCTTTTCCGCCTCCTTCTCCATCTCCTGATGTTGCTTGATCTCAGCCTGATATCTCTTGAGCCGCCTGGTGTCCGTGAATCGCCTTTGAGCGAGATTACTGACTGATGTTATCCCCAGTGAGAACATCATTATGAACAATGCAGCTAGGGGCGGTTCTTGAAAGATAGCAAATGTAGTGTTGAACCACAGCTGGAAAGCGGCGAAAATATCCTGCATTTATCTCACTCCATCAATGTATCTGCTAGTTCGGAAGCGGCCTCTTCTACCTTTCCCTCTCTGTTCTTGATTACTCTAACGGTTGCTCCAGTTATTGTGCCAACAGAAACCGCTGCCGCTCTACACATTTTCTGATGTGTATCAATCTCATCAGTCAACTGAGCATCTCGTGTTCTGGTTTCATCTGAGGTTCTGCGGCCAGCAATCTTTTCGGGGTCTGCTTCTACTAGCACAACTGTCTTGGGTTGTATAGCCTTCGCAACCCACTCAGGAAGTCCAATGAGAAAGCCATTCTTTGTTTGGATGAGGGTGTGTGTATCAACGATGACTCTGGTCGTCTTCGCTTTCTGTGCGATAGCCTCTCCTGCGAGTCTCTGTATCTCTCTTTGCCTTGCTGTTGGCATCTTTCTCAACTCGTCTCTATCTTCGATGAAACCGCGTCCAGATGCCAACTCAAACATCTCTGTCCCAATGTTGAGAATGAGCACATCTTCCTTGTGTTCATCCTTCACCATCTGTACAGCAGTATTTATCACAGTGGTCTTGCCTACACCTGGAATCCCTGTAACAATGACAACATTCCTGTCCTCAGCCATTGGATCCAACCATCCAACTCGTACTTAATACTGGCTGGAGGTCCTGCGGTGCTCGTTATATAGATTCTGTCACAAGCTCGCATCTTGGTGATGCTGTCTATTTCTTCTTGGAGGACTTCTTCTTCTTTTTGTCATTCTTCTTTGGTTTCTTGATTCCCTTTGCAGAAGTGATTATCTCAGCGACCTCTTCAGTTTCCAGGATGCCTTCTTTCTTTATCATACGCTTTCTAGCTGCTAATGCTTTCTCACTGTCGATCTTCTCAATCTGTGGTTTCAGGACGACAGTTGCTCCCATCTTCCTCGCAACTCCTGAAATCTGGCGTCTTAGTCTCTTTTGATTCAGTTCATTAGCAGCTATTACTGGTAGCACAAATGCCATGACCAAGAATGGAAGTCCAACAGTCCAGAACAGGCTTCTCGTGAGATTGTTGACAGTCATTTCTACGTATGGTGCAACAAAATAGCGATCCCAGAAGTAATTCGTAAATGCTGAAATCGGATACGCGATGATAGCGAATCCACCAAGCACGTTGCCTACCCATCTACCCACACCCTGTGTATCCGGACACTGGCGGATGTTCAATTTATCGTCCTTCAGGTGGGTGACTATTCCTGCATCGTTTAGCACCCATGTGGGCATGAAGAATGCGAGAGACACTGGTAGGAAGAGTAATGCAGCCATTAGGGCTAGAGCAAAATTATAGGAGATCTCCATTCCTGGAGGTATAACAGGATTGGAACCAAAGAGACCCTCTTCAATGACAGCAATCAAAATCCCTGAAGAGCTTAAACTGAAGAGCGCTGGAGCCACCGCTCTTCGAACCATTCGAATTCCACCAAACTCTGTTCCTATGTTCATAATATTCATTTCATAGGATGCAGACCTGAGAATACTGGCGTAAAGGAGCAGTAGACTAGCAATAGGAACTGCAATCAATGCATACTCGATCAAGAGCACTGGTATAGCAATCACTAGAATGAATGAGATATCAACACGCCATGCGTAAGTCAAAATGTCAAAAACGGCGATAGGTGTGACTGCGTCAGTGACTTCCGTTATCATTTCCATTGTGAACCAAGCGCCGAGAAGGAAGAGGAATACAGGCAACAGGTACCGTATTCTACGGTTCGTATTACTCATTGATGCAACTCCTAAACCAAGCTATTTCGTCGCTCCTCCGGAAACATTTACCCATTTTAGGTTTGTCTGAAGACCAGAAATCTATTGACGAGTGAAGAATCAGTTGGTCATTGATTTCAAAACAGAATCTCTTCGGCAATTGCTTTAATCTCTGATCAAAAGGCTAGCGGTAAAATCGACGAGTTGCTCGCTGGCTTTCACTAAATGAGGCGCGTTAGATTCAACAAATCGGTCTGGGTTTTCTAGTGCAAATCTTCTGTCTTTCATAAAGGAATCAATTGCTGTCTGTCCATTATAATCCACGGCAGCTAGTCGCAGACTTAGGTGGTCTGGTGACATCCCGAACTCTGAACCTGGCAGACTTGATACGAGTCTGTTCTTGAGTAGATGCTGAGCTAATTCTCCAGAGGTAGTAATTCCACACTTCCTGAGCGCGTCCTTGTGCTTATTCCAATCAGGAAAGAGGTAGAATCCGCCCATTGGTCGGGGACACGATATATCTCCAGATTCCAATCTGCGATGGACATATCTTATGGCCAATTCATGTACAGAGGCACAATCTCGGATGTACGCAATCAGCTCAGTATCGGTCCGATATGCCTCAATTCCAGCGTACTGGATTGGAGCAGACACACCGGACCAGATTTCACTTCCGACGGCCAGAATGCTTCTAAGTAGTGTTTTTTCCTGTGGAGGGAGCAGTAACACGCCAAGGCGATAGCCTCCAAGAGAGCGGTCTTTAGACAGTCCTCCTGTTACGAGCGTGCCTTCGGGATAGAACTTGGAAATGCTATGGTGTTCTTGATCGCGAAAATGAGTCAGAGCATAAATCTCGTCTGATATTACAACAATATTGTGTTCTCGAGCCACATTGGCCAAAGCCTTCAGCTGTTGTGCAGAGAAGCTATGTCCAGTGGGATTACATGGGTAGTTCAACACAAGGATTTTCTGCTGGGCCGGGTCTGGACAATTGTGTTCAAGAGAATCCAACAAGGCTTGAGGATTCAGACGATAAGACTCATCAACTCTCGTAGCTATGTGGTGAATATCACGATCCAGATATTTGCCCATATGCTGATAGCTCACCCAAGATGGCGCAGGTAGGAATATGGGACCATCAAGAGCAGCTAGAGCGGCGAACATCAAAGGTTTGCTTCCTGGACCAACAACAATCTGTTCAGGTGCATACTGCAAGCCAAACATTTCCTGATAGAAACCTGAAATCTCTTCACGGAGAGGAAGAATTCCTTGCGTAGAGAGGTACTTCTGACGCCAGGAATTTTCGCACAAAGCATCGCGAACAAGCTGATGTACAGGAAAAGGCGACTCCCCAAATCCCAGATGAAGGATTTGTTCGCCACGTTCGCGAAGTAGAGTGATGAGTTCGTTAATTGCCAATGTTGCCGATGGCCTGAGTTTCTTTGCTGAGAATGAAACATCCATTTTTTGGACACCTATTTCCTTCCAACTAGTTTCACGAGTGGTGAAAGCAAAGATAGGAAGGGAGTGTCATGGCATAATCAGAAATAGGTTCCTACGTTATACTTCCAGAAATGACTATTTCCTTCATCTTGAGTGCTCTGATATTATGATTACAAAGACGCCGTGGCTCCCAAGATGGAACTTCAGGGGAAAAATGGATGAGAGGGCTGAATGAACCAGCCCTCAGATGATCCCTAGTAGTCCTTGGACTCCCTCGCCGCCCATCGCCGAGAGCTGCTCCTTGGCTATCTGTTCGTAATACTGCTTGATGATAGACACCATCAGGAGGATACCAGTACCACTGGCTAGAGCTCCCATGACGTCCGCAGCCGCTGCTAGGACTCCTACAAGGAAACCACCCAGACTTGCTACAATTGGGATGTAGCGTTCAAGCAGCCTTTCGAGGACCTTTTCGCTTCTCCTGAACCCTGGCACGATGTAACCGGAATTGAGGAGCTGGCGTGAAACGTCACGCGGCGCTATACCGCTGATATCCACCCAGATTTTGGAGAAGCCCCAACAAAGAAGGACCATCAAGAAGGCATAGACTGCTACATGGAGTAATCCGTCTGGTGGTGCATCTGGTCCAAATACTGACCATAGTCCTTGAGGGGGTGTTACATAGCGGCTGAGTCCCCATGTTGCTATCATCCTAGCACTATCTGGATCTTGTTCGAAGGTGCCAATCAGATTGAGGAACGGGTTCGTTCCATTCGCGTTGAAGTTCGTGTAAATAATCTGTCCGAAGAACAGGATGTTTGCAAACAGCGCCTGAGCCAGAATGACAGGGATGTTCGATGTATAAAGTAGCTTGATGGGATATCTCGCCTTCATGCCTCTATATTTTGCATATTGGAGAGGTATCTCAACCCGCACTGTTTCCATCCAGATGACGCCTAACATGATGCCTATTGTGATGATGAGGGTGAATATGCTGGGCGTGATTCCATCTCTGACAAGCAGCCATCCCCACCCGACCGCGTCACCTGCATCAGTTCCAATATTCAGCCATCTTAGCGTGTTTGCAATGAGAGCAGCAATGATACCCTTTGGCAGGTTAGTGCCTACATTTGGATTAGGGTTGTAGCCTGGGGGCGCTGCAGCCTCAAGGTCGATGAAGTTCAGTGCATTGAACATTACTTGGCCTGCAACGTTTGTCATGATGAATAGTGAAACCCCTGAGCCGAGACCCCAGCCCTTCTGGACAAGCTCATC
>JBHLQK010000211.1:0-5177 GCA_048884925.1 Candidatus Thorarchaeota archaeon
AGAGATCCGTGACATTTGAACCAGTGAGGGCACTAGTGATAATATGAGGTGCTTTGAGGCTCCTGGCGAATTTGCTGATGTCCTTCTCTTCAACCCGGTGTGGCTTTTTATCCCCCTTGTTTGCTACAACCACGACTGGGACTTTTACTCCTATATTTTCTGTGGCCTCACTGAGCCATTTTGGTAGTTGGTTGAATGTTCTCTTTCTAGTGATGTCACACATGAGCACTAGCCCACTTGCTCCATCATAGAACGATTTGCGAAGTTCCTTAAAGACATCCTGTCCAGCCATATCCCAAATGATTAGCTTAATTGTTGCTTTATTCTTGCCTTGACTCATTTCTATTGTTCGGCTATAATGTTGGACGCCAACTGTCGATTTGTAATCGTGTCTGAACCAGCCATGTGCCCATCGATTGACGGCGCTTGTCTTGCCTACGCTTTCGGCCCCCGCAATGCAAATCTTGTAGACATACTCTGAACTGATTCCAGTAACCCCCTTGTACAAGGTGTCCTACTGCTCGCTTTTAGCTAGAGTCAGTGCATAAGGTTTGTGGCTTCCGGGTCTGCAAACTGCGCGCAAGATTCAAAGGTTCCAGGATTTTGATATATATTCGATTTGCATGAATATAATGCCCAAATTAAGATTCGATGTTGAACGTGAGGGTCTCAGCGTCTGGATAGCGAAGTTGACTAACCTTAAGCTTGGAAAATCTAGCAAGGAATTTGAGATCTTTGAGCAAACCATATTTGATCAGATACGGTCTCAAGATGATTTGGAGAGCATGAAGGATGACTCAATATTCCGCTCCTATCGTGACCTCTACTGGTCATTCGGAATGGATCCTACCAAGCTACGTGTTTCGAGCGAAGCATTGAGAAGACGGATACTTCGCGGGCTCAACCTCTGGAGAATCTCTGATGTTGTTGATGTGGCAAATCTGGCATCTGCTTATCATAAATTGCCAATTGGTCTGGTGGATGATTCGAAACTAGACGGTGATTTGCGAATAAGAACTGCACGGAAAGGTGAGGAGTTTGTGAGGATAGGGGGTAAACGCATGCATTGCCGCGGACGAGAGATAGTTCTAGCAGATAACAAGAAGATAATCTGCTTTGGGTATGCGACTCATGACTCTGAGCTAACTAAGGTTGCTCCTCAGACCAATGATGTTCTATTTCTAATCTATGGTGCTCAGGCGGTCACGAATCAGATTCTAAACTCAGCAATCAGAACTACAACGGATATGATTGAACGGTGGCTGGATTGCACTATGGTTGGTCATCGCGTTCATAGAATCACTTTGCTCAGCTAGTGAATGCGAATTGCCCCTAGAACTCCAGAAACGGCTCTCCCAAGACGATTCGTTCAAGAAGACTATTTTTTGAAGCCTTCTTCACAATCTCTTCAAATCTCTTCCTAAGCCGAGCTTCATCGACAAATTCTGGCTGCTTGATGCCCATGCTCTTTATGACCTGATTGAGAACGTGATCAAAGTCATAGAGAATGAAATCTACCTCCTTGGTCTTTCCGCGTTTCGTTTCTTCCTTCATTATCCGTTTCGCAAGACCTTGCTTCAATGCAGCCTTTGTTTCTTTAAGATAGTAAGTCAGAGCCTTCTCGTAATTTAATTCGCCTACTTTGACGAGTTCCTTGAGGAATGGGAGGCCAAACGAGGTCTTTGCTACAGCTTCAATCTTTGCAACGAATCCATTCATCAAATCCTCATAGGAGACCATGCCTGCCTGGCCCCTAGTATCGAATACTTTGTCGTCATTCTTGGCGCTCTTGAACTTGGCTTTCTTAGAGGCTATTTCAGCCTCAAGCCGCTTTCTCTCCTCCTCTTCTTTCTTCAGCCGCTCAGCCTCGGCCTTTGCTTGCTCTGCTTCCTTGCGTTTTCTTTCCTGCTCGGTTCTGCGTTCAGCAGCCTTCTTTTCTCGTTCCTTCCGTTCAGCTTCTTCTCTGGCAAGTCGTTCCTCTTCGAGTTTCTTCAGGACTTTCTCTTGTTCTTGCCTTAGAACTGACATGTGCTTTTGAACATCCTTCTCAGTCAGAGTAATGTGTCTGGTGAGGAGCCATCTTACCCCGATGTGGTTCACCTTTGGTTTGAGGTCAGCTGAGGAGAAGATGAAGGACGCAGTCTGCTGTCCTGGCAGAGCAGTGATTATCTCTTCCGCTTCCTTTTCTCCGGCTATGGGCTCTAGAATCCTTTCAAGAACCTTCAGGGATTGTTCACTGCTAATTCTGCCAGAGGCAATAGAGTTGAACTGCTCAAAGGCCTTGTAGTCAATGTCCTTTGGGCTCTGTGTAGCAATTACACACTCAACACCATATTTCCTAGCCTGCCTGAACAAGAGTAGGAAGGTCTCTTTTGGTCCCGGTGCTCGCATGCCTGCTGGAATGAACGGCGCTGCTTCATCCTGGAACAGAATCATCCGTGGATCCTCTGTGAAACCTTGGCGCAGCATCCAGGAATAGAGCTGGTTAAGGACGATAGAGATGAAGAAATGTTTCTCTTCTTCGCTTCGAAGTGTCTTCAGGAAGATTACATTGATTGGTGTCTTGCCGTCCACCTTTTTGGTGAGGTGGTCAAAGTCAATCTGGCCTTCCTCTTTGAAGAGAAGCTGCGAAGACCCGACAGTCAGAGTTCTAATTCTTGTGGCTAGAGTTTGCCTTTCAGTTAATTTCATGTATGGTTCCAAGTCTATGCCTATCTCTTCAGTGGGGACAGTCAACATATCGGCTAGTTCCTTTAGGTCATCAACATCCTTCCCACCTTCCCAGATTGTCCGGAGAAGTTCGTAAAGGACAGCGAAAGACTTGCCCTCCCAAGATCTAGACAGACCACCTACTTTAGTGAGCACCTTTGTTAGTGTTCGTGCGCAGTTATCCAAGAGTCGAATGATGTCATCTTGATCCGCTTTCGGATCCGGGAGCTTCAGTGGATTGATTGAGATGGCTAGACCTTTGCTACTGGCAGGAGTATAGACTCGTACAATCACCTTGTCCATATACTCCTTAAGTAGGCTATCTGGAACTCCTTTCTCATTTAGCTCCTTTGGATCTCCAGGTAGCATCAGTGAGGCAATATCACCTTGCGGATCAAACGCAATTACAGGGATTCCCTCAAGAGCTGCCTCCTCGAGAATGACTTTGCTGAGAACAGTTTTCCCTGAACCTGTCGAACCAAATATACCCCCGTGCCGCCGGAGGAGGTCGATAGAAATCTCAAATTTCCTGTCAGTTCTCTTTCCATCATCATCAAGATAGTTGCCGAGCCAGAGCTTGTTATCTGCCATTTGATGCCACCTTTAGCTGTCCAGCGACTCTCAAGGACTGGAATGAGGTTCTTTTCGGACCCTTATTTCATTTACTGGGAGGGTTGCTAGAATAAACATTAATCTCCAATCAATTTTTGCCGGCGATAAAGGAGGTTTTTATTGGGGTTGGCACAATAAGGTTTGTATCATGCAATCCCAAAAATGAGGCCCCATAATGACAATAGAGTCTGATAAAATAGAGAAAGCTGCTGAGGAATCAATCGAGGATACAAGAGTTGCTCAGGGACTGCAGGCGATGATGCATATCCGGTCAAGACGATCGATTCGTCATTTCACTGGTGAGAAAATACCTGATGATCACCTAGAACTAATTTTGGAGGCGGCTCGGCATGCTCCGAGTCCCGAGAATATGCTGTCGATTCGGCTTATCGTTATTAGAGATGATCAAGAAATGAAGGAATTCTTGGCAGACATTGCACAGGAGAACGCTCAGAAGGTTTTTGGGTCTGCTCCTTTTGAAATCACAAGCGGACGAAATTGGTATGTGGCGGATGAATTTAGAGCGGCAATCTATTCTCGGCTCCGGGATGGCGAGCTATTCAGGTATCCTGAGAAGAGCGATGCAGTCATCATAGTATGTGCTAGTGATGCTTGGAATGATGCGACCAAGTTGTACCCAAATGAGCTATTTGGCTCTGTCACTGCTGGTATGGCTGTGCAAAATATGTGGATGGTAGCAACATCAATGGGATATGGTTGTGGTTACCAGGCTCTAGTCTGTTCTGACCCACGCCACACTCAGCTAATTCGTGACAGGCTTGGGATTCCTCCAATTTGGACTCCCATCACAGCCTTCTGCATTGGAGTTCCAATAACAGCTAGGCCCCTTGGACCCAGCAGGCCCCCTCTTGAAGGACTACTGTATCATGAACGTTGGGGGTGTCCATACAAGAGATTGGCATTTAGAAGGAAGGAGGGTACTTGAAAATGAATATCAAGAAAATCGCAGTCATCGGTGCTGGATTGATGGGCTCAGGAATCTCCTATGTGTCCGCATGGTCTGGTTATGGTGTGACAATGGTGGACATTAACGATAAAGCCATCGGAAAAGGAATGGAGAGGTTGCGGTCCTACATAGAATCTGGAGTCAAAAGAGGCAAACTGTCAGATTCTGAGGCTGAGGACCTTCTTGTACGCGTAAAGACCACAACGAGTGTGGACGATGCAGTGAACAATGTTGACTTAGTCATCGAAGCTGTCTACGAGGACATGGACGTCAAAAAGGACCTATTCAAGATAATGGATGCTGCCGCCAACCCTCGTACAATTCTTGCGTCCAACACATCATCGCTTAGCATAAGTGAGCTTGGCAAAGTCACAGAGAGACCTGACAAGGTTGTTGGGATGCATTACTTTTCTCCTGTCCCAGCGATGAAGCTGCTTGAGATCATTATTGGAGAACAAACGAGCGAAGCCACAATCAATGCCGCAATAGTAGTAGGTGAGAACCAAGGCAAAACCACAGTTAAGGCGAAGGATAGTCCTGGATTCATTGTGAATAGAATAAGGGCGAAAATGGGAAGAGAGTGCATTCTGGCATATGAGAGGGGCATTGCAACACTTAGAGAGATTGATACGGCTTTGAAAGAGCAATATGGGGTGCCCATGGGCCCATTCGAATTGTCTGACTTTGTTGGTCTAGATGTTTCATTCGGTACTTCCAGTACACTCTATAGGGAATTAGGTAATTGCTTCAAACCCCCTGAAACTCTGAAACGCCTTGTAGAAGCTGGTACCCTCGGCAGAAAGACTGGTAGTGGATTCTATGAATACGGGGAGGACAAAGAGTCTGTTCTCGAAGAGCCAAAGGGTGTGGACCCAGAATGGCTTACTCT
>JBHLQK010000212.1:0-5163 GCA_048884925.1 Candidatus Thorarchaeota archaeon
CTTAGAACTGGTGTATTTATGGAGTTCTTCACAAGATCGATACCTTTCTCTGTCATTGTAGCTTTGACGTAATGAATTCCTGCTGATCTGACATACACAAGGTTCCTTCCCTGCAGCTTTTGCAGGCTTGCAAGGACAATTTGTGTTAGGTCCGATTCTGTTAGGTCGATGCCTTTACCAGGCGTCTGGAATGTTTCACACATTTTCAAAACATTACGCATGCTGCTGAGCTGCCTTCTCTTGCTGTCATAGGGATTGGAGAAAAGCCAGAGGAGAACTATTAGATCAACAATTTCAAGGTCGAGATCAGGATTATTCTGAAGTGCCTTCTTCGCAACAATCTCTACAACTGGCATTCTCCTCACACTCCAGATTAAATCAATACTATTCAATTAATCGCCATTCACACTAGTCCTACCCTTCCTGTCTTTGGGACATAGATTGCTCCTTGATTCATCAGACGATCCAGTGACGTTTCTACAGACTCCAGTGATACTCCCATTTGTTTAAGGTGTTCAATCACCACATTCACTTCTGCTTCTCCACCTAGCTCTCGGATCCTATCCAAAATTTCCTGCGTTACATCCACTATAGGTGCCTTGGCTATCTTATCAGATGGAACACCCACCAGCTGGACAGTCCAAGGCCTTGGGAATATCAAAATGCCTTGGTTTGAGAGCTTATTGAGCTGGTCTTCCACCCAAAGCCAATCAAGCTGATACTCTGAGCAGACTTCAGCTATTCTATCTAGAGAACAAGCGTTCTCATTAGCCTCCTCCTCAAGAAGTTTCAACAGCCTCTGCGACTTGCCAGAAGGTAGGTCCTCATCCGATTCGCCAACCACATCCTTCACACTGAGTTTCTCCGGTGGCAGGAGTGCCTTTACTCTCTCTTTGCTGACCTCGACAGCCTTTTGAAAGGCATCTCCCCCTCTTGAAGCATTGAACTCCTTGACGGCGGCAGATGCTTTTTCCGGTGTGTCAAACAATGCACAGGCCGCCTTAGCGATATTGATAATATTCCCACAATAGCTACATCGTCGCCGTTTTTGGCCTGCTGGTGCATTGGTGAAGTTCCTGCACTTTGGACACCTGAATACAAGAAATGACTTCAGCAAGAGTTGTCAGCGCCTCCGCTAAACAGTCAGCTGCATGCTATATAATCCCGACTCTCGCTGACTACATGAATATGGTTATATCATCCTTCACAATGCACGAGCACGGAGACCCTCATCTATGGCAAAGAAAGCACAGAAGATCATCATTGACAGCAAGATGTGTAAGGGTTGCCATATCTGTATCTCTGTCTGCCCACACGCGGTCTTGGATAAGGCTGATGAGGTAGACAACCGCGGGTTCTTTCTTCCGGTTGTGGTCGACTTAGATGCATGCAAAGCATGCAGGCTTTGCGAGATGGAGTGCCCTGACTTTGCGATAGTCGTAGTCAGCAACGACTGATAATACATGAACTAAAATGGATTTGCCACCATAGATTGTGAGTCTATGAACACAATAGTGAGGTTGGCAATTGGAAAATCCAGAGATTCGCGTCCTTCTTGAGTTGAGACGGGAGCTAGATGAGCAACTGGCTGAACTCAGAGAGAAAGCTGACCAAATTGAGTCGTATATACAAGCGCTTGACTCAGTCATTGGAATCAGTAGCTTCGCCACTGCAGACACTACAATTGGAGCTGCAGCAACGGTTGATGCCTTGAGTGCAGAGGCTGATGAAAAGGAGGCTCTCACACCTGAAGAGCTTGGTACCATACAGGTGATGAACAAACCCGGTGATCTAGAACTTGCTACGATAGAGTTGGAAGCACAGACTCTCACAGTCATTCCTGCATCTCATGCAATTTATGATATTAAGAGAGGCGCTTTTGCACGTTTCTTCGTTGAGAGAATTCTTGGTCAGTTCCAACAGGAAGATCGTCATCGGGTTGAGAATGGCGAGCTAGAATGGGAACAGGCATTTGATTTCGAGGTGCGAGCCGACGAAGGTGTACTCCAACAGATTGTAATTCGTAACTACAGTGAAGGCAACAGACTGAATGAGATTCAGAATACACTTAGATGGGCTCTTGAGAAGATTTACAGGGCTCGTTGAGGGCGCCAACAAGCACTCACCTTGTTTTCCAGTGCAAAAGTATTAATGTTGGCCTCGGTTGGATGAACGCGCCATTCCCGTTCGCGAAGGAGAGCTGAGGTAAGTGTCCCATTTCGAGAAGAAAATGGTAGTGAGTCCACAGGTGGTTGTCAATGTGGTTCGGGATGCTCATGAGTTCTTCCTAGAGAATAAAATCGATGAGCGATATGAGAATATGGCTTTGGACCTTATCCGACGTTATGTATCACACGAAGGTCTACCAAGAGAGGTGGACCCCTTTTTTGCCGCTTCGCTTTATGTGGTTACAAGACATCCATGGAGTCATCCTAATCCGCTTACAAAGAATGAGTTCGCTAGCAAAATCAGGATTAAGGAAACAAGCCTTGAGTGGTATACTGAGAATATCATCGAGAAGCTAGACTTCATAATCCTTCATGACCGAAACCGCAATCCTTACTACTTTGACCCTGATGGAACAATCGCGAGTGTTGTGGACTCGATTGTCCGCACCAGCGTCGGCGAAGAAGTTGTGAGAAGCATTGTGAAAGGTGGAGTTGTGTCTCCAAACGCATTGGCAGACAGGATAGTCGATCGTCTATGCAGTGTAGTGAAGATAGTCCCATCTGCTTTTGAACATCAACTTCATCGTCTTGTGCAGCGGAAGATTGAGGAGGAGAGTGGACGCCTTCTTGGACAGCTGGAAGGACGCTAAGCCCTTCAAGTGTTTTCAGGCTGCAGAGTTACTTCTTCCACAAAGCGTTTTCCAGCAACCACTTGGTCTATCGAGTGGATGACTGCACCTGCCTGTTCAAGAATCTCTTTGATGGACTCGAATTGCAGGTTATCACCTTCAAGAGTAATGGTTATGCTCTCTGTATTTTGATCAACCTCTTTCAGAGAGATGTTTAATCCGTTGACTTGCTCATCTCTCGAGAGCATCAACGCAAGATCAGTGAGCCTTGGTGTGTGAGGCTTCAATACGTCTAGAACTATTCTTCTAATGCCTTGAGGCAATAAACTCATACCCCGAAGTCGGCTTTAAGCCGGGTCTCTTGGCACCTTCCATAGTAAGTCATAGTTAAACCTTACTACGCAGCATTATCTGCTATTCCTTCAGTCGTTCGATGCTCTATAATGACAACTTCTCTCAAGTGCGCGCCGATAGTTACCTAATTCTGATTAACGCCCGTATGCTTATATCTCCGGCAAGCCTCCATGGCTTGGGGGCCTCTGCCTGAGACCTCCTGCCGGGAATAGGTAAGGGAAGCAGACTTGAAGCAGGATAAGCTGGAAAAGCATACTAAGAAACGCGAGGCTGACTCTTCTACTCCACCTCCCCGACCCAAGACCAAGTCTACACGTCATATTGAGATTAATATCACTGACTTCAAGACACATCCTCTATGGGACATTCTGGTGGAAACTGCAAGAATGAATCCGCGCTATGCCAATCTTGCAGGGCACACAAGAGAATTCATTCTAAGCAAACAACCAGACATCAGTCCAAAGGAGCTTGCAGCTAAGCTATCTATCACCCTTGGAGAATCAATTGTGATTCTTGATGATGTGAAGTCGGGAAAATGAGATCCCTTCCTGATTAGATACTTTTTATGCATGCATTGTTTGTATGTCATTTGATGGGTCTATGTTCGAGCATGCAAAGTTCAGAGATGCGAAACATGCAAAAACTCTCGTCCGCAAGATAGAAACTCTAAACGCTGACAGAATGACTCGAATAGTCCACGTCTGCGGAACACATGAAGACACAATAAGTCGACACGGACTTCGGTCACTTCTACCAAGCGGTATATCTCTTGTTGCAGGTCCTGGATGTCCAGTGTGTGTATGCGCTGCTGAGGATGTCGACTTCGCAATTGAGGTTTCACGCAAGGGTCACATAGTAGCAACGTTCGGTGATATGCTACGCGTACCTTCTACCTCATCTTCTCTGATTAAGGAACGGGCAGAGGGTGCCGATATTCGAGTTGTATACGGCGTTAATGAAGCTGTGGACATTGCCAAAAAGAATCCTGATCGTGAACTAGTCTTTATTGGGGTTGGTTTTGAAACCACCGCTCCTACCATAGCAGTAGAGATTCTGAAAGGGCCGCCCAGCAACTTCTCACTTCTTGCTTCACTGAAAGCCATTCCTCCAGCGATGGAGATTCTTGTCAATATCGAAGGCTTTGATGTAGATGGGTTTATCACACCTGGGCATGTGAGCGCAGTGATAGGCACCAAATCCTATCAGCCTCTCGCTGAAAAACATCGAGTTCCTTGTGTGGCCGCCGGGTTTGAGCCCCTTGATGTACTTGAATCAATCAGAATGATACTCTTGCAGATCAATGAGGGGCGCGCTGAGTCAGAAAACGAGTATACTCGAGTAGTCCAGCCAGAGGGAAATATTGCGGCACAGAAGGCGCTTGATAAGGTGTTTCGACTTGGAGATGCGCCTTGGAGAGGGCTGGGAATCATTAGTAATTCCGGGTATTTTCTCCGTGAGCAGTTTTCAGAGTATGATGCCCGTCTGAGATTTGATTTGCCTCCAATTGATTCAGTAGACATTCTCCCTGGCTGCAAATGTCATGAGGTCATCCTCGGAATAACAAATCCCTCAGATTGCGCTCTCTTTGGCAATCGCTGTGTCCCAGAGGAACCTTATGGTCCGTGCATGGTGGGTCATGAAGGAACTTGCAGAATCAGGTATGAGTACCAAGACTTCTAGCTTAGCTTGACTGATTTCTCAAGGGCTCTCAATTCTTTCTCTGTGTTGGCGTTTGAGAAAGTAGCTAGTTCAGGATCAAACTCCGACAGTACGAGTGTTGAAACATAGAGCACATTCCTAAGCCTGTCCAGAAGGTCCTTCATTCTATACTTGTCCTCATTGACTGCCTCAATTCCTTCCAAGTAGGCATGTTCAGCAAGATACACAGAATGCAAGGGCTCAATGTATCCAGTTGGCCAGGATGGCACTACAGCTCCATGATTCTTCCGCAGTTGGTATAGTGTCTTCAGAAGACTCACATTAGCAAGAGGAGTGTCAACTGGCAACAATAG
>JBHLQK010000213.1:0-5044 GCA_048884925.1 Candidatus Thorarchaeota archaeon
ACTGTGCGCTATCTCGACAGTCTTGGCGAGAATGAGTGTGAAGCAGATGATGATGACAAAGTCAATGAGGGGACCAATAAACCATACTCCAAGGATAAGACCATTAAGGAGATCTACGAGGTAAGTAAGAGGAGAAAAGAGCGAAAGAAGGACAAAGGGCTGTGGCATACTTTGAAGAGGAACGAATATACCGCTAATGAATATCAAGGGAAATTTCACCAGACTTGTCAACATCATTATAGTTGATGGTTGGTCAGCAGGGGGGGAGGATAGTAAGAGGCCAAAGAGGGAGAAGAAGAAACACCCCAAGATTGTGGTTCCCACAATGTAGATTGCCGTGAATAGGCTTGGTGTCACAAATAGGAATAGCAGGGTTATGGGAATTGAACTGGTAATTATAGCAAAAGAGAAGGATGCAAGTGCATCACCAAGAAGTGTAGCCCAGAACGGGACTGGGAGAGTGAGTAGACGTTCCAAAGTGTGTGCCCCTGTTTCAATCGGCATAATGACCGGTGAAACTGCAGTGGCTGAGAAGAACACAACCATAGCTAGTAACCCTGGTAGCAGCAAGATCGGATCCATGGCCCGACCTACGACAAATGCGAGAAAGAAAAAGGATGGAAACAACAAACCAAAGATCAGTGTTGGTCCCCGAGTGTAGTATATTCTTATGTCTTTGATCATAATTGCAGTGATCTGTTTTATTCGAGTTGATAGTCCCCTCGACTCTGTCATCAGCCTACACACTCTCCTGTGTCAGATCCAGAAAGACATCCTCCAATGTCGCGGCTTCAGTCTGAACGTGGAGAATACGAAGTCCACTCTTTCTTGTAATTTCCAATAGCTGAATGAGAACTTCGCCAGGGTCCGATGTGTAGCACTTGACTCTCGATCCAGTTGAAATCAAATCATTTACTTCAGGAATTGAACGAACTGCATCTATGTCTGGTGTGTTTGAGAACTCAATGACAACACTCTGACGGGCTTGGAAAGCACTTCGAAGATTCGCGGGTGTGTCGATGGCGGCTATTCGACCATTATTCATGATGGCTACACGGTCACAGAGCTCCTCAGCCTCCTTCATGTTGTGAGTCGTAAGCAGTATGGTCCTCTGAGAGGCCGCCAAGTCCAATATCACACTTCGAATCTGAAGGGCGCTCTTAGGGTCAAGTCCAGATGTGGGCTCATCTAGAAACAAGATATGCCCCTGACTCATGAGCGTCATAGCAAGACTCAGCCGCTGTTTCATCCCTTTTGAGTAAGTCTTCGCGACCTGGTCCCTCTGCCCGTACAAGGACATCTCTCTCAAGAGGTTCTCAGACCGCTCTTTTATCACTCTGGTTTCAAGACCATAGAGTCTTCCGTAGAGGTGTAGATTTTGACTTCCTGTCATGTCCCCGTATACATTCGCAGTTTCAGGGAGAACTCCAATCTTCTCTTTGATTGCAGCTGATTCCTTGGGCATAGACTGATGGAGAATGCTGATATCGCCCGAAGTTGGAGGAAGGACACCAGTGAGCATTCGTATTGTGGTTGTCTTGCCAGCGCCATTAGGCCCGAGAATCCCAAAAATCTCTCCCTCCTGTATCTCGAAGGAGATATCGTTAACTGCTAATACTTCGCCAAAGTGTTTTGTCAGGTGACCCACAACAACAGCTTGAGTGACCATTCCATTTGCCTTCCTAATTGACATCTTCTGATTTGTACTAACGCCAGTAATTCATCATGTTGCTTCTATGCCTTGGTTCCCAATCTCCTTGATGATAGCTTCTTCAATTTTAGCTGTGGATGGATTACTTCCAAGGGATTTTGTACCCACAACTACACCACGATAGCCAACACCATACCGCTTGGCAACTTCACTCTCAGCTGAGTACTCCCTGTAGGCCACAGCATCTCTGTACTTCCTGACAGCTTCATAAACTCGTCCCAGGAATCCAGTCTGACTGCAGCCACATACTCCCACAGGCATGAACACCATTACCGGAATCTTGTCAGACACATATATCACTTCCATTCTTCTCTTAGATGATCAACATGTGATGCTATGTCTTGGGCAATTTTCTCCACAAAACCGCCGCTATTATTGATCTTCCACCTCTCATCAGTGCTTGTACAATATTCTCCCATATAGTCATCAAGATTCATCTTCACTGCGGGTTCGCTGCTGTATTTTGCTGTGCCACTCCCTGCACAGAGCTTACTACATCCATCAATTGTGATAGTAGGAAAGTTCTTAGCAAATTCTCTCTCGGCCTCATCCCCAGCTAAGAAGAGAGGGAGGCATATCGTCACAGTTTCATTTGGCCTTAGGTGATGTAAGACCTCAAGTGTTGCAGCACGCGAGATGTTTCCTCCGGAACATGCTTCACCACTGCACGAGATCAGACCAACCTTGGGTTTGAATGTCACTATGCTGACCCTCCATGGTCAAGGATTATCTTCACAATATCATCAGCAAGAAGTTTCCCACCTTTACCGATATCCAGAACGGTTTCGGGTTTGTGTCCCTTGTTCTCTGCAAGCACCTTGGGTGTCATGATCTCCATGATGGGGTTTCCTCCCGCATGTTTTACAAGTACTGATGCACATTTCTTAGGACATCCATCAATGGTGTAGACATCGGTTTCCATCACAATCCGTTTGGACTCCTCATCGTCTGTCATTAATAGCGGAAGGCATATGGTCATGAATGTATCAGGATGTTCAGCGTCCGTCAATAGGTAGGTCGCCTCCCTTGCAGCTGTACCAAATGCTTTTCCGATTCCACTACATGGGATTACTACTTTCTTCATCTTCTATTCCACCTTCTTTCCAATCTCTTCTTGAGCCTTCGCCAACGCATGGACCATATAGTCCGATGCATCTCTGAGCAGTTCCAGTTCATCAATATCGTCAGGAGAGATGATATACAGCCATCCCTTATCATACGGACTCTCGTTGATAAGTTCAGGACAGTCCTCAAGCGACAGATTAGATTCTACAATCGTTCCTGACACCGGGACTATAATCTCAACCAGAATCTTTGTCGATTCCATCGCCCCAGCATCATCAAACATGTTCACATGAGTACCAGGCTCAGCGAGCTCTACAAAGTACACATCAGACACCATCTGTTGAAGGAAATCTGAGGCCCCTACCCGGACGTTTTCACCTTCAACCCATACCCAGAAGTCGTTATCAGAGTACTTCAGACCCTTGGCCACACTGAGCGTGAATTTGTCAAATCTCTCTTCAATATATTCTATCTTCCGTGAAGCCTCCTCAGTGGTTGTGGACAAGGTCTTTGTAGTTGTCCTGTCCAGCTCTTCAGTCATTACATTAACTAGATGTTTGACTTTCTCTTCGAAATCCTCGATTGAACCTGCAATCTCAGGAATGGAGAAACCTGAAATATCATCCCTCCCCCGTGCAGATGCCAGTTCCGAGGCGCAGTTTGTTCCACAACCGTCAAGACAAAAAACATCTGAGGTTCTTAAGTCACGCATCTCACCGGGACGTTCTTTGAAGAGCGCCCCCATGCTTCCTATGACCACGTCATCGCGGTCCTCTGCAAGTTTCTCTGCAACAGACCTAGATACTCTACCACCTGGTCGGTCGTATCCCGCGCATGGGATGACGTACTTTCGCACCACTGAATACCACCTTACTTAGCTCGCTCGCTCTTGATTAGTTTCAAAATGTCCGCCTTTGTTGGAAAGGAGATAGCATCTTTGGGGCACATCCTCTTGCAGGCTTGGCAAAAGACTACACAATTATACTGATTTTCAACCTCAATTCTAGCAGGGTTGTCAACTGGCTTGTAGACTCTATGAGGGCAGAATTTCAAACAATCGTACTCACCATTACACCCATCACACTTCTCCAAATCTATTGTTGGCCACCAAGGTATCTTCTTGCGGTCAACACCCATGAACGTCGCACCTAAACCCGGCTCACTCGACGTCGTATCCATGTTTCTTCAGCTCCTCAGACACTCGATCAACAGCTTCTTCAGTAGTCATGTCACGTACATCAATTGGGACAAGATCACTCTTCACATCAAGACCGCTCTTCTCGAAAGCATCACGAAAGAGTTTGTACTGCATTGCTGGTGCACAGCCACCAATGAAGACCCTCTGTCCGGGTCGTAGAACATCTTCCAAGTAGCGATCACCATCCTCTTCGCATAGCTGAGGGTGGATGATACCATGTTGTACTGGAAGGACCATTCGAACTGTATTAATGAAGTCCCAGACGTCCATTTTCTCAAAACCCGGGCATTTGCCCGTACACACACACATGATGAAGGCTGGCTTCTCAGAAACCATCGTGACCATCTCGCATAAATCACGTAACTATCGATTTATCTCGATATATCAGTGTTTCTATACTGACTCATCTTTACTTACTGACTTTCCTGAAATCCACTTCAACAGAAGTCAATTGACTCACATAGGAGCACCCTTCCAGAACCTCCGTTTGTTGAGGGCTTTGGATAAATATACCAAGCCTAGCATAATGGGCACTTCCCAGAAAAGTCCCATTGTGGTGCCCAGGGCGGCGATGGATCCAACACCGTAGATTGATACAGCTGTTGCAATGGCTATTTCGAAATGACTTGAAGACCCAATTATGACTGTAATCACGCCCTCTCGATATGCAAGACCTACGACCCGTGTGACGAGAAGATTATATCCTACAACGACTGCAAAGCCAATCAGGAGGGGTATAGAAACCAGCACGAGGAGGTCAGGATTTTCCAGCATCACAGCCCCGTTTAGGGAGAACAACACAACCAGAGTGCTTAGGAGAGCAATCAAAGCGAGCTTACCTATGGCGGGTCTGTACTTGTTTTCAAACCAGTCGAGCCCTTTTGTACTAATCAGATATCTCCTACTCGAGAGCCCAAGAACGAGAGGTAGTCCAATAAACAGAAGAACTGAGATGAAGAGAAGCCATCGATCGATTGAGATTGCTGCAATTCCAGTGAGTAGGGCAACAATGGGGGCATAAAGGAAGATGATGGTCGCCGTGTTAAGACTGGTATTAATGATGTTCTGTT
>JBHLQK010000214.1:0-4984 GCA_048884925.1 Candidatus Thorarchaeota archaeon
TGGGATTTGGACGCTTCGTATAGAATCATGCAGGAGTACGGGAACATGAGTTCCGCCACTATCATGTTCGTGTTGGAAGATATTCTGAATGACCCTAGGAAGAGAGGTAAGGTGTTCTCAGCTGCGCTTGGCCCAGGGATCACGGTTGAGGCAGGCTTGATGGAAAAAATAGACGGATGATTGCTATCTCTGCATTAATGAGTTAAAGTCTGTCTGGTTCCATTTGCCACGTTTCAATTATCTTCTCCAGCGCGGTTCCGTGCAATTGAATCTTATTGGAATCTGATTCTCCAATGCCTCTCTCCGCGGCGTGTCTAAGATACTCCATTTCAAAAGGACTCAGCCCAGCGATTCTTGCAGCGACGCAATCAAGAGCAAGAGGATCCCTGCTTGCTAGGACTGTGTTCAGCTCGAAGGGCGTTTCTCCTTTTGTATGTGTCATGTTGACATCTTTGCTCACTATTATGCCATCAATGAGGTTGAGTTTTGGTTGGATTACAAGGTTAACATCAGCCAAGCCCTGAGCGAGATTCCTGTGAATCCTCTTCTTTTCACCACTAGGACTCCACCACTGTTGATAGGCAGGGTGGAAGTATTTCCCCTCGGTTGTCCAGAATTCACGGGACATTTCAACGGAGAATCCAGACGGCCGAGTAGTTGAATATTCACCCCTTCCAGGAAGTGCGCCTAAGAGGTTCTTGACTGCAAGGCTCATCCAATCGCTTCTTCCTGGAATCCGTCTATACAATTTCAGCTTGGGCACATTGATCAGCACATCGCACTCTAGGATTACTTGCGGAACATGCAGCTCATGAACACACTGACCATCTGGAACCTCGACCTTCATCGATGGGCTTTCGTTTAAGTCTACCAGCTTCACACCATAGCTCTCAGCCAGTTCAGTATATCCACTTATCCTGAATGCTAATTCAGTGTCGATGCCACCAGACCCTTCGGCGATGACAATCTCAGAAGGATTCATGCTTTGACATAATTGTACAATGGCTTGAACAACTGGGGGGTCTGTTGTGAAGCCTGTAAAAGGGGGCAGGCCAAACACTAGGTTTGGCTTAATCACCACTCTATCCTGCGGATGGACAATACTCTCAATACCACCTAAGTGATGAATCGCATCATAAACAGCGCTTCTGATGTTCTTATTTTGGGCAATAGCCACATCCGCCATGGTTACACCTCATTATAAAGCCTCATGGCTTTTTTCCTCTTTCAAGCAGAAAAATCATCGAAAAAAAGGGTAGAGGCATCTTGGAGTGTACCAAGAGCCTCCTGATTTCTCATTTCCTAGGGTGAGTTTATTCGGAACTCTCCAGGAGCGTAGTGAGGAGCGGGGATATCTTCGTACCATTCAATCAATCCGCTCATGTAGACATTACGGCCTGCCCACTTAGTGAAGGGGTCTCCCGCATATTCGACACTGCCAGTCATGTGATATTTGGTGTTTGCCATATTGGTCACGCCTTCGTCGTGTCCCCACACAACTAATCCATCGGGATTGTTTGCTGGAAGTAACTGTGCCCACTCTCCGGTATCACCATTTGGTATTCCCGGAAAGCTTGCCACGTCCATATCATAGATTGCCCATATCTCGCCAAAGAAGAATGCCATCCCTTTCGCCGGATCATCAAATGGCTTTCCTGTCCAAAAAGCGAAGAATAGCATTCCATACGTTTCTCCGTTTATCTCAATAGTCCCTACCCAATCAGGTATTTCAGTCCCATATCCAGGCCAACCGAGATTGAACTCCAAGTCCATAGTGCCGAAAATTTGTCTCTTTGCCTGAACAGGTGAAACTGAAACTAACGCAATAGTGAATGTTAATACTAGTGCTACTACGCCTAATCGTTTCACCAGGCTCATTCTATACAGCTTTTTCGCCTCCTTTCCGGTTCATATAGTGAACCCTTTTGGTGACTGATATTTCTCAGTCCACAATGTATAGAGTCACTTGTCGCAGACTGTACATTGCACTCTACGGTTTTCCTCTCTGGAATATTAAAGAGCGGGAGGTAGCTACTTCGAAAAATTGCAAAAAATACGATTCATCAGCCTCATTATGCAATACCCATTGCGAAATATTCACTTGAGAGCCAATTTTATTAACAAATCATTGTATATACTGCAACAGCTGTAGGGAAAGTGGTAGCCAGCAGGATGTTAAAACCAATCTGACAACCAATAATCATTTCCCAAGTCAGCAGAAGAGTGAGTAATGGTTTGGATCCGCTGGACTGGGCTTTGATATGTGAGTTAAGTGGCAATTCTAGGAGGCCATATAAAGAACTTGCAAAGAAATTCAGGATTTCACCCAATACTGTCAAAAATCGAATCAGCAATCTTCGCAAGCAAGGAGTGATTAAGAAGTTCAGCATATGTGTAAGCTTCGAAACTCTTGGCGCTGAAAATGTGGCTGGCTTTGTTTCTACCGATGGGTCCGAGAACGTGATAGAGCTGATGAAGCAAATCGCGAGTCAACCTATGGTCTGTGAAATCTATCGTACCAGTGATAGACGATATGAGTATCATGCAATGGTGCTGGGTGCTAGAGAAACCTTGGGCCTTAAACGTTACCTATCTGACCTTGATGGTGTAAAGGAAGTGGAAATGAGACCCATTGTCTTTTTCTTTCCCAACAAATCACCCAGTTACCCGCTAAACACAAGAGGGAAGAGAGTCACCTTCACACACGACCAGCTACGTGTACTGCGATCTTTGACTGATGATGCCCGCCTCCCTGTTTCCCAGATTGCCAAAGAAACAGGTTTTACCTCTCGGCGGGTGCGAAAAATCCTGCGGGACTTGCAGGAGGGTGGCGGTATCCATTTCCACGTTCTTTACAATGTATTTGCATTGGGGGACATGGAATATAGGATGAGAATCTGTTTTGACGAAGGGCAAATTGCAGGTCAGGACATCATAATGGGATTGTACGAGAAATATCCGGAGAAATTCTGGTGGGCAAGTATCACAACAAATGAACCAATCGTTGATGTAGGTCTCATCATTGAACGTCCTGGCGATGGTCCGCCAATCACTGATGAGATTAAAGCATCTCCCTTCACAAGGTCAGTGGAGGATTTTATGTCCTATCCTAGAGTCGTTCATGCCGTCAACCGGCTTAATGCTCGATTATGGGAGATGTTTCATGAAGCTGGGCTCTGAATGTCAACACTTGAAATGATTAGCAGAAGCACCCATGATGTCTCATAGATTTCATCTACTTTCATTCAATCATTCTTGCATCAGAGCACAAAAGAAAGGCATCCTCATGTCACACAATACCTTGAATAATGACAATCCTTTGGGTGAGATAGGTTAAAAGGCAGCGGCAAGTCTGACTGTTGGGATAGCCATCTCGCCAATTGCGAAAATGAGAATCGTCGGTGGTTGCTTGACCAAGAACAAGTTCTCTCGAGACCTCGATAAGCTACTGACCCAGCTTCAATCAACATCAGACACAGACACCTTGCAACAGCTAACTGAAATCCGCAATCGCCTCGTGGATTTGAACAGAAAGCGACTTGTTCAAATTAATCACAGTGTTCTGCAGCTTCTTTGTGCAAAACACCTTATCAAGCAAGGTTATGATGTAAAGTGTGAGCATCCGCTTGTTGGGGGTCAACTGATTGCAGACCTTTTTGCAGTTCGCGACCGGGAGCCAGAGCTGGAACTCGATATTGAAACTGTTATGATTTGTGAACGTCTTGGACTCCCCACTGAAAAAGAAGCACTCGTTGTAGAGGTAGAAACAGGCTACGTTCCACCAAAAGCTGCCCTATACCCTATTCGTTATCGTCAGACTAGGAATGCAGCAAAGATAGCTCGCTACTGCAGATACAGTCATCGTTTTGGTCTTGCTACACCAAACTACCACGTGCTACAGATTCCCGGAATTCTTCTAAAGCCCCCAGCGATTCGGGATATGGATGAAATTGCGGAGCTTAAGAAAGAGTGCGACATATACTATAAGACGCCTCCAATCCTAATGGATGCCCTCGCTCTATCAGAGATTGATCAAATCTACATTATCAATGTAGACCAGGGCATTGTGATTCAAGTCCCGCCCCATGAATATCTCGATACGATTCTACGCGCTCAGGGGCTGTTGCAACGCTGATAAGATGCAGAGAAAGCTTTAATACAAAATTCATCTAATATTCTTTTGGCCGTCTGAGGAGTACGCTCACGATAGGCGTCTGGGCTTGATGTGTCGAGCGAAGCCATAAACACATTCCAACGTTGGCCAAGCGATTAAGACGACACATAGGGCAGAATGACGAACGGTAACATAGAGTGATGATCTGCCCGTTCGATGGTATAAGTCACGAAAAAGAAAGTGTTCCCGGACGAGAGCAATTGAACCACTATCGAGGCTTAGACTCAGACGGCCTTCTTGCTTTCTGCCAGCCACCAAGTATCTCCCATAATAATAAGTATCTAAAGTCACTCTACTTCTCTCCACATCTGGGAGATCTGATTACTTGAGTAAGCTAGGAACTGTTCTCGTGATTTCTCTTCTTCTCATCCCCGCAATTCTTAGTCCTCTTAATCACGCCAACCTATTTGTCTTGAGCGCGGATGGGTATCTCGATGCTGTTCGGAATCTGCAGCCAGGATGGAGTTCTGAAACAATCTATCAATCAAAACCATTGAGTCCTATTTCTTTGTGTGAGAATGGTGACAATGATGTGCTCATTCTAGATCGCGAGGCTCATGAGATAGTCGAACTAGAACTGGATGGCAGTGTTTCAAATTATCTCTCGACAGGAAACCTCTCATTCAATGCGATAGCATTCCAGCCAAATGCAGGACGAATCGTGGCTCTTGGTGAATCTGCGTTCTATGTCTCTGGACCTGAATCCTTTCAGGTCATAAAGGAACACCCCTCTGATATCGCCTTCTCCACCTGCGTTGTTGACCCAACAGATGATTCTATCTACACGGGTCATTGGGCGAATGATTCTAC
>JBHLQK010000215.1:0-4982 GCA_048884925.1 Candidatus Thorarchaeota archaeon
GCATCATATGTTGTCATAGGTTTTACACACTGGTTCATAGGATTCAGAAGTGATAAGACAGAAACCAGATGGGGACGGAGAAAGCCCTACGTTATCGTTGGAGCGCCTGGATTGGCCATTACTGGATTCTTGATATTTGTGCCCAACTGGTTTATCGATACAGCCGATCTATCTCTTCAGTATGTTGTCTTCGGTTATTACTTGCTTTTCATTTGCGCCTTCAAGTTCTTCTATGCATTTCTTCTCACTGCGTTTCAAGCTTGGATGCCAGAAATAACTGATGAAGATGAACGTCCATTGGTTTCTAGCATGCAGAACACAGCGAACTGGGTTGCTAACGGACTTGGAGTGGTTATCGGATTTGTAACTCCTCTATTCTTCGTAGCTGAACCCCAACCGGGTCTGAGTTCGATTGGCTTCATGATAGTCCTAGTGTTCGCAATCATTACTGTGCTATTCTATCTGCCATCGATTGCATTCATACGGGAAAAGCCAGACATAGTCATGCCAAAGAGGAGCATGAGGGAGGAAACCAAGACAGTCCTAGAGAACCCAGTTTATGTGAAATGGGTTTTGATTGTAGGTTTTCTGTCATTCAGCTTTTCGGCAATCACAACCCAAATTGTAGGTTATGCTCAGAGTGTGCTTCTTCTAATCTCAATGGAACTACTACTGCCGCCAGCAATTGGCCTCCTTGTATCAATCATCATCTTCCTTTACCTGTGGATTAAGATGATTCGAAAGGTTGGCAAAGGCCGACTCATGATGTACTCCTTGTTCTTCCTAGCCTTGCTGATGGCAATGACGCCAGTTGTTGGCTGGCTAGCAGGAGTGATTTCAAATGTCGTTGTCGCCTTTTTCTACTTCATTCCTCTGGCGGCTTGCATGGCTGTCTATTACCTAATGAGCTACATTGTCCCAGCTGACATTGTTCAGGTGGATGAACTCCAGAGCGGGAAGAGTCGTGCAGGAATGTATGAGGGCTTCAAGGGTGTACCACTGAATATATTCCAAGCCATTACAGCCTTGATCCTAGGCTGGTTCATGGACTTCTCAGTAGCTAGTACGGGCAGCGAGCTATTCGGATATCTATGGTGGGGGCCACTCTTTGCGCCTTTCTTACTTGTTGCCGCTTGGATTCTAAGGTCAACGAATATTGATCCGAATTTCGAAGAGCTAAAGGCACAAGCAGCTCAAACCACTGGGACGCCTATTCAGGAGTAACTTATCTTTGGGAAGAGCAAGTAACATGCTCTTCCTGTTCTTTTCTGTTAATGAACATATGATACTCCTCTGGTTCATGAATGGGATACGAGCCCAAATCGCTACTAACTGGTAAGAGACCAGTTGATGTAATAGACTTACATATTGGCGGCTACATGAAGTATACAGTCATTTTTAATTCCAATAATGCATTCATTTCTTCTTCTGACTCTTGAGAAAGAACTTCCCTTCCGCCATGAGACTTATTTTGCCAGCTACGTAGACCCTCTTCTTCCCCCTTACCTTCGCACTCTGAAATACAAGTCTACTTGGTCGATTCAGCTCAAAGCCTTGTTCTATGACAATGAATTCCCCCAACGAGTGATTGGGGAGGAGATTGTGTGCCTCGATGTATCCGCCAATCGGGCCTGCTGCACTACCTGTTGCAGGATCCTCAAGAACTCCCGCACCAGGGGCAAACATCCTCACGTGTACATTCGAGTCCGAGTGTATTGTTTCTGTAGTGAGGATGACTATCTCTTGCGAAATCTCATTCTTGAGTGATTTTAGGATTTCAGTCGGATTTGGGACAGCTCTTCTAATAGCGGATAGAGTCTTGATGGGAATAATAAGAAACGGAAATCCTGTTGATATGAACTGGGCTGGTGCATCTTCGGCAAGGACCTTCTCACTCAGTCCTATAGCCTTCAGTACTGGCTTTATCTCATCAAGTTCGCCCATAATCTTGGGATCACTCTGGGTCATACGGACTGTTCTCTTGCCAACGAAATTGACCTCAGTCTTTCCAATCCCAAGCTCTAGATGAGAAGTTTCCGTCTTCTCTGGAATCAGCTTCTTGCGCTTTAAAACGAATGCAGTGCCAATAGTAGGATGGCCAGCGAAAGGAATCTCTAGGCCGGGTGTGAATATTCTCACTTTCGCAGAGCATTCCTTCACTGTAGATTTGAATACAAAGGTAGTTTCCGAGAAATTCATCTCCCTTGCTATGCCCAACATTTCTTCAGGTGTCAAAGAGAGGTTGGATTCATCATCCCAAAATGTGGCAAGCTGGTTTCCACCAAAACTGTATCTATCATCAGTGAACACACTAGTCTGCATGAAAGGAAAGGAACGCAATGCTAATACACCTCTATCTTTATGCACGCGTTCTATCTTAAAGCAGCTCCTCTTCCGCAAATCTCGTTGTTTTCAGCACTTGACCTTGTCTAGCTCGCCTTGACAAATCTCTCGGTCCTGTCTGTCTTCCAACTTATCGATGAGTTCTTGTGACATCTTAGTGAATTTCTTGCATTCGTCTTTGTTGCCAGCCGCAGCATGCGCTTTGGCGATAGCCTCGTAGACAAATGGCATGTCAAAAGCAGCCCAGTTATCCCCATCGTCTTTCTTGGCTTTCTGCGCTAATTCATGCATCAAGTTCGCATACTTGACCGCTTGCTCCCCGTTCTTCATATGAGAGAAAACCCTAGAAATCATGTAAACTGATCGCACCTCATTTGTGAGTGTGCCTACCTGTTTCCAGTGATATCGTGATGTGTAAGCCATCTCGAGTGCTTCTTCCAATTCAGCTTCTGTTGGGCTGTTGTTATCAAGGACACCCCAGACGCCGCCATTGGTCTTTGCGCCCAATTTCCTGTGAAACTCGTTGAGAGTTAGTTTATCATCAGCCAAAATTAAAGCCTCCAGAAGGTAAAATAACAATTGTTAATATATTATTCTATTCAACCTTTTGCAGGAAGAATGTGAGGTAAGTCATCATCCCGATTCCGATGATCGTTGGTATCACAAGTGCCGCCCATAAAGAGTACCCCGTCCAGAATGAAACTATTAACAGCAGACTCACCGACAGCTGCCTTGGAAATTCTGCTAATGATTGGAAACTATCTGAAGTCATTGCATGCAATAGGACACATACAATGAATCCCGTGAGCAACCAACCAGTATAATTGGTAATCGGTATCCCATAGTACAGCCCTGGTGTATCCCATACCCAAATGTTCAGTAAAACTGCAGCTGGATCTAGAATCAAGTCGA
Organism: Candidatus Thorarchaeota archaeon; assembly: GCA_048884925.1. Classification (GTDB taxonomy): domain Archaea; phylum Asgardarchaeota; class Thorarchaeia; order Thorarchaeales; family Thorarchaeaceae; genus SMTZ1-83. The sequence continues at coordinate 3,256 of JBHLQK010000215.1, forward strand.
AAATGACAAGTAATATTGCCCCGAGAGGCAAAGCAATCCTTGGATCTCTGGAAATTGTTGCTGCAACAGCGACACTTCCAATCACAAGGGGTCCAAATGCAAATGAGACACTCCAAGGCACTAGCCCCAGAATCTTGTAGCCCATTTCGTCGGTGTAATGAAATCCTCCATAGGGGAGACCTGTTGTTATCCCAATTGCCTCAATGATTATCGGGAAGATACTGAGAAAAAGAAGGATGTACAGTCCTCTCTTGAAAGGCAACCATTTGAGCCAATAGTAATAGCTGGGTACTGCCAGAATCACAATAAAGAAAGCAGATACCCATGTAACTGATTCTCCAATATCGACGTTTGCCACCAACCAACTAGACAGAAACAGAGCAATAGTTGAGATTGACACGATTAGATTCAGACGTGGAGATTGGGTGACGCTTTCCATCAAATCACACCCAAGAGAGGTACTCCCACTGAGATGAAGAGCACCATCCCGAACAACCCGGTATAGTATGGAAAGTACCAATAAGCCCGCTCAATACTCACACTCGGTCGCACTAGCAAGTAGAGTGGTATTCCTGGATAAACAAGCATTAGGAGATTCCATGGGGCATTCCATGGTGTCACAAATATGAGAATGGCTGCAAAGACTGCCCAAAAGATGAAGCACAGAATAAGTGATCCCTTCTCTCCAGCTACAACAGCTGTTGTCTTTAGATTCGCCTTCTTATCCGCCTCAATGTCAGGTATCGCTGAAAATAACTGCATTGCTGAGGTCCACATGAAGGCTGCAAAGACCGGTAGAAAGGGTGGTATAATGAGTGTAGTCTGATAGAACGCCAACAACGCAGGAATCACATAGAGGAAGTTTGAGGAGAAGTCAAAGACTGGGATTGCCTTGAAACGTAGAGGCTTGACACTATAGGCGACAGATAGTAGCATCCAAGAAGCAAACATCACACTAGCTATCAAATCAGGTTGACTGAGGAGGATTAGCAAAATCCCATATACGAAGGATAGAGCAACTAGAAGATAGAGATTCCTTCTGTCTTTCTCTGCTGCACGGTATTCCTTCTCATCCTTTTTTGGATTAAATATGTCAGTGTCTTTGTCCGATATGTCGTTGACTCCGTAAAGGAAGATATTGGCAGGAATCATGAAGTAGAAGAGATGGAGTATGAAATTAAAATCCAGTAGCTGCAGTAAATCAGTTATCCCAATTATATATCCTATCAGATATGTGCCGCCCAAATACAGCCAGAATCGGACTCTTGATACTTTGAATGCTAGATAGAAGATGTTCGTCATTCTCCTTCTCCCCTAGAAAGACTTCATTCCCTATGTATGGTTCTTCTTTATGAGGTCTGCGACAATTTCAGAAGCTATAAGGGCCATAGGAACCCCTATTCCTGGGTGTGTGTATTGCCCAGTGTAATAGAGATTCTTCACCTTCTTACTCTGATGCCTAGGTCTGAAGAATGCTGACTGGCTAAACGTATGCGTCAAACCCACAGCAGTGCCCTTGTATGCATTGTAGTCATTTGAGAAATCATTCAGTGAAAATATCCTCTTGACCACAATTGCATCACGAATTGAAGTGCCTGTTACTTTTTCTATATGCTGGACCATTTTGTCGAAGTAGGCATCACGTATCTCTGGAGTATCCTCGACACCGGGCGAAATTGGCACCGTTACAAAGATATTCTCGCCATCCGGTGGCGCAACAGAATCAT
>JBHLQK010000216.1:0-4931 GCA_048884925.1 Candidatus Thorarchaeota archaeon
GAGGTTGAAGAGAAAGAGACCATCCTCTGGACTGCAGAAGTACGTTATGATTTGGTTTCCGAATGGCGCTTGTATTCCGACATCGAGGAAGTTGAGAAGTAGATTATACGTATGTATGAGGATAGAACGTTTTTCTCGAACTACTATAGTGAGGATAACATGTTTCCTACAAAAAGCAACGGAAAACTGACTAGGAATGACCGCGAGGGACTTGTCAAAATACTTAAATCAAAATGCGTCCATACACAGACAAGCGGGGGAAAAACAGGGGAGTGGAACCTAGGCATATAAAGGTTCGAAAGACTTATAAGAGCTATTGCTGTATAGTATATAAATCTAATGGTCCACCTACAGGGATTGAACAGCTTCTTGAACGTTTCAGCGCCACTCGACAACTTCGACAGCATTGCAAGGTGAGATTAGATACCCATTAGCGTCCAATCCCAAGGGTTGAGGAGAGGTCAATCCACTATGTCATCAAGAAAGGGAGCAACAAAAGGCATGGGTTTCACATGTCCAGATTGTGGTGGACATGAGTTAGTGCAGGATTTGGAGAAGGGCGAAAGAATCTGTGCCACCTGTGGTCTTGTAGTCAGCGACCACCGCATCGACACTGGTCCTGAATGGAGAGCCTTCACAGCTGATGAGAAGGATGCCCGCTCTAGAGCAGGGGCACCCAGCTCTTACGCCATACACGATAAGGGCCTCTCAACTATGATGGACTGGAGAGATCATGATTCACAAGGTAAACGCTTCACAGCGCAACAGCGCTCAAAGTTTTACCGATTAAGGAAGTGGCAGATAAGAACCCGAGTCCATAGCTCGGTTGATAGGAATCTTGCTCAGGCAATGTCTGAGCTCGATAGGTTGGCCTCACAGCTTGGACTCACAAAGAGTATCAAGGAGCTAGCCGCGCTTCTATATAGGAAATTAATAGTCAAGAGACTTGCACGTAGTAGGTCGATTGATGCAATGGTCGGAGCGTCGATATATGCGGCGTGTCGACTAAGAAAAGCGCCCAGGTCCCTTGAGGAAATCTCCAGGCACAGCAGAGTTTCAAAGAAGAAGATCGGACAACATTACAGGTTGCTGGTAGAAAAATTGAAGCTGAAGATGCCGATATCAGACCCAGCAAACTACGTCCCACGACTGATCACTCAGTTGAATCTCCCAGGCAAGGTTCAGCAGAAAGTTCTAGAGATTCTGGATATGGCCAAAGAAAGGAGAAGCCTCGTAACCGGCCGCGATCCAAGAGGGCTAGCCGCGGCTGCAATATACATCGCGTCGATACTGATGGATCACAGAGTCACTCAGCGCGACATCGCAATGGCCGCTGGCGTCACCGAGGTGACAGTCAGAAATCGATACAAGGAATTGGTGAACAAGCTTAACATTACAATGGCACCGTGATCTAAAGAATCCGCGCAAAAGCACGCAAGTGGGGTGTGGGATTAACATCCCAACACCGTTTCCCTGAGGAGGGAGAAAAAATAGCATCCAAAAGTACACAGAGTAAGAATCTAGACAATGCAAAGATTGAAAGTATAGCAGACACTGCTTGCCCAGACTGTGGCAGCAAGGAGTCAATTTGGGAGAATGGAGAAGCAGTCTGTACCCAGTGTGGTCTAGTGCTATCCGACCATCGAATAGACACTGGTCCTGAATGGAGAGCCTTTACTACACAAGAGAGAGATTCCCGTGCGAGGACTGGCGCTCCTACAAGCATTGCCATTCACGATAAGGGTCTCTCGACTATGATTGACTGGAGAGATCATGACTCCAGTGGCAGGCGATTCACAGCGTCACAGAGAGCCCAGATATACAGGCTTAGAAAATGGCAGAGACGTACCAGAGTTCATAGCTCACTTGAGAGGAACTTGGCGCAGGCAATGACAGAGCTTGATAGACTGGCATCCCAAATGGGACTAACGAAGAACATCAAGGAACTAGCGGCAACATTGTACAGGAAACTAATCCTGGGCCGATATGTGAAAAGCCGTTCTATTGATGCCATGGTAGGAGCCGCCATTTATGCTGCATGTAGACTCAGAAAGTCACCGAGGTCCCTAGAGGAGATATCGGAATACAGTAGAGTCCACAAGAAGAAGATGGGCGCTAGCTACAGGCTACTAGTGACCAAGCTTGGCATAAGAATGCCGGTTTCAGAGCCAGCTAATTACATACCGCGATTCATATCAGACCTCGGTCTTCCCGGAGAGGTTCAGAGCACTGCTCTTGATATCCTCGAAGAAGCCAAGGCTGCAGGAGGACTTGTCACAGGTAGAGACCCCAGAGGACTCGCGGCAGCAGCAATCTACATAGCCTCAATACTCACTGACAACAGAGTGACACAGCGGGAGATTGCACTGGCTGCAAGTGTCACTGAGGTCACTATTCGAAACAGGTACAAGGAGCTGGTTTCACGCCTCAAGATAACAATGGCTCCATAAACAACCAGGGCTGCAGTTTATTGCAGCCAACCCTTTCTTTTTTCATATATCGAGTGCATCAAGCTCCCCGAAGAAGCTTCTAGTGAGATGCGCACGGTACTTGAAACCACCCCATCCAGAGTCTTCCATCAACTTGCATATAGGGCCAAGCATCTCCTCACGGCTTATTGTCCTGACGTCATAGATCTCAAATGTGTCTACAGCATTCATCTCGCCATCTTCAATCTCCGCAAGAAACACGAGCGACCGCCAATGGATTGTGCCATCCTCGCAGACGACATCCAAACGAGAGTCCAATACGTATCGCAGCAGACGAATCTTGAAACCTGTTTCTTCGTACATCTCTCTCTTTGCGGCTACCTCGAGGGGCTCTCCCATATCAGCGCCACCTGAAGGAGCACGATATATCCCAGTGTCCGCGTATGCATGCTTCTGTATACCAACATACTTGTCGCCGCGACGGATGAAGCACGTTATGTCATGGTATCTACCCTTTGAAGCACTTTCTTTCACCAAGTTGCATTCAAACTCGAGGAAATCAGCTGCGAATTGTATCTTCTTAGGCGTTCCATACTTGGAAATGATGTTGGCTTCGTCTATCGGGTCTATATCCTTCAGAATTCTCGCCCAGTAAAGGCAGAAGCATATCACCAAAAAGGATTGTGATGACACGACATACTTTTACGTGTTGGTGTCCTATAAGGGAGGACTGTGAGGACAGGAGGATTCTTTAATGGAGAAAAAAGTGGGCGGCGTTCTAATCAGAACCCACCTGGGTGATATCACTGAATTGGGAGTCGATGCAATAATCAATGCAGCGAATTCAGACCTATGGATGGGAGGAGGTGTTGCAGGGGCGATCAAGGCGAAGGGAGGAAAGGAGATTGAGCAGGAGGCCATCTCGCTTGGCCCCATAAAGCCAGGAGAAGCCATCATGACGACAGGTGGAAAGCTCCCTGCAAGACATGTCATTCACTGTGCCGGTATGCCTCCAGGTGGAAACGCGACCTACTGGAATGTTCGTTCCTCTGTAGCAGCAGCATTAGATATTGCTTGTGATAAAGGGCTGGAGGAAATCGCGGTGCCTGCAATCGGTGCAGGTATAGGTGGGTTGTCAGAAGAGGACTCCACTAAGGCCATTGCAGAGTCGATTGCGGAATACACAAGAAGCACGCGTTCTGTCAAAAGGATATTATTGGTAGGACTCAATCAAGATATGTGCGATCTCTTTGACAAGGCCATTGAAGATGCATTCATCGATCAGGTCATGGATGATATGATGAGGGAAGAGGAGTGAACGCTTGGTCTTTTGGCTCGATCAGAATCGGTGTGCACCTTGGACCATTTGATGATAGCAGGATTGAACTCACTGTGAAATCAAGGGCTATAGGGGCAACTCAGGGATTGGGATTTGCAATACAGGAAGCGTCCTCCTCAGAGAACATCGAATTCTGGCCAGAGCTCACAATCGCAAGTGAGAACCGTCGCCAGGCAATTTACGAGTCATCCAAGAAAGCCCTTGAGATTGCTGAACGGCGAAATATTTCCTCTGTTGGATTCTATACCCTTGGTCTAGAGGTTTCTAGAGTCCCCAGCTGGGAGGTTGCGGAAGAGATTGCTAAGGCCATCTACACTCACTCAAAGTGGTCTAGTAGAGTAAGGGAGGTTGTAGTCGTCTCTAGCTCACCCACTCAGATGAGCTCCTTTCAGTATGCATTCGAGAATATTGAAATAATCACACCTTGAGCCGTCGTCTGGCTGCATTTGCTGCTTCAACTAGAGGGTCCCAAGTATCACATATTGCTGGAGCATAGCAGTTTTCGAATTCAAATAGGTCTACTGAAGTGATTTCATGCTGAATACCCAACGTGATTACATTGATACGCATTGCTGCATCTTCAAGACCTACCAATTGACCTCCTACTAGCTTGCCAGTTTCTTTGCTAAAGTAGGTCTTTACTTTGAGGTCTTTGCCGCCGATGAAGTAGGGCGGCTTTGTGCTGCCTTTTATTGATCCTTTAACAATTGGAACTTTGAGTCGCTCAGCCATGTCATCATTCAGACCAGTGCTTGCTATCTCAAGCCCGAAAAGTTTGGTCACCTTTGCACCAACAATTCCGGGAAATGTTTCATCGCCTCCTGCTGCGTTTATCCCGGCAACTCTCCCCTGCCTTACCGCAATTGTCCCCAGACCTCCAGCCATTGGCGTTTTGGTAATGAACTCTTGATGCTCAACGCAGTCACCGCATGCGTATACATCATCAAGATTCGTCTTCATCCTATCATCAACTACTATACCACGAGTTGGGCCAATCGCGACACCAATTGATTGAGCAAGGTCAGTAACTGGACGAACTCCTGTTGCCACGACTACTATATCTGCATCAATAGTAGACTCCTCTTTAGTCGCCCTATCCTTAAGAACGACACCAGATGGAGTTTCCTTGCCTAGGATCTCTTGAGCAGCAGTATTGTTGAGAA
>JBHLQK010000217.1:0-4876 GCA_048884925.1 Candidatus Thorarchaeota archaeon
ATGAAGGTACCAATGATTGCGCCAAGCAGGGGCAGATGTGGTGTATGTGGAGCACCAACAGTTTGCGGATGAACTTCATGCGGAATCAATTCAACTCCAAAGAGTGATAGCTCGGGGAATGGTATGTATATTATCGCGGGAATGAGTGTGAAGAGAACACCGCTGAGAATCACATGGACTGTATTAAGGGCAAAAATTCGTGCATAGCTGACGGTATGACTAATCATGCCTATTGCATACTCCAAAAACAGGACTGCGCCGTCCATGCCTCCTTTGAAAGATGCCACAGCCATGATTATCATGGGTGCAATGAATGTAAACAGTGAGAAGTACAGAGGTGCGATCCCAGAAGCCAGATACACTCCATTGTTCGCAATGCCATAGCCTATGCCCGAAATCGGAACCCAAAGATACACTTGGCCAGCAGTGCTGAACCAGTTATTGACACTGCTGTAGCTTACGCCGAATAGCAGATTAATGAATCCATAGTATAGGATAAGATAGGAAATGCCTACTATTGCTTCACGACGCTCATGATACTTGAGTTTGGTGCAGATATTCAGAATAATGCCAAGCATGATGTGGATGGCACCGATTTCTATTGAAAGCTTAAGCATGTGTGCAGCTCTATAGGGATTTGCAATCATGTGGCCCTGCCCATCATCGACGTAATGAGCGAAGATAGGCCATAATGGCTCGAATACTGTTTCAGCACCGAAGAAGCTCCCAAACAAGAATCCACCAATTATGGCAAAGATGCCCATCATGATGAGCCCTTCAGCTCCAGACTGAAGATAGCCCATAATCTGACCCCAGTCATCTCCACGCCTCTTAGCTCGCACACCTGCGAGGCCAATCAGAAGAATCAGTAGTCCTTGCCCAATATCTGCAAAGATGAATCCGAAGATTATGGGAAATGACAGAAACATTACTTTGGTGGGATCGAGATCGTGTCGCGATGGTATTCCGAAAGCTGTCACTACGTCTTCAGTGGGGCCCATAGCAGAAGGATTCTCAAGATAGGTAGGCGCCTCGTGTTCTGCGAAGTCTGGATGCTCGAATTTGATGTCAACAACAGCGCCTGTCGTTTCACGAAGAACACTCTCGAACTCCTCCTCAGTGCCTACTGGTATCCACCCCCAAGCTTTCACTGACTGCTCTGTGTAGACCAAGTACCTTTTAGCCTCAACTCTTCTCGTTTCAATAGCTAAAATCTCCCACGCTGCCAGAATCTTCGGTCCCCATTCACGAGCAATGTTCTTCTTACGTGCCCTAAAGCTCGAGAGCTCCTCCTCAAGTTCAGTGATCTTCTGTTCTGCTTTCTCAACAACACGTTCTGGTTGTCCCTCGGCTCCCTCAGGCATTACAAAAGACTCGAACTCCATCGCCGAGAGGATGCGTTCAACTGCATCTCTCCTCTCAATAGGAATACTCAATGTTGCTACTGATACGCCTCGCTTCAATGGGAGATGTTTGAATGCGAAGGCATCCTCAGTGACCTCCCTGATGCTCCATTCCAACTGTGAAACACGACCGGTAGGTAGCACTCCAGCAGTGCTGAAGGTAAAGTCTGTCGCTCCTAGCCTGCTGGGATCAATCCCTAATGGTTTGAGAGATAATGCAACATCCCTGATTGCCTGTTGTTTGTCCAGCTCGAACTTGGCAGCCGCAAATTCAGTGTCAATCTCTAGCAGCTCGGGTTCAACGGACTGAATAACATCAGAAGCGTATTGTATTGAGTCAGTTATCTTGCGGTCATCAATTTCGATTTTGGGCCCAGCCCGCCTGGATGAATCAAGACCCAAAGAATCAATCATCTTCATGATCCTATCTAGAGCCACAAAGACCGTTTCCTCATCGCGCGATCTCTTGACATCAACAATGGATGCGTGTTGAGTGACATCAATAAACTCGAATAGTCCAAACGCCTGAAGGGCTAAGAGGACTTCACGTTCATAGTCCTTGTGAGAAACGACCCTTGCAACAATCATCTCTGCGGGGCTCAGCAAGCCCATATCTATCACCCTTTGGTTAAAGTCGACTCCTTCTGAATTTAGCAGGAAGCCAGTTAGATTGTGCCATTTCATGGTAAAGATAAACGTTGTGAAAGGCAAGCCGATAGTCAAGTCGTGTTCTGTAACAAAGGTCAATCTTTATCAGGGGTATTAGAAGTGAAAACGACACCCTGCTAAAGGTGAGGAATGCAGTAATGAGTGCTGCTCACGAAGAGATTGACCAAATCCATGAGGCTGAAGAAGCTGCGAACAAGCAGCTGAAAGAAGCAGAAGCCCGCGCGAAAAAGATTCGAGAGAACGCGGAGAAAGAAGCGAAGGAGATAATTGAGAACGCAGAGAAGGAGGCGAAGATGGCTGCTCAGCGTTCGAGAGATGGACTCCAGGCCAGAAGATTGGAGATTGAACAGAAGGTCCAGAAAGAAACTGAGAAGCAGATTTCAGAGATTGAGGACTCAGCTCGTGGCCAAGTTAAGAAAGCCGTTGACATTGTCTATAAGGTGGTTACGGGGGAGGAATGATAACATGGAAGGAGTCAACAACATCATCAAGATAATCAATTCCAAAACCAAGAATGAGTGCGACAGAATCATCGCTGAGGCCGAGGAATTCAAGAAGCAACGCCTTGAGAAGGCGAGGAATCGTGCCAAGAAAATCACTGAGGAGATTGCAGGAAGAGCTGAGCGCGAAACTGATGCAGAAGTTGCCAAGTACCACGCTAGTGCCAAGCTCCAGGCAAAATACCGCCTTCTTGAACGCAAAGAGGCAATCATGAACGAGGTTTTCGAAGCTGCGTGGGACAACCTTCAGAAGAGTGTTCTCGAAAAGAAATACGACAAGACTGTCTTCAACCTAGCTGTCGATGGTGCTGGCTCTCTTCAGGAGCCAGACATTGAGCTAGTCCTACCTGTAGGACAAAAGGTCAGCCTCGGTGTGGATGAGCTCGCAAAGACAATCTCGAAAGAAACAGGCGTCAAGACAAACGTGAGCATTTCAAAGGACACCATCAGAGCCACTGGCGGAGTGATTGTTCGAACCAAAGATAGCACAAAATCAGTAGATAATACATACGACGCCAGAAAAGAACGGTTTGATGACTCATTGAGGGATCGAGTAGCATCCGCCCTCTTTCCAAAGAAGGGATCTGAGTAGAGGAAATGGGTTACTCCCATCCATCCTCTACTAGAGTTGGTTTTCTTAACCAATGAGGCTCGAAATCGACCCAATGAGTAGAAACGCAATGACGAAACCGTAGATAGCAACAGCCTCAATGAGCACGACATAGAGAATGCTCTTGCCAAAGGTTTCTGGCTTCTCTGTGATTGCGCCTAATGCTGCTGCAGATGCAGTGCCCATACCCAAGGAAGCGCCAATACCCGCAAGGCCAATAGCAAGACCTGCACCGATTGCAAGACCAAGAATGGCCAAACCAGCTCCCTCGGTGGTTTGCAGTGGCACAAATCCAGAACCTGGCACACCAAGTGCCTTGACCGGGGTAGGTGCATAGAACGCTGCTGCCAAGATGGCGCATACAACTGCTCCCAATCCTAGCATCAATATGTTGGTAGTCCTTGTATTGATTTTCACTGAATGTTGTCCTCCAGTTGCCAAATTGTAATCATTCGCTGACGTTTTCGGGTAATTCTCCTCTTTCTAAATGTTGCCCTCCGGTCACCATATTGTAATCATTCGTCTGATATTTTCTGGGGCCTCGCCCCTTTCGATACCTACCGCAATGGATCGGATATTCCTAATCTCATAGTACTTGAGATTGAAGAATCCTAACACTGTTCCAATGTGGAATGGAAAAGCTGTGAGTTGGATTTTCACCCGTTTAGCAATGTAGTCTTCGATTGCCAGCTCGACTTCCGAGAGATCATTGGTCTCTTCGTAGAGTCTTGCCAGCCTTCCCGCAAGCTGGCTATACCTTGTCGAACCGATCTTATTGAAGACTTCACGCCAAGATGGGCAGACCTCAATGGCTTCCACTATCGCATGCGACTTTCGAGTGAACCTAACTAGGGACGTGGCAATGACCCTCGGTTCAAGCTGGAGAGCAAGTGCTCTAATCATTGTCAAGACGTTCCGGAGGTCAACTCTAGCCTCCAGAACATCCAATACACGACCTTGGTCGTTTTCAGAGAACTCCTTCAGAGCATCCATGACTGTTCGAAGGTACCACTCCTCCACTGCAACCTCAAGAGGCGCCGTGGATTCGAATTCCTCGTATAGAGGGACTTTAGTCAGAAGAGCAATCTTCACATCCCAATAGGGCATGATATCAATGGCTTTCTTAACAGTGCCCGAATCAACAAGCTGTTCGAATTCGCCGGCGCGCTCAGGAGATGTTGGTACTAGAAATCTCAAAATCTCATCGCGTTCAAGCTCTACATGAAGCCCCCGGATAATCGACTTAATGCTCTCGGCTAAGAACATGTTGAGGTAGGTCTCTGTAAAGTCCCGTACTCTTCCAGTGAGTGACCGAATAAGCCTGTAGCTAATGTCTGCGAAGTCCTTGGACAGAATTAGTCCAAGATCAGCAGGATCGGGAACATCTCGAGGAAACTCCGCGGATATAACAGGTCCATAATAGGTCCCTCCTAAATTCCTTAGGAAGTCCTCATAGCTTGGGGACTGCAGAAGTCGTTCATAGTCACCTATAGACAAAAATCGAGACTTCATGCCTCTAATTCTTGCATTGATGTAGCCATATTCATTCGCAGCCCTTGAGCCCATCTTGAAACACCGTGATTTCTCGTCAGCGGGATTACGAGTTTTCAATCCATGCGGGATATAAAGGTTGACGAATGGAGAGAAATGGCAGATAGTAGAAGAATTCAAATAATTGGGACGGCTCGTGAATT
>JBHLQK010000218.1:0-4866 GCA_048884925.1 Candidatus Thorarchaeota archaeon
CGTCCTTTTCCTGAGCTCTCTGGCGGTCAGAGACAGAGAGTACTAGTTGCTCGGGCACTAGCAGGAGAAGGGTCAGTATTAATGCTGGATGAGCCACTATCAGGAACCGATGTTGAGAGTCAAGACCTGATTGTTGAAGCTCTTGGCAGATATCATCGAGAGAATGATGTCAGCGTTATCATGGTGACTCATGACCTCAATCCGATACATACCCTTGTACGAGATGTTCTAATGTTGAAAAACACTGTAGTGGGAGTTGGGACTCCGTGCGATGTGATGGACCTTGAGCTGGTCCAGAAGTTGTATGGGCCGACGGCGAAGATTGTGGAGTATTCTGGACATCGCTATTGCCTGACGCGCGACACGGGAGCTGACCGGCATGATTGACATCATTATCTTGATTCTCGAAAGCCCATTCCTTCAGAGGGCAATGATTGGTGCTCTGATGATTGCTGTAGTTGCATCAACTAGTGGGAGTTTCCTTGTCTTCAGAGGTCTCTCCTTCATGACATCGGGCGTAGCACATGCTGCCTTGGGCGGTGCAGCTCTTGGTCTATTCCTTCAAGCAACAGGCATAGCACCTTGGTTTGATCCCATGGTGGGCGCATTGGTCTTCGCCGTATTTGTTGCGCTGGTCACAGGCTACGCTGGTGAAACTGGAATTGGGGAAAAGATGGAGGTGGCGGTTGGAGTATCATTTGCGCTCTCCATGAGCCTAGCAGTCTTACTCATGTACTATATCCCACCAGTAGAGGTGCCAAGCATTTGGGGTTATCTCGTTGGTGACCTTCTCCTCTTGAACAATCTCGACATAGTGATGCTCTCTGGAACAGCGCTATTGCTTCTGATAACGACTATCTTGTTCAACAAGGAATTTGTTTATGTCAGTGTGGACATGGAGGGATCAACGGCTCAGGGCTTGAACGCGAGAGCCTATCACTACCTAATGCTTATCACGTCAGCTCTTGCCATTGCCCTTGCTACAAAGGCTGTTGGTGCAATACTCGTTTATGCAATCCTTGTAGCCCCCGCTGCCGCATCGAATGAGCTGCTTAACTCAGTTCGCAACGTTTTGATTGCCGTTTTCATTATTGCTCTCGCTTCTCAGTTTGCTGGGATTGCTCTATCACTGACCATCAGAGCATCACCCAGTGCGGTTGCAGGAATATTAGCGGCTCTTTCGTATGTAGTTGCTCTTCAAATCAAGAAGATGCGAGATCGTATCCATATAGATGAAGAACTAGAAGAGCTGCTTCAAACGGATTCTATGGAGTTAACACACGTTCGTCCTGAACGCATCTCTCACAATCATGACCACTAGCTCAAAATGGCTCTTAATCCGGAAACATATCGACTAGGATACTAGCAGCGCCCTCAACGAATTTGGGACAGATCTTTTCAAAGTGCCCTTTGTTTATAGCCGCTTGCCGAGCATTGGGATCCGACATGTCCAATCCCACTAAGTCATTGCACATCTGAGAAGAGAATTTGTCTCTGAATCTCTTGAGGAATTTTGATGCGAGAATATAGGTTTCATTCTTGCTTTCCCCCACATTTGATATTGTTTGTCCTTTGAGCACCCCAATCGCGAGCACACCACCTGTGGCTGCACCGCAGGTTTTTCCTTGAAGACCAATCCCTCCCCCAAGACCAGCGGCTACATGAACCGCTTCCTTGAATGACAATCCCTTATGTTCCAAGAAACCCATTAACACAGATTGTGCACAGTTGTAGTGATCCGCAAACAGTGCGAGGGTGTTGTCAATTACGTTCTGACTCATAATGTATCATCCCCTTTTGAATTTGCATAGAAATCGTAGTGAAAAACATACTGGATTCTTTACCAACAACATTAACTGCGCAACATCTCTCCATGAATATGCCGGAAGGTGTCAGAAGTCATGTCCAAACACATCTACACGAGAAAGGGTGACAAGGGTGAAACCGGGCTACTGTCTGGCGAACGAGTAGGAAAGGACAGCCCTCGCGTAGAGGCATACGGCACTGTAGATGAGCTAATTACCAGCCTCGGCGTTGCCAAAAGCCATTTGGATATGACAGAATACCCTGCGGCAAAATACATTCATCATATTCAGCAAATCCTGTTCTACGTGGCTGCTGAACTCGCCACTAATATTGAGAGTGTTGATCCGAATGACAGCATCATGAGCCTGAGAAGGGTTTCAGCAGATGATGTGGCACAGCTCGAGGACATTGCTGATGAGATTACTGAGAAACTCCCTCCACTCACCAATTTCGTCATACCTGGTGGAATACCAGCTGCAGCATTTATGCACGTAGCTCGAACTGTGTGCAGAAGGGCTGAGCGTAGAGTCATTTCATTTTCCAAAACGCAAGAAGTGAACCCAGAGTTGATCCATTATTTGAATAGGCTTTCAGACTTGCTCTTTGTGATGGCTAGATATGTGAACCAAGAGATGGGTGATGGCGACTTTATAATCTCAAGAGAGGGTGTGTTTCGTCAGAAACCTGAAGATTGAGCTGAAATCTGAGAGTAATGCATATGCGATATGAGTGTGTCAAGGCAAAGTCTCTCCTCTCGAAGGAAATTAAGGCAGACGGATGGTTCCATGTCAATCGAAGCCTGAACGCATATCGTGGCTGTGAACATGGCTGTGTATATTGTGATGGCATGTCAGAGCATTACCATGTGGACAATTTCACGACGCATATTCGTATCAAAGAAAACGCACCGGAGATTCTCTATAAGGAACTCAAGAAGGATGGATACACTCCTCAAAGCGAGCTGGAAACTCAGACCCTATGGTCATTCCTTGATCAGGAGGATGCAATTCGCATAGCCCAGAAGGTTCCCCGTCGCAAAGTGATAGGAGTATGTGGAGGAGTAAGCGATGGCTATCAACCAGCAGAGAGGAACCACGAGGTGACGCGAAAGGTTCTTGAAACGCTTCTTGATTTTGGCATGCCAGCATTTGTGCTGACGAAATCGGATTTGGTGCTGAGAGACTTCGATATTCTATTGCAGATTCATGAACGTGCCTTTGCCAACGTCATGTTCACAATCACTCTCTTTGACGAGGAAACCCAGAAAGTGTTCGAACCACGCGCATCTACAACCCCGGAACGTTTCAGTGCTCTGAAAGCTGTTCGGAAGAAGGGTTTGTATGGAGGAGTCATGGCAACTCCGCTTATACCTGGTATCGGCGACAGTGTTGAAAATATCAGGGGTCTTGCGAAGGAAGCCAAGAAGGCTGGCGCTGAGTTCATTCAATTTGGTGGAATGACGTTAAAGCCTGGCAGACAGAAAGACTACTTCCTCAATGTAGTGAAGAAGCGATTTCCAAATAAGCTTGAATTGATTCGCAGTGTCTATTCTGATGATCACCCATATGGTGAGCCAAACTTCAAGCGCCTACCAGTCAGTGTTATGACCCTTGGATATGCCATTAGTAAGGAGGTAGGAATCAGTGATCGGTCTGTGCGGCACAAGATTCCTCATGAACCAGACGTGAACAACCTGGTCCTCAGTGTGCTTCTGGATATTGTCTTCAGAAGAACCAATAATCTGGGTCTTTCATGGAGTGGGACTAAACCCTTTAGTGAACTGGCTGCTCGGTTAGAGCGGGGAGTCGACGACCTTAATGTTGTCAGGGAACGAGGTGAGCTTGGCGAATATCTTCACATTAACCAAGAGTTGATTGAAACAGTAGAGGAGATTCTTGATAGGGGTACCTGCCAAGCTCTTGAGGAATGTGAGGCGCGTTTGGATGAGTACGCTGAAAAGGCAATGGAAACATTGCTCTGAACTCAACTGTTTTTGAGTGATATTTCAGACAATATGTGGGTCTTAATTAAATGAAAGAATATCCAAATCCTTTGGAGCTTGATGATATATGGTCCCATTTTGAGGGATTTCCTTTGGCGCATGTAGCTACGATAGATGGTGATCAGCCAAGAGTCCGTTCGATGGCATTGATAGCATACAACAAGGGACTCTGGCTCGCAACAAAGACAGCCTGGGATAAAGTAAGCCAGATTGAAACGAATAATAGAATCGAGTTCATAGTTGAAGTGCGGACCGAAAAGGGAAATGGGACACTTCGCTGTACTGGCACTGCAGATTTTATCAAGGATGAAGCAATAAGGATCCAGCTCGCATCAGAGATACCCTGGTTCTCATCCTACTGGATATCACCTGATGATGACAATTTCACTCTCATACGTCTTAGGCTGAATCTTATCCGTTATGACCATCCCTATGACAAGATGAAGTACACCGTTCGATTGTAGGTCCCCATTTCAAGAGCTATCTCGTGACCAATGCCGCTAGAGGCGCCTATGATTACAATCGTCTTGGTATTGCTCTTCAAGGTCATTTCAATTCAACCTCTTATATGTAAGGTGATCATTAAGCGTTAGGGTTTGATACAACGCCTCTCAGTACACCCAGTACGGAAAACCATCAGAATCCGGGTCCTTCTCATGGCTCTTGACTCTCCGAGATTTGAAGCTCTCTTGCGAATGAGCCTCTGCCTTTGGCTCTTTCACAGACTTATCTATCTCACAATGGATTGCCTTCATATCCAACTATGGAGAAGAACCCCTTGAAGTAAATGAATCTCGGCCTCTCCGAGTAATATAGCCATGATGACGGCAAACTATCATATTATTGGGAAATCGCACTCTACCTGATTGAGGGCGACAAGATGATGAATGAAGAATTCGCCAAGTATCTCAAGCGAGGTGGAAGGTCGAAGAGCGCACAGGATCGTGCGATAACGCTACTCTCAGAGTTCAAAGAGTTCCAGCTCAAGAATTGTGAGGGAAAGGAATTAGATGAAGCTGGTCCTGAGGAAATCCACGCCTTTATCGAAACCATCGAGG
>JBHLQK010000219.1:0-4844 GCA_048884925.1 Candidatus Thorarchaeota archaeon
TTGAAGATGCGTTGGTCTGGGGCGCTACAGACATTCTTGACTCAGGGTGGGATGAGAAGTCAGGGTATGGTGCATTGAATGTTGAAAAATCTCGTGCCTATTTAGCGGAATTTGTTCCCTCAGCAAATTCATATAGGCTTAATTGGTCCGCCATCGACTATAACTCAACGAAGATTGATGAACCATTACCTCTCCCTATCTATGTTGGTGTTTCAATCCCTATCATCGCAAGCTTGATTGTACTCACTGTAGTAATGAAGAAGAGAAGACCTCAGATTACATAGAATCTCTTCTCTTCTTAGAAAGAAGGACTTGCTGGTACATTAGGGAAGAGAGGCTGCCATTTTCGCTGAAATAGTATGGCATTTGACATCACTTCAGCTAGGAACGAGTTCAAAGGTTCTCACCGTCTAATTTTCACTTCAGACAATTAGATTCTTATCATAATGAATGGGGTGGTTCTTAAACAACTAAGATACAGAATTGGATGGACACACATGTACCTTGGTTTCAGCTGCAAACTTTTGGATCATGTTGGATAGCCCTGCAAGGCGTATCGGTCGCGCTCTTTCTATCCCTACTCTTCTCATCTCGAATATTCATTCAAGATTCAATTCATCTCAAACCTCTCTGATCACATCTTCCAACCATTTTTCGGGGTAGGTTTTGAACTTACGAGGAGGATAGCATATCCAAGTTTCCACTGGTTCCAAGTTTGAATCCTCTTTTACCTCAATAGATATTCTTCTAGCATCTTCAATTGATTCTGCTGTGAAGCTGGCAAAGATAATGGGATCATTTGTGGAAATCCAATAGAGCCAGAATTCCTTTGGGTATGCTTCGTAAAGCCAGTTTACTACAGCATCATAGTTTAAGCTCTTGGTATTGTACTTGATTAATAGAAAGAATCTAACTGCTCCCGCTGCCGCAGTATTCCAACGTATTGAGAAGATAATCCCGCTATCGTCTTGAAGTTTCTTCAATACATTTCTAATCCTTCTCGAAGTAAGATTTGTCCTCTCAGATAATTCACTAATTGCCATCCTCGCATCTTTAATGAGATGCTTCATTACTCTATATTCCAATGGTCTGAATTCAACAGACCTCCCATGATAGAGCGGTTCCGTGATTACTGGGTGCATGTCCACTCGAGTTACATGATCAAGATTTCTGAGAAAAACCCCGAGGTCCAGAATTCCCTGGGCTCCAATATAATCAGAAATTACCAAGTAGAAGCCCCGTTCTTTGGTAGCAATTGGATTTATTTCCCCAACCATTTCGTTTTCCCCAAATGATTCCATAAACTCAGTAGGAGATTCTTTCCCATCGGTTTCAACGAGTGCAATCGCTATGTTTGCACCCATTGAATTCAATGTGGGGCGTATCGTAAACGAGTATAATGTCCCATTTTCAATGAGCTTCTCGACACGTTTCTTGGCTGCATTAGCTGAAAAGCCAATCTTCGTGCTGAGCTCCTGGTAGGAAATTCTACAATTCTTTGTCAGCTCAGTTAGAATCTTCTTATCCAGCAAGTCCATATTATAACCTCTGAAACAGAAACGCCTAGCAAAATAATCATTGTGTCCTACCAAACATCACATTACTCAAGTTGTCGATTTCATAGAGCTTCAATTGGATTGTTGTCGAGTGATGCTTTATGACGTGGTTCTCATGATGTGAAGTCGTAGGCTAACTTGAGCCTTGTTTCTACATTGGCAGGAAGATGCGATGAAGCTCGTGAAATGCTTCGGAAGGTTCAAAGCATGGCTCCCTATAACCCGCAAGTCAATCAGGCTGTTGCTCTCTGGAGGCAGAATTGCTCGGGTTCCCGGTGAAGTCCATCAAATCTATTCAAATTCCAGATGAAAGTTTAAGGATAAGAGCTCCCATGTAATTGGGCAATAGAACCAATTGAGGCTTTCACAATATATTTTCCCATCTTGGATAAGAATCCACTCATGCAAACTCAGCTTGAATCTGCCCAACCATTCTACTGCTTTCACGCGAGTCTACAAGAAAATCAATATCATCTAGAGAAGAAATTCCAATTCCTAGCTCTACAGCTCGTGCTATTTGCTCTTGATCGAGAATTGGCCCTTGTGTCACTTCTGGAGTGGTTCCGAGCATTCTCAACAAGGCTACACCAATAGCATCAATGGCAATCTTGTCAGTGCCAGCGACAAACACATTGGAGTCCTTCCGAGTTCCTTCCATCGGACCCCCATCCACAAAGGAAACTACTCCATCCATTATCACAAGATCCCACTTATAGGCTGCGTTAATCTCAGCAATCATCTTTCGTTGATGAGGAGAACTGTGGAGCTCACTCATGTAGCCATAACCCTCTCTTGGGACAAGTGCAGTTGCGTTCTTCAATGAAAGAGTGAAATGCCCACCGTACATATGCGTCTTCAGACAGCAAGTTTCAATGACGCACTCAGCCTCATCATAGATCTTGGTAAACAGAAATCCATCCTTCCAATGACTCCCATCGAGATTCTTCATCACGAACTCCTCTCTGGGTAGGGCAGATATGTTGACGATAGAGAAGTCTAGTTCATCAGCCAACTCATAGAGACCCTTCTTTTTGAAGGCCTCCTCAGTATTTGCAGGCCCGCATCTCTCCGCAATGGTGATAGAATTGGCACCCATCATCTTGATTTTGATGATGAGCTGCTTCAGGGTCTCCATGGATGTTGACGCTGGGGGAGGGTCAGCCGTATTGAAGTTCGGCTTGAGAATGACGTTCTTTCCCTTGGCGGGATTGATGCCCAGAAGCTCGAGCGACCTGTTGACTCCGTAGACTCTATCCTTCGTTGAGATCACAGCAACTTTGGTCATGATAGTCCACCTTGAGAGAGGGATATTCTTCTAGGTTCGGTGCAATATATGATGCTTTTGCAGCGCCGCCAAAACGTTCCTTCCTTAAAAATAACAACAGTTAAATGTTGATGAAAGCCCGGCGGTAGATGGCCAGCTTCTTTTAAAGGAACTTGATGACGATTTTTCGACATTCTGTTCTGTAGAAAGTTTGAATCTCTCCTCAGTCCAACTGGAAAGATATGCTATCAGAATCGAATGTAGGAAACAAATGTATCTGGTGCAAAAATGGCATTCAGTTTCCTAGCAGTTTCTTCACTGCATTGAATTTCATGTAGAGACCTCAGAAGTGTTGGAGGCGTAATGCCTGATATTACCTCTGAGAGCTGATAAGCACTCAAACCGATTTCAGGGTCGCCATCGCATTTGCGAGCTTCCAAACTACCATCATTAGGTTCAAGCGAATACACACCAGTATTCCATGGACATTGCTGATCAACCAGCTCTACAACAACAGACTCAATCGTTTCTTTGGGTATTGCTATATTTCTGCAATATCCCTCGAAGTCAATAACTCTCATCATCATTGAGCCAAGCAGATGGGACTCCGCTCTATGAATGTCCGAGAGGTAATGTCTCACAGGAGTTTCGATGTCAGTCCGCCAGGTGATTTTTCCCGCATTAGCAGCGTGGTTCCTGACCAGTTCTATTATGGATGGGAAGACATCATCACTCTTGTAGCATGTGCTATCAACCGTTAAATCATAGCCTGAACTGCCCTGGGTGTACCTAAACCAAGCAGTTCCCACGGGGCCGGAATCATCCTCAAGAATGTGAAGCTGTCCGTTCTTTATGAACCACTCATACGTGTTGTCATGTTTGAAGAAACGCGAACCAAAGCGTGCCATGTATCTTTCAACCGACTTGCACTTCTTCACATCCTCAGGACCATCAACTTCTCTAACTATAATGTCATGGCGTTTTTCTCCTACGCGTATCTGATTCGATGTGAAGACATGCTTGGCGCGTCTCTCAGCCACAGCATATCCAAACTTCTCGTAGAATGGCCGATAGAATGGGTCCAAGATTGAGAGATATGCCTTCGCTTCTCTCATTCTAGGGAAAGACGCGTCAAACAATTTTCTGACGAGACCTTTTCGGCGGTAAGCTGCATCTGTTGCTACCGCCCATACCCCGGCAAATCTGAGGGGGCGGCCCCTGATAACCTGTTCATCTTCATTGGTTGCAAAGAACGATAAATTGGAAACTACTTTCCCATTATCCACCGCGACATAAGCCCAATTATCATCTTTTGGATTGTTCCACCTCTTCATCCAACCCTGCTTTATCGCGTCTTCGTAGCTTGTAGTTGCTTCAAATGCTTTCCAAAGCAGCCTAGATGCCGATTCGCGATCTTCTTCGCAGGCTTCTCTAATCTCACTCATGTGATGCCAGCAATTACGATGTATTGAAGTGCTTTTTGGCCTGACGTAATGATTGCTCTCCAGCATGAAAGGTCAGAGAATTAGGCAGAGTGCTAAAGTTTCAAACACTCGAAAACCAGCCTATTATTCCTGTTCTCTGCGGAAGTATTTAGAACTAATAGCCATGGAGATAAGGGGTCGCATCCAACGACCCCACTAATCATCCTATTCTCGTTTCTTCAGGAAAATCACTAACACAACTAATAGAACTGCTACGCCAGCACCAGCAGTGAGGAGCAACATGATGTTTCCATCACCTTGGGGGAGAGCTGGAAGCACTCTGACGGTGAGAAGTACGAACCTAGTATTTCCAAATGAGTCCCAAACAGTCACATTCAATCCATATTTTCCTGCTACGAGATTAACAGTATTTGTAATGAGTCCAGAAGAGTCAATCTGGAAGTTCGTCGTATCATTCAATGCGAAACCAGCAATTCCTGATGGATCTTCAGCACCCAACTGATAGCTGAATGGTTCTCCCTCGGTAATCTCCTGATCCGTAGGTGTCATCGTCCACTCCGGAGCTGTTAGGTCTGTCAC
>JBHLQK010000220.1:0-4792 GCA_048884925.1 Candidatus Thorarchaeota archaeon
GTCGTTAATGAAGCAAAAACTAGTGTAGTCCTGAATGGACGCCTCTTCAGGTCCTTAGATGCATAGTCTTGCTCAGACATTAGAGGACAACACTCCATCAGCCATAGTAAGATGACGTGCACCTTTCGTTCTAACTATAGAAGTGTCATGAGTCATCGCAATTACTGCTTTTCCAGACTGATGCAATAATTGCAGAAGATCTCGAACCATCTTTGCACTCTCTGAGTCCAAATTCGCAGTTGGCTCATCGGCCAGGATTATAGGGGGATCATTTGCCATTGCTCTGGCAATAGCTACCCTTTGTTGTTCTCCAGAGCTTAATTGCCACGGAAGATGATCAGTCCTGTCAGTAAGCCATACTCTTTCCAGGAGCTTTAGTGAGTCTTCTTGGATTTCCTCTAAGCTTTTGTCAGTCAATTGCATAGGGAACATGACATTTTCTAGCGCAGTGAGTGTGGATATCAGGTTATAGCTCTGAAAGATGAAGCCAGTATTTGCAAGGCGAAAGGTCGCCCTGAACGATTCATCATAGTCCCCGATTGGGACATCCATAACGAATACGCGACCCTCAGAGGCGTAGTCTATTGCACCAATGATGTTGAGTAGCGTCGTTTTACCTGACCCTGATGCACCAGTGATCGCAACAAACTCGCCCATTCCGACTTCGAGGTTGATGTTTTTGAGCGCATCAATCTCTCGTTTACCAAGGGAATATCTTCGCGATACACTTTGGAGGCGTACCGCGAACCTAACTCCATCACTGCTTATGCTTTCAATGGTTTCATAGACGTCATCAGCTACCCAGGCATCATCATCAGACATGGCAGGCACCTCATAGGTATCATTTCAATAAGATGTGAGGGCATCTTGGCCTTAGCTCAGGTCAGTTCTAGTTGAAAGATAAATCTAGAGGTATCTCAACTAATGTACTAGTAGCCCCAAGGAGATAATCGAATTCCGGGCCCAATCGCTCAACATAAGAGGTTTCTCTCTGCCGAAGACTCGAATTGTACGAAGGATATCAGAGTCTACTAGCCCGTTCACGTAATAGCTAACGAGGCTTTTGTCAACTGAGAGAGTTCTACTCAGTTCAGCTTGAGTGATTCGCCCATTGGCCGCACACTCCTGCAGGATTAACTGAATCGTTGGGTTTCTGGTGAATGCAGTCAATCTCAACACCTGATCTTCTGAAGAATATCCGCTAAGAAACAGATGTCTGGCATTACCGTTTCTGACAGAGATTATCACACCTTCATTCTCAAGATTATTCAAATGGTATTGAAGGGCGCCCATTGCACAACCTATGTTTCGATGAAGCTCTCTGAGATGAATTCCAGGATATGTGGAGATTTCATCAATTACTCTGTCTCGCAGCTTCTCAAGCTTTTCCTGGTTTCTTCTCTCGAGTGAGATGGTGCCTAATGCTAAGAACAGGGAGCCTGGCATGATTGAACGCGACAGACCATCGATAGAGACTACAGAGGTGCCTATGCCAGATAATATCGAACTCAAATGGAAGTCAATAGTTGATGTGTTGTGCAGCCATTGCATTCTGGGTTGAATGTCTATGACAGGCAATACTGTGGAATCAGAAACTTCTTGAACAATTAGCTGTGAGCTTGTAGAACCAAACCCAGAGAGGACTAGCCCTGTTAGACTTGTCGCTAGAAGAAGGAATGACAGTCCTACTATGAAGTTCCTAATTCTCTTTGAGCCCATTGTCCATCTTCCGCCTATTGGTTATTGATGTTAACACCAATTAAGCAATTTGAATGATTAAGGGACGTACTATTAATCAATCTATCCACGCGCAGGATAGGTGAGAGTTATCTTGAACCTGCAAGCATCTCCATTGGCTGACATGCAGGTTTCTTCAATAATCTGCAATTTATCGTATTCCATCCTGTTGTAGTCTGTGAGATACTCAATGACTGCTTCTGCGAATCCTTTGAGGAAGTAGCATGATGGCTCATCAGCATCATGACCAGATGCATAGGGATTGTCTTGGATTCGAATAATCGCTTCTTCGTCGAGGAAGAGCTTGTATAGATTCTCAATCTCGACATTGCCAAATGGTACGATCAATGTACCAAGTGTCATCTTGAGAAACTCGACAATTCCCTTGAAGTCCCCTGGTGGCTTCTGTTTGCCGACTCTGAAGTACTCACGTTGCGCCTCCAATCCAGCAAGGCGTCCAGCGCTATAGTAAAGGTCTTTGACACTGTCAGGGAACATCACTGCAATACGATTGCCGAGCTTATTCCATGTCTTGGCAAAAAACGCTCTCATTAGGTCTCTCTCTTTGAGTCGACCTTGCCACCAAGGAATAACATCTTCCTGTTTAGACATTGTACGCCTCCGAAGAAGGAAAAACAGAATTGCGTGTTAAGTGCTTTGTGTTGACTCACTATACTAGGCGGACATTCCAAGTACAAATGTCAGCACCAGTGGCCTTGCAAAGCTCTTGGAAGACCTTCGCATCTACACCCTTGATTTCGAGAATTGCCTCGAGGATGCCACTGAATGCTTCGCAGTAGCCAAATCCCCTCATTCCCTCTAATATTATTTCTTGACACCATATGCAGTCCTTATCAGATACTCTGACTGAGTCCCTTGCGGACTTCACATCCACATTAGTAGGCTTCCTATCAAATAGCAGTTTATAGACACTATCTATAAGCTTTGCAACATCTTCACGTGTCATCACACTTTCTTTTGTCTTTGATGCAAGCTCGGTTGTCAAATATAGATGAGATCCCATCTCTTTACCCAAGTCACGCAGTCGTTGATTAGCTTCATCTATGTTGCTCGTTTCAGTGAGAACCATATCAACCCACTGAGCGTATAGGCTTATGAACAATGGATTTTCTATGTTTGCCATTTGGTGCGGACCCTCATTCTGATTTTCTAGATAGTCTTGCCAATCATCTTGATACCATACTTCTTGTTGCGGGCGATTATTTGAATAACTTTGAAATTCTGAACATCGACCGTTTGTGCTATCTCCTCAGTGGTCCTAGTGCCGTCGCATAGTTTCAATATCTCGATGTCACGACCATCGATCTTTGATAAATCTCCAATGAACTTTGGACACTTCACAAATCGGCCCATGGTAGCTTCAGAAACAGCAACAGGTTCTTCATACAATGGAACTCCAACTATGCCTTTCGAAGCAGCCCATTTGAGAAAATCCATTACTCTCTCGTTTGGTTGAAACATTGAATCGGCAACTTGTGCAACTGATAAAGAACCATCCACAAGCATTAGAACGTCGAAACCGAAATTTCGATGCATCTGCTTCATTTCCTTATACAGGTCAGTGTCAAGAGTCAGGGCGTCTGCATAAGTCGGACCCCGTTTTGGAACTGTAGAGGGCTGAACGTTGAAAGCCTCCGGAGGTCGGACCACTACTTCCTGCATAGGCGTTAGCGCGTGTTCAGCAAAATTGATAGGCTCGGTCACTTTCGGAAGTGTTGAAGGTACCTCAGATGATGTCGATGCAGCCTGCATGGCTATGCTTTCAAGTACCTTGAGATTGGATTCGGCTGATTCTTCAAACTCCTCAGGAGGCGGCGGAAGCTCAATCCCTTCCAACAGCCTCAACACATTTTTCGTCTTGGCAATGGCAAGGCCAAGTTGCAGCTCTGGCACATAAAGAACTGTAAGTATCCAGTTCAAATCAACAGGTGAAAGAACCACAAGACCCCTCTCTGTGTCAATTGTCATGAGGCGCAGATCTGTCTTGTAAAGATTGATACTATCTCTAACTCGAGGAAAGAGCTCATTAGGAAAAGAGAAGCTCACAAATGGCCGTCCGGCTTTCGTCATCAAGGAGTAGCCGAGCACCTGCTCATCGAATCTCAGTTTTGAGAGTGCTCTCTCCAAATCGCTGCTCAAATTCATACCTCTATTTCACTCTGGACATACCGAGACTGCCTGTAATTGCTTTTCATCCGAGGTGGTCTGAAAAGGATTGTGGTTTCACAAAGGATTATTTCATAGTTGTGAGAATAATTGCCAAGCCTTCCAGATCGGCGCGAATGTAATTGCCGACTCACTGGATCGGATCATCCGCCTCTTATCAGGAAAGAGTTCAAAGAGATGTATATCACTAGATGTTCTTTGAATGGTGAGAACAAGGCACCTGGAGCCTTTAAGGCAAGAAACACAACAGTTGATTGAAGATGAATAATGTCAGGCATAATTTGTCGATCGCAGTGATATTACTGGTGATATTATCTATATTGAGCAGCACCCAAATTGAACATATCCCTGAGATCATGTCATTAGAACCGGTCCAAGTGACAACCTTCTTCAATAATGCCACATATGCCTTCATGCTTGGATGGGATGATGGGTATAAAGACCTTGAAATGTCATTCATTGAAGATGATCTGAATATTAGACATACTTCTTGGATTGTGACCACCGGAATGCAGGAGAAACGGCTACGGGGATTAGATCAACTGTTTCGAGGGCACGACATTCAATCCCATTCAGCGTTCCATGTTCCTCATGATGAGATCAATGAGTCGTATTGCGCCGAGATTCTTGAACAGAGTATAGCATTCATTCAGTCGTTCTATGGCTATACACCCATAGTGTTTGCCTGTCCATATGGGCGTGTGGGTAGTAATTACAAGACCGTGCTTGAGTATTTCGAGGTCGGAAGAGGGATGCATTTAGAAGGTGATTCTTCTCGTGGGAGATGGCCAATCACATCCCGTGGAAAGTGCGATACATCATTCATTGTTAACCAGTATGACACACGTTATCTGTCCCAAAAGGTCTA
>JBHLQK010000221.1:0-4751 GCA_048884925.1 Candidatus Thorarchaeota archaeon
CCATATCCTCAATTCATTTTGTTAACAATAAATTTCTTTAACAAGTGTATTAATATTATAATATATGTTAAATTACAAAACCAAACAATTGGTAAAAGCTCTATTCATGCGGATGTAAATGCCGCCAGAAACATCATTGATATTCAAACAAATAAGCCCAGTGCCGTTTCTGGGCAGAATGCCTGAATATTAGGCTTTCTAGGATACAATGAACGGCAAAACAAATAAGTGCTCAAAAAACAACCGTTTCACAACTCATCCAGTCCATGAGGGTGAATTCTGAATGGCAGACAAAGCTGAGAATGCAAAGACCTTTGGTGCATTGCTGGCGAAAGCATGGGAACACACTCCCTCTTTCATCTGCAGCAATGAAGATTACATCTACATTCTGTTTCCAGCTGATGAAACACTAGACAAATGGGTTGAGGCATCACTGACGTTTCCTGATGGCTCCCTTGATACCAAGGAGATTGAGCCAAAAAAGGCAATAGCCCTGATTGTCGAAGAGCTGAAGGTCTTACCACAGTATGGGGCTGACACCATCGTTGCATCCAAGGGCAAGCTAGATGAGGTTGCCGCTCGACTTGGAGAACTAGCTTAGATCGATTTTATGTCAAACTCGCAAAGCAAAATCAACTCTGCATGGGGCGGAGCAGGACGATGTCTGACGAATATATTGAGTGTCCCTCGTGCAATTCGGTGGTCCCTATCGGACGTTTCTGTAAATCCTGTGGAGAAAGTCTTCTCGCCGCCCCTCCGGTACCACCCCCAATAGAAACAACTCCCCACGAGCCCCTGGAACCTATAATCCCAGAAGAAGAGGTGCCAGCCAATCTACCTGATTTTGGACTGACCATTCCGGGGATGGATAATCTGGCTTTCGCCAGAGTGATGTCCAGAGCCGAGCTTAGTGTCATTCAGAAAGACCTTGACGTCCTGATTGAACAGATTCGAGCCACAAGACAAGCTCTTCAATTGCAACATGCCGATAAAGCCGTCCTAACCCTGAGAGCGGAGCAGCTCAGAATTGCCTTCGACAAGACAAAGAGAAGGAGAGAGGAGCTTGCTAGTGGCATTGGCAAGCTTGCTGTTGAGAAGATTCATGCTAGTTTCAAGGAGCATGAAGAAAAGCTTGTCAAACTGGAAGCGGCAGAAGACACCCTGGACTCTGCAGTCTACAAAGAACAGCGTGACAAGATTATCACGGCGCTTAAGACATTGAAAAGGGACCTAAAGAGTTCAATAAAGACGGCTGAGAAGTGGCTCAAGAGCATGAAGACGGCGCGACGCAATCTAGAGAAAGGCAGTAGCAGGCTTGATGCTCAATACAAGATCGGGGATATCTCCGCAAGCACATACGATGAATCAAAGGCTAGAACCGAAAGGTCTCTTCAGGTTCTTGATGTGGCGAGAGAAATACTGGATGAAGCCATAGAGCAAGCTAAGAAGATGTGACTGAATAGCATAGTTTTCAAGGAGGCGAAATGCAATGTCTCTGAAACTTTCAGAATGCACAGCACAGTGTAAGAAATTCAGGTGCGATCGCACACCAAGTGAATTAAAGATTACGCGCAAAGGCGAAACCAAGGTCGTCTGGTGCACATGGGTAGACGATGAGTGCGATGGCCCTTGGTGCATGTATGGTATCTGCATGGACCGCAGAATGACCAGTGATGGAAAATGTAGGGGCTTCAAAAAGGCCCCGGTGGCCTTCACAGGCTCTGACCAATTCGATGATTTCGATAGTGAGATTGACATTATACCAGACAAGTACTCAAAGCAAATGGGTGGAAAGAAATCTCTTTAGCTTATATGTGCGGTGAGAAGTGGCCCGTAACGTCTATAAGCAACACGCCAATCACCGCACTTAGCGAAGGTGATTTGTGATGTTTGACGAAGTCCGTCCGGAAATGAGAGCGTTGATTTATCTCATGATAGGACTATCTATGCTTGGTATTGGAATCATTCTAGGTCAGGCTGCCTTCGCAATCGGCTTCCTGGGGCCACCTTGATCAAAAGGTCTCTATTTGAGTGATTCCTCGTGACAAATCTTGAGGACATCGTGCGTCTTTTGCATGAATTCGAGGGTATATCCCGAAAGTATGTGCTGCCTGCAATTATTGGAAAGCTCAGGTCTGCATCCTATAATGGCAGACTGGAGCATGCGCTGGGTGAGGATTCAGCTGCAATCAGTACTAACAGTGATGATGTAGTTCTTCTGACCACAGATGCAATTGTCGAGGAACTCTGTCTGAATCATCCTCGGGCTGCAGGCTTCAACGCAGTCCTGGCAACTGTTATGGACATATATGCAGCAGGCGGTACTCCTACCTCATTTGCAGTTGCTCTATCATACTCCAATGCGGAGATAGGGGACCAGTTGTTAGAGGGACTGATAGAGGGGTCTCAGTCTTTCAGAGTTCCCATTGTACGTGGCCACACGAATCCGCAGTCTGGGCTTACATATGTTGTGGGGTCGGCAACAGGAACAGTTCCGAAAAGCGATCTTCTGACCTCTGGAGGTGCAGAGTCCGGAGATGCATTAGTCCTTCTATTTGATAGGGTTGGGAAAAGAGGAGCTAGCTACAAGCTCGGTTGGGACTCAGTGACTGGCCGAAGCTCTGAGCAAATAGTGAAGAGGCTCTCCACTATGAACGAACTTGCTAGTAATCGCCTACTATCAGCCTCAAAGGACATATCTGTTGCAGGATTGGTTGGAACTGCTGGAATGATGTTGGAGTATTCAGGAAAGGGTGGTATTATCGATTTGGATGCCTTGGATGCCACTCGACCGCATACTATAGATTTGATTGACTGGATTCGTATGTATATATCGTTGGGGTTCCTTGTAGCCACACCGAACGCAAGAGTAAACCGCATCGTGAAAATTGCGGAGGCGCACGAAATGAGCGCAATCAGAATTGGACTCGTTGACGATGGGCAGTCACTCCGTTTAAGATTCGCTTCTGATGAGGCAATCATGTTTGACTACTCAGAGGGTCCATTGCTGATTCCCAAGATTGGAACGGACGATACTCCTAGTCCGTCATAGTTATAATGTGCACACGTTCGACCTGCAGATGAAGTGAGGAACTTGTCATCAACAAAGAAGACCTGTAGCATTACTGGCTGCAATAATCCCTACAAGAGGTCCTTTGCAACAGTACGTGTAACTGAGAGCGTAGCCAAGTCTGGTCTGAAGGTCAAGGATGCCCGTTCACGTAAGACATACCTCTGTACTGATCATTGGAAGATTGTCAAGAAGGCCTTCAAAAAAGATACCAAACCTGAGCGGATGCGATGGGGCCACTAACAATTGTCTTATCAGCATATCCACACTATTATAGACAAGGTATCAAGGAAATGAGTGCAGAGAAGGACGCGTTCTCTAGACTGAAACCAAGCTGGAAGCTATGGCTTGAATATGATGGCGAATATGTATTTGGTCCTGGAGCCTATGCCATTCTGAAAAACATCCGGGAGAAGGGAACTATAACGGAGGGTGCAAAAGCCCTTGGCATGTCTTATCGTTATGCCTGGGGTGTTGTGAGGAAGATTGAACAGGCGCTTGGTGTGAAACTCATTGACACCTTCAAGGGTGGCACAGAGGGTGGTGGAGGAGCACGGATCACTGATTTTGGTCTTAAGCTTATGGACCTGTTTGCTAGTGTTCAAGAGAGTTTTGAACAGGTGAGTCGTGAAGAAGACCATCGTCGTTCATGAGAATCTAACGACAATTGCCTTGTTTGGACAGTGGCTTCTACAATCCAGGCACAGAATGCAGTCAGCAGAGTGCATGTGCTGGTATGGGAATCTTCGTATCCTGATGTTCATTGGGCAGACAACTTCACAGACATTGCATGTGTCTGGGGTGCACCGTGCTGGATTCCTGCCGATACTGAACAATGCGGACCTTGAGAACACTCCATATAGCCATCCTGCCGGACAAATCCATCTACAGAACCATCTTGGTATCCAGAAGCCTGCAATAACAA
Source organism: Candidatus Thorarchaeota archaeon (assembly GCA_048884925.1). GTDB lineage: Archaea > Asgardarchaeota > Thorarchaeia > Thorarchaeales > Thorarchaeaceae > SMTZ1-83. Next base: position 3,996 of record JBHLQK010000221.1, read on the forward strand.
TAATTGCGACAAAAGCGAACTGTACAATGAACCACTCCCATTGAGTCACATACCAGAGGGTTTCAAGCCCCGTGGGCCAGTTTTGATTAGCAAACTCAACGAAGACAATGTATGCTGGATTGAATGGGTCAAAGGCTCCAGAAGCAAAGGGGCCTAGTACTCTCACCAAGGCCTCTTCATTTCCAAGCACAGTGCTGATTCCTACCCATGCAGCTAAGAATCCAACAATAACGAAAATGTATCCCTTGATGCGGCGCAATTCCTTTTCAGTTCCCGGAGCTGGACGGACCTTGTTTCTATTTGGCAGACTTGCGAAGTCTTGAATAGTCCCGATCGGACAAATCCATCCACACGCAGATCTTCCCAGGATGATCAGTATGATGACCATCGCTCCGATTGTGAAGAATGGGAAGAATCCTCCGGTCAGCTCACGCTGGAGTGTGTCAAAGGAACCGGCTAGCACAGCAAATGATCCTTCTAATGGCGCTATGATCGGAATGGTTGGAATCATATCACGAAAGCCTTCCCAGAAGGCCAATATCTCTTCTCCACCGGCCCATGATGCGAAGATATAGGCATTGATTCCTAAGAAGAATAGAATCTGAACAACCCTTCGTAGCATTCTTGTGTTGAAGATAATCCCGATAGGATTCTTCAGACTGATTTTTGGAGCCTGATCAATCGTGCGCGGTTTTTTGGTTACCTTTTCTTCAACGACCTCGTCTAGCTCAGGCTGTTCCTCATCACCAGCCATGT
>JBHLQK010000222.1:0-4728 GCA_048884925.1 Candidatus Thorarchaeota archaeon
CGCACGGAGAATACGTCCCTGCAGGGGACGTGATTTCCACGTACCCGGGGAATTCTTGCACACACCGCCCGTCGCTCCATGCGAGCGGCTTTGGGGTGAGGTGTCGTCCACAGGGCGATGACGAATCTTGGGGTCGCAAGTAGGGAGAAGTCGTAATAAGGTATCCGTAGCGGAAGCTGCGGATGGATCACCTCCTTTGTTCGCGCTTGTTTTAACAGGCGCAAAGCAAATGCTTGCTCTGTCCTCGGACAGAGAGAGGTGCAGGCTAACGATGGGGAAACGCTGTGCAGCCGTCAGGTTGCCCAACGCCAAGTTGGCACTTGCCCTGCTCGCACTGCTGAGCACCCTTTCATTTTGGATTATCCATTTCCGTAGTGAGTGAACTCCATATCTGTTATCTTCGGTGTATAGTGTTCTACCAGTCGGCCGAATCATAACAATGTGGTTCACCTAATCATTGAAATACTGCAACTCTTGGACACCTAATCTGTGATGTGTTTCTTATGAGCCGTGTATATGTTCTGTCATGCGACGGAAATGACAGACCTGGTGGAGAAATTGCCCGAGAAGCTATCAAACATCTTCAACAGGATGGATTGAGAATTACCGTTGGAAGCATTTGTGCATTAGTTGCAGAACGTCCTAGAGAGGTCGCGGCATTCCAGAACAGTCCTGTTGTATGCTTGAATGGTTGTAGCCATCAGTGTGTTTCCAAGGTGATAAATCGACTTGGTCATTCAAATACACTTGTCATAGATGTCCCTGACTATCTCAGTTCTGAAATTACTAGGTCCACTGTTGTTGGAGATGTAGCACGTGCAATCAGTCAGTCACTCAATATTGAAGAGGCAACGGGGATAGAATCTCAAGCTGACACGTTAGTAGAGAGAAAAGATGATGTGCTGATGGATATCGCTAGCGATGGTACTACTTTGCGCGCTAAGAAAGGACTGTACTACTCTGACGACAGTCTATGGTTTGCCCTTGAAAATGATACTACTCGGGTTGGCATCACTGACTATACGCAGAGGATTTTGGGTGAAATCTACCTTTTAGACCTTGTTTCAGAAGGCGATAGGGTCAAGGCTTCCGAAATTATAGCGGAGATTGAGGCCAGTAAGAAGCATCTAGAGATTGCAGCTCCCATATCTGGTGTTTTGATTGAGAGTAACAGCAAACTAGAGGTGACACCAACCCTCATCAATGAAGATCCATATGGCACTGGATGGCTTTATCTCTTCAAGCCTGACAGCCTTGATTACGTGCAATCTCTGAAGAATGCGCGTCAGCACATGGCTTACATCCTTGAACTTGTTGACGCCGCCAGTTGACCGTTTTTATTGAATATGTATAATCATGACACATGCCCACTCAAGGCTACTCCCCAGAAGAGAAATAATCTAATAACCGCTATATTTAATAAAACCGATAACCTCAAGCTCAAAACGCCTTGATGAAGAGTATTGCATCAATATCGAATGAGTGTGGCTGCAGTGAACGGGATGAAATATCTGGCAATAGGCATTATCATGGCACTTGTTGTACTTGCCTTCGCAATCGGGGCATTATTCCTAACATTTGACCCGGGGGCGTCCAACGGAAACGGAGGCAGTGGTACGCAGAGTATTGTTCCTGATACCGACCTAGGAGAGTTAGCACTTGAAGCTCCAAACTGGAATCTCCAAATGTCAGATGGTGAATTTCTAGAGCTGCAGACACTTCGGGGAAGTTTCGTTGTTATCGATCTCATGCAGACTGGAGAGTGCATTCCGTGCCAGACTCAAACAGAGCATCTAAGGGATCTATATTCAGCCTATGAGGGGCGTCTTGAGATTCTATCATTGAGTTTAGTCCTAGATGATACTGTGGAACGGACAGCTGAATACAAGTCAGAGAACGACATCACATGGAGAGTGGGTCTTGATACCCAAGGAGTCTTCGGGAGCTATTTCAATGTGCGGTCTGTACCATCTCTGGTTGTCATTGATGATGAAGGATACTTTCGTTGGGTTCATGTTGGGGTATGGTCACGTGATGACATTGAAATGACCTTGGCACAGCTAGATGAGTAGAGGTGGGGAGTGAATGCAGACAATAGTCCAGATTATTGTTAACATTGGGTTTGCTTTCTCACTTGGATTCTATGCCGCAATCTCTCCCTGTTTGTTCCCCCTCCTGCCAATGTTCCTCATTAGGTCCCTTCAATCAGCGGATAGCAGGAGAAAGAGTGTTACAATAACTGGAGTTCTTGTCCTTGGCATTCTAAGCTCATTAGCGGTGTATACTGTAATCTCAGTCTTCATAGGACTTTTTCTGATTCAGAACCAGCTCTCGATACAGGCTATTCTGGGTTCAATCATTGTTTTCTTTGGAATAGTCACAATGTCCGAACGTCTGCAGAACGCACTGCATCTGACATCGCTCAATCTGAGATCGCAACCACAAGCTCCGAGTGGACTCTTTGGTGTCTATTTCATCGGTCTGAGTTATTCCCTCTTGGCTGCTCCATGCTCTGGTTCAGCCGTGATTGGCTTTCTGCTATACATCACCACTCAGAACAATATAGCCATTCTGTCCTTCATTTTCATTGCATTGACGCTTGGAATATCAATACCATACCTCGCTATTGCACTACTCTCCGAAAGTGTGAGGAACCGAATGACAACTACCTTGGCGGAATCGGCAAGAAAAGTGCAGATTCTTGTTGGGCTTCTGCTAGTCATCATTGGCACTCTACTGATTCTCCCCTACTTTGGGGTCCATATACTCTTCTAAGAGCAGAGCTAGTGACAAGGCGCACAGAATTTCTCAAGACAACAGCCCTGTTCTCTCTACTCCCCTAGTAGTCTGGAGCCAAAACCACTGAAGGTTGCTTCTTGGCAACTACTTGGTGGCATCCTTCAATTGGCTCTCAATCTCATCTTTACTAGGAAGCCGGCCGGTCACTTTGACCTCGCCATCAATAACAAGGCCTGGAGTCAGCATTACTCCATATTCAACTATCTTATTGATGTCTGTGACCTTGGTAATTTCAACATCTAGATCTAGTTCTTCCACGATCTCCCTGACCATTTCTTCCAGCGTCTTGCACTTTGTGCAACCCGTTCCCAAGATCTCAACTTTCAACTTCTTCCGCATCCATGTCAGTCCGACTTTGGAACCGCTCAATCATCGAACTATATAAATATATCATTATATCAATGGAATCTGTTCATGCCAAAGTTTGATGAACGAAATACAGAAGGAACTGTTTCATGAAGACACATACCACAGAGGGCTTTACATTCTCCGTGGCTGAAGTGAAACCATGCCTGGCTGATGAAAGGCGAATCCGAATAATCGCAAAGTTCGAGGCAGATCTGACTCCAATCCTGGAGATTCTTTTCCTCCATTTACGAAATGCCAACTACTCGAGGAGTCTTGCCTGTGTTACTACAAAGCGGGCTGGACATTCAACAACAGTCTTCGGGAGTGGAAAGATAGCCATGACTTTCCTCAAAGATGAAGAAGAGGCATTGGACCAACTAATGGTCCTCGCAAAGACTTTCACAAGAGCATTTGCCTATCTGGATACCAACGGTCCTGCTGAGCCAGATGTTGTGCATGCAAAGGAGAACATCAATGCGCTCCAGATACACAAACTTCTCCCCCAGACTGACTGCGGTGACTGTGGGGAGTCCGGCTGTTTTGCTTTTGCTACTCTGCTGATGAATGGCGAAAGAGAGATTGATGATTGTGAGCCACTCAAACAAGGCGAGTATGCAGATAAGCGGAAATCTCTAGTCAGGGTGATTCAACCAATCAATCTAGATATAGTCCGAGAAGACCGGTCTGATTTGGCAGAATTTCTAGGTTTGAAAAGTTGATTGTAGCTTCCTGCGTTACATAGCACTGAGAATCCTGGATACTTATAGAAAAATATAAATATCGAGGAAGTTCGTTGTTACAACTTGTAACTGGCCAATAGTACGGTGATTCTATGAGTGAAAGCCGAATTACGGAGAGCAAACACCTTGGACTCTTTGAGAAATACTTGCCCCTGTGGGTAGTCGTATGTATGGTTACAGGAATTCTCCTGTCTCAAGTCCTTCCCTCTATCGGCGAAGCAATAGATTCCATGCAGTTTGGGGGCATCTCAATACCCATTGGCATTTTCCTCTTCTTGATGATGTATCCAGCAATGCTCAACATACAGACTTCTGAACTGCGCAAGCTGAGAAGGGCGCCCAAACCAATTATTCTTACTCTGTTCTCCAACTGGATTGTTGCTCCCATCGTGGGATTCCTGCTTGCGAATCTCTTCCTCGGAGGCAATCCACAACTGATTGTGGCAATCATTCTTCTGTCTTCCAGTCCGTGCACTGCTATGGTGTTGGTATGGGGTTACTTGGCAGAGGGCAACCAAGAACAGAATATCATTAACACCAGTCTTAACACAGCAACAATCATCTTCCTATATGCTCCCATAGTAGCCCTTCTTACAGGGATTGCAGCTATCCAGATTGACCGATGGCTTCTTTTCGTTTCGGTTCTTTTGTTTATTGGTAAGGATTTCATTCGTTTAGTATTGGGTCCGCAATGGGACAAGGCTGGAGAGATATTTTCTTTTCTCGGCCCGGCAATAGGGATAATGCTGATTTACAGAACACACGGATGGTTACATCTTTCCCTTGGCCGAGCAGACCGATATTTCCGCTGGGGCATTGTGTCAATGGTAGTAACTATTTT
>JBHLQK010000223.1:0-4680 GCA_048884925.1 Candidatus Thorarchaeota archaeon
GTCTTCCTCTCCAGTCATAATCATAGATTCCATTCGGTTTGGCTTTACCAAATCAATAAAGCTCAATACTTCTTCAGCCACTCTATGATTTCCCATTAGCCGAACGCGGTTATTCTCATTTATTCTTCGGAATCTGGGATCTAGGAAAATCATTGAATCAGAGGAGTCTGAGAGCCATTCGATTAATTCAGCATGTACCTCACGGAGGACGGGACTAAGTAGAATCGCCTTCGCATTCAAGAATTCGTCTGGAATATCACGGATTCCAATCTGTCTTCTTGTTCCAGATAAATTAACGAATCTCGTCCCTTGGATGTCCAAGGAAACCAGAAACCTGTTTGTTTCAGTAGAATCAATCAGGAAAAACTCGATATCGTGCTCATCAAAGACCTGAATTACTTGATGCCGCAGGTGATTCCCTACAGCGCCTATAAAAGCTACATTCTCCACTCCCAGCTTGGATGCAGTAATTGCTGCATATGCGGCGCCGCTAGCTAGTTCCATTGCCTCATTCTCATAAAATGCGGGATTTCCAATCATGACAATGTCATACATTGGCTTGTTTTTCCTCCTCCGTTTGCAGGATGACCTTTCGCGCATATACCAACCTTTGAACTACAGTGATGTGTGACAATATTCCGACAATTACTACACACAGCGTAAGGATGTTTGTTATTTCAGCTGCAACAAACAGGTCCGTTGCTGCCAGAGGTAGCAGAGTCAGGAAATCCAACCAGATGTTTGTCGGAGGAAAAGCTAGGAGGAGTATACCAGCGAAGGTCAAGATTAGCTTCTCTTGCCTCTCAGCAATACCCACTGAGCAGCTCTCCATGCCTCCAACTGACTCGGCTTTGGCTCTTGAGAAGCTCGCCATAATCATGCCAAAGAGTGAGAACACTCCCCAGAACCAAGGGAGATAGCTTTCACCCGGGGCTATTGTCCACCAGGTGACTGGTGTCATGACGGTGGGCCCCATCATCAATCCAAGAATGAATAGATACTCGGCATATCTATCTAGAGTATGATCGAATGTGGCCCCGAATTTGGTCCCAAGATCAGCGGCACGAGCAACAGCTCCATCAAACATGTCCATAATAACGGTGAGAAGCATGAGGAGAAATCCCAGAATAAGATCACCAAGGAAGAAAAAGTAGGCACTCACAAGAGCAACTATTAGGGTGAGCCCAGTTATCATATTGGGAGTGATTCCTGTTCTTGCCAATATCCGTCCCACAGGCATCATGACTTTCTGATATCTTTCTCTCAGTTTTCCAAGCATGAGATTCACTTTTCCAGGACCCTGGGTCGGGCTTCGCCGACTTGAATTGCGTTAATAAACGTGTTGTGGGGTATTCAGAGCACACTCATAATACGTTCAAAGACCCATTCATTTCCAAGAAGGTTTAGGAACCCGCCCAATCTTGGACCTGATTTTCTGGATATTAGAATCCTGTAGAGAACAACAAATGCTCTTTTATCCTTCAAGCCTACTTTACGAGCTGTTTCAAAGATTTTGCTCTGCAAGTCCTCATCATCAAGAAGATTCCCCTTCAGGACTTCGGTAAATTTGTGTAGGAACTCCCGATCAGTTTCAGTGAGTGTTTCAATAATCTCCTTGGGAACAGATTTGGGAACCTCAACCTTGTCACTTTCAGTTCCATACTCAAGTGCCCAAGTCTTAGCCCTTCGCAGTCTGACTGGAATTAGTTCCTTTGCCTCAGGGGGGATTGTATCAATTCCATATTGCTTTTTGAGAACCTGTTCACATCGCTGGAAAATCGTTTCAGCGCCAAGAATGTCTTCCATCTGTGATGTTATGACTGCAAATTTGAATGGAAGTTTAGGGATATACTTCTCCGAAACATCACCAGCTAAACAGAGAGGGTATAACAGCTGAATGATTTCCATCCGCTCCTCAGAAGCATCCTCTAAACCATAGTAGGTCCTCTCAAATCTATCAAACTCATCTACAAAGTCTGGTATTCGTTCAGGATACAAATCGATTGCACGCTCAAGAGGTGGCTTTAGCATCAAATATCGATATAGCTCTGGAGGGGCGATAGAAAGCCATACTTTTGGACTGAAGACAATTCCCTCGGAGGTTGACATGTCCCGACCTCCAATTCGCACCCACTCAAAAGGAACTTTTACAGGACCGTCCCATCCAAAGACGCGACGTGATATCTCTAGACCAGTATCAAAAGAACCACCTTTCACTGAATGGTCCTTTCCTGCAGGCTCACAGGTAACATTTAGTACGTACCATTTTGCTGGCCAATCAATACGCCAAGAGAGTTTCACTCGAAGTTCAGTGAGAGGTGCTTCATCTGTATGGCCGCAAGACGGACATGAAAAGGAAACTTTGTCAGTAACAGAATCATAGTCTGTGATTCTATTAACAACAATTTCCCCCTTCGCACCTGCCTGAATACGTCCACAGGAGGGACAGAATACAGAGGCCGGAAACCAATTCTCCATAGATTCGATATAGTCTGCCTTTTGCTCATCATTGAAGTCACGAGCTACATATTCGATGAGTATCTCACGAATGGTTTCCGTGTTCTTCAAACACAACCTAGTGGCTTCCAGCATTTCTGGAGTTTCGTATAGTTTGCTTTGCCATACGACTTGGGGATTAACACCGAATTGTGGAAACGTCTCGATGAACTCATTTGCTGCATGGGCTCCAAAGCTCTCACAGCATCCAAACTCATCAGGCACCTTTGAATATGGTATTCCAAGCCACTCATCAAGAGGGAGTGACACACTTGCAGGAAATGAACGCACCGGGTCAAAATCATCTGCCACAAAGAGAGTCCGTGCCTTCTTTCCAGCTTCAAGGAGTTTCCGCTTGATGACATCAGCTATTATGAGCTCACGGTAGAAGCTAATGGGAATGCTACCACTTATGCTCTTCCCGGTAGAAACTAAGTACTCCTCAACATCGCGTGCAAGTACACTATCAACTACATCACCTATCCAGTGGATGCTGTATTCCTCATCCGCAGACCCATTAGACACCTGACTGTCACCAAATTCACCCTTGGTCCTGTGCTAAAGAAGATTGCTCTATACTGAGAACTCGGTGACACGAAGTTCTGATTTGCTCTGGAATAGGAGATAAACTGGGATAGCAGCCAGCACGACTACTACCAGAAGTGCCACAAGGGTAGTGACCATAGCAAGCGGAAGATAGAGAAGTGAAGGAACAGCCGCTTCGGGAATTAGGAAGTAGATGCTGAATATTGTGGCTACAAACACAGCTGGAATTCCTGACTTCATTCCGATATCAACACCCTCAGCGATAATTGTCTTGGCGATAAATGAGGGCTTGGCTCCGATTGATTTCATTATAATATAGTCACGCAGTCTGCCAAATACAGAAACAAGTAGATAATTCATTAGACTAAGAAAAGCGCTTATCAGAGCCATTATTGGTAATGGCTGAATCAGTAGCCAAAATGCGCCAATCGTATCGAGATTCTCTTCGAGCAGGTCCTGTTGGAGGAAAATCTCAAAGCCCTCAGCATGGGCAAGACTTTCAATTTGGGCTATCGTTGAAGGGGCATATCCTTCTAGTTGAAAGAGGGCTAGATTCACTCCGGAAACACCAAAGAGGTCCTGCATCCGTTCAAGATCGAGGAACGCAACTTCACCACCATTGAGAATATCAAACGCGATGGCACTGACATTCAGCGAAGAGCCACTTACTTCTAGCTTTTGCACAAGTGGATCATCATACAAGGTGACCGCTATCTGCCCTCCAATCCATACATCAAGGTCCGAGCTCACCTCTTCGCCTTCAAAGAACCAGTCTGATACAGTCGAGTCCCAATCAAGACCAACAATCAAAGCAGTCCCGCGCCGGCCTTGGCCTATGCTTTCATATTGCTCAAAGGTGGGATTCCATATGATTCCAGGACCTTCACGTATGTCCGCGAATTGCAGCAGTCGTAAGTCGATCTTCGTAACGGCAGGCAGCTCTGTCACATTACCGATGAGGTTTGATGGTATCATGTATGGGCTGCTAATGAAATCAAAAGACTCGTTCAGCGTGTCGCCATTAAGAGAGTAGGCATCATAGTATTGATTCAGTAGGTCAGGATTGCCAATCGCTATGACATCTGAACCCATCGACCTGATGATGTATGCGTCAGTGGTTGCTTCTACTACTCCTCCACCAATCCATAACATCGATGCCAAAGATATGCTGAGAAAGAGAGAGAGCAAAGTACGGCCAGACCCCCTAAATCTTCGACCTGTGCCCTTTGTGGCAATACGAAATGGCAATCCGAAAGTATCCAGATATCCTGCTCTTCTCACTTTTGTGCCAACCTCTGGGTTCAGTGCTGCTATTGGGGATTCATGCACGGTATCATAGATTGGCTTTTGAGCTGCGAAAAATCCAATGATAAGATAGATTGCAGCATATGCCAGAACTTGGAGCCAGGGAAATTCTAAAGAGAAACTGAGGGAGGGAACAAGTGATGCCATCCAAGCTAGACCGAGCACATAAAGAAATGCTCCTGCAGCAATTCCGATTATCACACTAGACCCGAGGAGGATTAGGGCTTGTGCCATAAAATGGTCGAAAATCGTGTCCATCAAGGTGCCGATTGACTTCATGAGTCCAATATCCTTGCGTCGGGTCACAACTTCAAGTGAGATGGTACTGGAAAC
>JBHLQK010000224.1:0-4659 GCA_048884925.1 Candidatus Thorarchaeota archaeon
TCCTAAAGGAATGCCTGTGGCAAAGGAATCAGCGGCACCATCACTCTTAATGAGTGTAGAACGGGCTTTGGAGTATGCCTTTGATAGCAGCTGAGGTATTGGGACTTCGTAGAACTCTGGATCTGCACAGTGCTGATGAAGGTCAGCGTATGCGAGTTTCTTAGCCTCAATCATAATATGGTATCGCTCAACGGACAATGAGTCATGGGCAGGAATGTCATACTCCTCCATTAGATTGAGCATCTGAAGTGCTGCAAAGCCCTGGCTATTTGGAGGGTGCTCATACACGCAGAGACCCCTATAGTCAGTATATATTGGGCTTGTTTCAACAGTCCTGTGGCTCTTCATGTCATCCATTGTCAGAAAACCACCATGCTTCTGGACAGTGCTCACGATTGCCTCTGCTATGTCGCCGCGATAGAACGAATCCACCCCTTCTCTAGCGAGTCGTTCAAAGACATCAGCAAGGTTTCTGTTTCTCATAGTGTCGCCCATCAAAGGCGCTTGACCATTCAGCGTGAAGACCTGACGAGCGGCATCATTTTGAAGTCGGCCAACGATGGATGCCCATGCTTGAGCGACTATTGGAGAGACTAGAAAGCCTTCTCGGGCATATCGAATAGCGTCTAGAAGAATTTCACTCATCTCAAGAGAGCCTAGCGCGTCCACTAGATCCCACCATAGCTGAATAGCCCCTGGAACTGTTACAGGAGCGCCTCCTAGGAGGGGCATTTCTTCCCAACCCCTTCCGCGTAGTGCATCGAGCGATACAAGAGACCCAGCTCTTCCTGAGCCATTGAAACTAATAGGCATCTTCGAACCAGGTTGGTGGATTAACGCAAAGGCATCTCCTCCACAACCTGTGCTGAAAGGTTCAACAACATCTAGGACAGCTGCAGCTGCGACTGCAGCATCAACAGCATTACCACCCTTTTGAAGAATCCTCAGTCCTGCTTGAGTGGCTAGGGGTTGGGATGTTGCTACCATGCCACTCTTGGCAAACACATCCGATCTTCCTGAGAAATTCCGTGACATAGCGTATATTCCATCCGTTATTCTGAAAATTTATTGATTGAATCTCATTCTGCGGCTTTTATGGGATAACCGCTCTTCTTCCAACCCTTAATTCCATCGAGCGCTACTGACACATTTTCATGACCCTCTCTCTTCAATATGCTGGCTGCTACTGTGGCTCTTACTCCTCTCGGACACATTGTGACTTTCTGTCCGCTCTTGTCGATATTTCCTTGCTCTCTCTCAAGATTGGTCAATGGGAGAAATGTGGATTTCTCGATGAATTCCTTTCCCTGTTCGTGTGGCTGTCGGACATCTATCATTTCGATTTTGCCACTCTCCATTCCAAGCTTCAATTCTGCGAGGCTGATTGTCCTGAGTATTCCCCTTGGCTTGCCGCTGTCATACCATCCATCCATTCCAGTTGCAAGATATGCCACTACGGAATCAAAGCCTACCCTGAGTAGGTAATTTCGCGCTTGTTCAAGGTCTTCTGCTCTCTCCAGTACCAACAGGTAGTTGTCTTCTTGGTCCAAGACCCATCCAACAAATTGGCCCATCTCTTTGAGGGGGGTATTGATTGCGCCAGGAATATGACCGCAAACAAAGAAATCGGGTGCTCTTGTATCAACCACTACATGCCCGGGTTTTTCCATGAGGGCTTCAAACGCATTTGGATCAAGAGCGCGTGGCATTGGCTGCTCAGCTACAATTGGTGGTCCTATAGTATTGAGCCTCTCACAATGCTTGAAGTAATCCGATAGAGTCAGTTTCTGATTCAGCTTGAGTCTAACAAAGTCTTCTTCTTCAAGACTTAGCCAGGGATTGTTGATTCTTTCGTAGCCCAGAGTTGAGAAATCGCGTTTTCCAATGTTTCCACCACAAACTGAGCCTGCACCATGACCAGGATGTATCACAATGCCATCTACAAGTGGTAGAATTTCTTCTTTGAGACTATTGTAGAGTTTTCGTGACATAATCTCAATTTTCTTGTTGTCAACCAAATCGGTCCTTCCAACCTCTCCTACGAAGAGAGTGTCTCCAGTGAACATGAGTAGCGGTATCTGGCTTACTGATATATCTGCAACTAGATAGCATATGCTGTCGTCTGTGTGACCTGGCGTGTGTAGACAGGTGACCCGCATATCGCCAATCCTAAAAGAATCCTGATGGGCTATCGAAACATCACCATATTTGAATCCAGTTTCCTTGCTGTGAGCTATTTGCACGCTCGGGACATGATATTTGATTTCCAATGAGCCTATGACATAGTCTTCATTCCTATGGGTTTCGAACACATGAGTAATCTGTGTTTGACTTTCGGCTGCGAGTTTTAGATAGATATCAACATCTCGCCTTGGGTCAATGATCATTGCCTCACCATCTGAACTAACAAAGTATGACAGTTGGGCGAGACCTTCTGAACGAACAGTTGTTATCCGCATTTTGCACACCGAGTACCGATGCAATCAAGATTGCTGGCTATTAAGGAGTGAGGTCCAAGTTCATTTTGTACTAATTAGCTAAATGATTGTTTTCGGCAAAACATAAAGTGCCTAATGACTGAATATCAAGTAGATGAAACAGAGGAATCATCATGACTGCTAAGAGTTCTGATAAGGGTGACGGAATTATTGTTAGCGCGAGCTTTAAACTTGTAGAAACGGCAGTAGAGAGAGTAATCACAGACTATACTGTGACAGTTGAACGGCAGGATGGCTCAGTCACAGAAGGGTTTTCAAATGATATCAAAGAAGGCGATCATGTTGTCTTCAAGGAAAACATACGACCCTGTCCAGCAATGATAGCTATCACAAAACTGGATAAGGACCTATGGTATGTTGTCAGTTCAACAGAATGTCCCCCCTCCAAATGTGATGACCATCAGGCAATGAAATGTGCACGGCTTGAGGCACAGAATCTCAAAATATTCCATAATAGCATAGGCACCAAAGCAGAATGGAAATGGGTTAATGAATGGCGAGACGTTACTCAACATCCGAGGGCAGAGAGCATCATTGACAAAGCGACGAGGAAATGGACACACTAATCCTTCCAATGCCAGTCTTGAAGAAGCTTGCAGGCTCTATTAACGCGGGCCAAATGAGCTAGTGATTCAATCATCTCGTCTGACTGAGCGTCAGATTTGCTGAGAGAACCTTCCTTCGCCTTCGATAGCAATTCGATCGCTGAACGCATTACATCATCAGGCGAGTTTTGAAGTAATTTGCCAAGTTCATCAATACCCAACTGTGCATTATGTATTGCTCGAAGAAGCGCAAGTGACATTATCGCGATGGTGTATAATGTGTCATCCGTAGCTGAAACTGCAGCTTCAACGATGACGCATTCATTGGTTTCTAGACCATATGATGCGGAAGAGAAATCTCTTGATTCGAGATGCTCTAATGCAGCTTCAAGGCGATTCAATGCATCACTAATTGCTTCGGCAATTTGGGCACCTGCATTTCCTGGCTGATTTAGAATCACATCTCTCCCAAAAGATCCTTTCAATACCTCTGGATCAAGACTAAGCGTGCTGCCTGCAGAGAGAACCGTATGTTCTGCCTCTATGGATGGAGCGAAACCAGCAAGCACCGAAAGCAAATCGTTTCCGCAGCAGTTGCAGATTACTGACCCGAATATCGCTCGCTCAATCTGTTTGAACAACTCCAAGACACGTGTTTCATCACTCACTCTTCTCATATTGAGCCGGCCGTCTTGAAGAATTGTTATACTCATGTCTTCAATTTCAGCGCGGCCGTAGCCTAGGTCTCTACTACAACGAGTCAGCTCGAATCTTGCAGCAATGCAGTCCATAAGGTCACAGAGAAGCCCGGGCTCGAACACTCCATAATGTATGGGATTTCCAGCTTCCACACCATTGAAGACACGAAGCTCAGCCATCACCTTCTCATCAGTGTCCTTGCATGGCTTAGTAAGAATCATGCCATCTTCTGGGAGCTTTGAAGCAGGTTTGCCAATGAGAGTTGGCTTTCGCTCACTCAACTTTTCAAGTTCGTCCGCTAAGTCTGAGTACTTCTCCAATCCCAATAAGGGACATGCATCTATGCTCTTCTTGCCTACGATCAGTGCTCGCGAAAAACTTGAGCAGTTGGATTCTCCGCAGAGTCCACAGTCGATACGAGGTGTGTTCTTCCAGGTCTTGACCCATAGACTACTCATGATGTATTCAAACACCTTTAACTGTCAGTTTAACATTACGTTCGGCGCCTAATTTTGAAAGGTCGTCAGTTTTATTAGTAGACTGGATTTCCTCACGTCAGTTGAGGCACCATCTATGGAGCGAGCTCGCCGAGCAATGGGTTGGGAACGACGGTCAGAAGTACAGAAGACTGTGATTGTGTTGGCATTTGTGGTCCTTCTCACAATTGGAGGCTACGGTGTATTCATGGTGGGAATGGGAACTGCAACTCCTCTGGTGGTTGTCACAAGCGATTCAATGGTGCCTGCGCTTCTGCGCGGAGACCTACTTGTGCTTCAAGGTAGGGCTGCTGAGAGTATTCAAATTGGTGATATCGTAGTCTACGAAGATGACTGGTACACGGGGGCTCCAGTAGTCCATCGTGTTGTGGCAATCGAGATTGTGGGTGATGTATATTACTTCTTTACAAAAGGGGATGC
>JBHLQK010000225.1:0-4655 GCA_048884925.1 Candidatus Thorarchaeota archaeon
ATCATAAGCGATCTGGGAGGTGCCATCCAAGGTGGGCTTGGAGTTTCTCCGTCCGGAAATATTGGTGAAAAGAATGGTATGTTTGAGCCAGTGCATGGGTCTGCACCTGATATCGCTGGCAAGAATATGGCCAACCCGTTGGCTGCAATCCTGTCTGTTGGGATGATGTTTGAATGGCTGTCCACACATCATAACGATAAAGCAGCTGCCATAGCAGCTTCAATCATTCGGAAGAGTGTCATTGAAACACTTAGAGATAGTAGTGTACGTACTCCAGACCTCTGTGCTGGGAAATGGTCGAATGTAAAGCCCTCCACAACGAAGGAAGTCGCATCAGAGGTTATCAAGAGAATGTCGAGGTGATTCCAATGGGAACGACTCTTGCTGAGAAGATTCTTGGTAGTCACACGGAAAAGGGTGAGGCAACTGCAGGAGAAATCGTGGAGGCGTCGGTAGACTTACTGATGGTCCATGAAGTCCTCGGCTCCCGCATCCTCCCAATCTTGGAAGAGATGGATTTCGATAAGGTATGGAACGCTGATCGTATCTTAGTTGTAAATGATCACTGGGCTCCAGCCCCAGATGTTGATAGTGCTGAGATTCATCGTCGGAATCGGCAATTCGTCAAGGAACAGAGGATCAGACACTTCTGTGACGTGGACTGCGGGATATCGCACCAAGTTCTCCCTGAGATGGGACTCGTTGCGCCCGGCGACCTCATTGTGGGAAGTGACTCACATTCCACCACTTATGGTGCTTTCAATGCGTTCTCCACGGGGCTTGCAGCCACAGACTCAGCCCTCATAATCTCCACAGGTGAAATCTGGTTCAGAGTTCCAGAGTCAATCTCCGTGAAGGTAGAAGGGAAATTGGCTGATTATGTGATGAGTAAGGATCTCATCCTCAAGATTATTGCTGACCTTGGTCCAGATGGAGCCAACTATCAATCATTGGAGTTTCATGGTTCCACGATAGAGTCGATGTCGGTTGGAGAGAGAATGACTGTCTGCAATATGGCTGCAGAAGCAGGAGCCAAGTGTGCACCAATGAAATGCAACAAACACATTGATGCATGGATGAGAGAACATGCGCCATCTAGAATATGGACTCAAATCGAACCAGACCCTGATGCAGATTATTTAGACACACTCGAATATAGCATAGACTCAGTGCCTCTAGAGCCTATGGTTGCAATCCCTGACAATCCTACAAATGGAGTCCCTGCATCTGAGGTAGAGGGTACCAAGTTCGACCAAGCATTCATTGGTTCATGCACAAACGGCAGAATACAGGACCTTGAGATAGCAGCTAGGATACTGAAGGGCAAGAAGATTCATCGCGATATTCGATTGATTATCACACCAGCTAGCAAGATGACGTACATGCAAGCACTAGAGAGTGGTCATATCGAAACTCTCATGCAAGCAGGTGCGATTGTGACAAACTCGACCTGTGGAGCGTGCGTCGGCGGACATCTAGGCGTCCTAGGTGCGGGTGAGGTGTGTATCTCCAGCACAAATAGAAATTTCCCAGGTCGGATGGGTCATCGAGAGTCCAAGGTATACTTGGCTTCGCCAGCAACTGTTGCTGCCAGCGCGCTAAAAGGGGAAATCACTGATCCAAGGAGGGTTTGAGTGTGAAACCTTATGACAAGATTCAGGGCAGGGCATGGGTTCTTGGGAACAATATTGACACTGACCAGATAATCCAAGGTCGTTATCTCACACTCCTGAGCTATAAGGAGATGGCAAAACACGCCTTAGAGATTCCCAGACCAGACTTTGCGGCCAATGTGAAGAAGAACGATGTTATTGTTGCAGGAAGAAACTTTGGTTCGGGCTCGTCACGGGAGGAGGCTCCACAGATCCTCAAGGAACTTAGCATCGGATGCGTCGTGGCCGAATCGTTTTCCAGAATATTTTATAGAAATGGATTCAATGTAGGATTACCTCTGATGATGGTGAAAGGTGTTTCTTCAAATGTGGAGGACGGCAATGCCTTGACTATCAACTTCACTGATGGAACGCTCATCAACAATGACTCAGGCAAGGTGCTTCAAGGTGAACCGCTACCCACATTTATGAGAGAGATATTAGAAGCAGGCGGAGCTGTATCGAGATACAAGAAACTCAAGAGATAGATTCTTGGCATAGGAAGAAAGGGCTAAAAGCACCATTGTGCTGACTTGCACAACGAGTGCCCTGTAGAGGACCAACTCATGAATGTAATGCTTTTCCTAATCATATCCCTTATTGCTCATTCAATACCAATTCCACTATCCATGGACATGTTTCGGTCAAATATGCTCCTCAAATGGCTGCCACTGCGTCTAGCATGGGGTGCTATTGCTTGGGGTGTGATCACACTTCTGATGATGATGACCCTTCCATGGGCTATCCTCAGTCTTGTGCTAAGTCTGGGAATCCTGCTCATGTTTGCCAGTGGATTTCGTCCTGGCGAAATGGAGGACATGATAGCTGGACTCAGAATGCCCTTGACATGTTTTGGTCTACTGATAGTGCTTTTGATGCCAATGTTCTCAGGTTTGATTGGTTGGACCTCTGATATCGCAAATGCAACGTACTTTGATGACATGATAGTTGAAACAGACGAGGCACTGTTCAACTCGTCAATCCCTGATGAGATGGTCAGGCTTGTTACTGAGGAGTATGCCGAATATGTGGCTAATCAGCATATATCGCCCTTTGGCTCCAATGTGGAAGTTTCAGCTGCACACATAACCACGCGAAATGGGCGGTTGGTTTGGGTGTGTACCATTGTGTCGACTAATGTGCTGGCTGAGAATTTCATCAAGGGATTCATTGTAGTTGATGCGAATGATCCTCAGGCTACTGAGCCGGAAATCATTACAGAAACAACAATTCCCGTTGGCGAAGGCTTGTGGTGGGATAGGGACATTAGATTCGGAAACTACCTCAACGACATGACTGCTGCCTATCAATATGCCTATCCAACTTGGGACCCCGCCGACAACTTGGTCTATGTGCAAACAAGGACTCCATTAGGATTCGACTTCGTCGAGAAGGCAATTGGACCGATTGTATATTCGGAGAATGGGTCGGTGATTGCATACCCCACAATAGCTGAAACGCCATCTTGGATTACTCAGGCTTATGCAGAAGAATGGCTTGAGAGAGAGGTCACGAGATGGGGAGGATACCGCAGAGGTGAAGGATTCGACCTCTTTGCAGGAGGACTTCTCTGGATAATACCACCTTCTGGTGATCGACTGGAGATGACTGAAGATACTCGGTATATTGTGAATCCAGACACTGCTAGAGTTGAAGCATTTATTGCAGTTCACCCTGTCACTAATTCCAGGGCGCTTGCAGGGATATTTCGTGCTACACTGGATACTGTCTATTATCATGACCTAAGTGGATTGGGCTATGTGAGCGGGGACGCCGCTGCCTCAAATGTAGTAAGTCAATTTCCACCCCCGGCATCTGGATTCTACTACGGTGCTATGCCACTTCTCTATCCTGTTCAGATTAGTCCAACTGAGATAAAATGGACTTGGTATACACCAATCTACTGGGCGGATGGATGGTATGACTCAGACTCAGAAGAATACGTTCTTTCTGATATGCGGCTCCATGCGCTAGCCCTAGTGGATGCATCAAACATAGACAAGTACTACATCTTGGAGCTTGGAGGAACATTATCAGGCGCAGCCCTGGTGCAGGCAACCAGAGCGGGATATGTCGCTTTGTTCGGAGGCTCCATTGAGCCGGAACTGGAAGATACCTTCGAATTGACTGCCACTATAACTAACGTAACATCCTTCGTCTATGATGGGGATACACACATACTCCTAGGAACTGACAACGCAACGTATCCCTATATCGAAGGCACAAGAGATTGGATGAATCTCACCGACTGGTACACGCTTCTGAACCTCAGTGCAAGTGATACCTTCACAGCAACGATTCAGCAGGTTGATGAACAGTTCCGAATAGTCGCAATTGTGAAGAATTAGTGAGAGGGGGGGAATTATTCCCTCTTTCTCTTATTTGTATCAGCTTCCACCGCTCATCCTCTGCTTCATAGCTGTATACTTTTCTCTGATTGTTCCCCATATACGGCTGGCTCTCGACTTGTTGGCATTAGTGTGAATAGGACACATAGCACCGAGGGTACATCGATCTTCGAAACCACCATAGTTGTGCATTGCTTCAGGAAGGGCATTGTTGAGGAGCTCTGCTTCAAATGCCTCCATTAGATCAGATGTAATGTAGTTCCAGTCGACATTTCGGAAACGGTTATTCGCAAGAGTCTTTGAAACAGCTTCGAATACAATGTTGGCGACTTCAGGCGCTTCATCGGAAAGCCCCATCACAACTGAATGTCCATCTGGAGTCGTCTTGGAGAACCTCATTTCTGTTGATCCCATCTTCACTGACTGCAGTGACATACCATCTGAAATTGTCAATGGAATAGTTTCAATGGCTGACAGAAATCCCGAGAGTAGTTCAGGTTGCTTGAAAGCGTTTTTGCAGAAGGTTCCATAGCATTTGCTATAGATAGGAAGGCCCGATTGAGTATATACAAGAAGATATTCGAGCGCTGGCAATGGTTTTCACTCCCTCGACTTCAAACAGCATCTCAGAGGCTCATCTCAGAAATACTTTGTG
>JBHLQK010000226.1:0-4595 GCA_048884925.1 Candidatus Thorarchaeota archaeon
GGAGCCGGGCTTATACGCTTCTTCGAGGACGAGACACCTGGAATTAAGGTGGGTCCCACAATGGTTGTGATATTTGCAGCTCTATTACTGATTGCCACAATTATATCCCACATCGCAACCGAGTTTGGCTGGATATAGAACCACCCTTCATAATTTCAAAGGCACATGCCCTAAGGGTTATAAACAACTCAAAGTCGGATGCCTCAGCCCGAAACTGGTGATTCGCATGAAAATCAAAAGCGAGCTCAGAAAATACTGTCCCAGATGCAAGAACCATACTATACATGCCATATCGACATACAAGGCAGGAAAGAGACGAAGCATGGCACAGGGCGAGCGCCGAATGAAAAGGAAGACAAAGGGCTATGGTTCATTCCCTAAGAACATTCAGAAGCGCTTTGCAAAGACTACAAAGAAAACTGTGCTCAAGTACAAATGCAAGGATTGCGAACATACCTTCCAGACAAAGGGCATGAGACTGAAGAAACTCGAAGTGCTTCGGGTGTAGGTGAAGATAATGGATAAGGGAGAGATTGTCCAACAGCCAAAATCAAGGTTCCTGAAGGTCAAGTGTCTTGATTGTGAGAATGAACAGATCATCTTCGCACACGCCACGACCGAAGTGAAATGCCTGAAGTGTGAAAAGGTCCTGGCACGCCCGAGTGGCGGCAAGGCTAAGCTTGAGGCCATCGCACGGGAGCTCGAAGAGTATCCTTGAAGCAGTCGGTCCTTTTCAAGACCTGTTAAATCCTTCTTTCACTCCCAAATCTATATTAGCACACCCTTGCGGATTTCTCAGAAGGAGAAGAGATAATGGTCCTGAAACGTGCAGAATGGCCACAGCCAGATGAGTATGCCATTGCTGTGGCATCCAAGGTGGCACCGTATGGCGCATATGTCAAGCTACCTGAGTACAGTGACAAAGAGGGCTTCATCCATATTTCGGAGATTAGCAGCACGTGGGTCAGGAATATCCGAAATCATATCCACGAAAACCAACGCGTTGTCATAAAGGTCCTTCAGGTTGACGCTCAGAAACGTCATATTGACTGCTCTTTGAGGCGTGTTTCAACAGAGGCAAAAAGAGCTAAGAACAACGAGTGGAAACGTGCGCAAAAGGCAGAGAAGCTCCTAGAACTCATTGCAAAGGAGAACGACATGACTCTTGAAAAGGTCTATGAGAAGATAGGCTGGCCTATGGAAGATACCTTTGGTGAAATCTACAAGGGGCTTGAGCTGGCATCCGATTTAGGTGTAGATGCATTAGAACATGTCGAGTCTACGAAGAAACTCAAGAAACAGATTGCAGACTTAGCCAAAGTCAGGATTGAGATCCCGTCAATTGAGATAGAGGGAGAGATGAAGATTCTTGTTCCAGGCCCGGAAGGTATTGAGGTCATTAAGAAAGCGCTTTCTGAAGGCTTGGCTCTTGGACAGTCTATGGACAAGTCCACAGTTGAGATTTATACATTGGGTTCTCCACGATACAAGCTAAGAATACAGAGCCCCGATTATCAAGAAGGAGAGCAGTTGCTTTCAGACATCTTGAGCAAAGTGACTAAGATAATAGAGAGTAAGGGCGGCTCGTTCGAGTTTGATCGGAAGTAGTGGACTATCATGACGCGCCTCTTCAAGTGCACAGATTGTAACCAATATACGCTTGAAGAAGACAAATGTCCAGCATGCGGTGGTTCAGTAATTTCCCCGCAACCGCCGAAGTACAGTCCTCAAGACCGATATGGTGAATACCGCAGAAAAGCTAAACGGAAAACGAGGGCTCATCTAGAGAGATAATAAAAGACCAGTGACGATTGGCCTTCCTTGACCAATCGCACTTTGATCTGCTAGTGTAGTTCCACTTCAACCCAGAATGTTGCCCATTCAGAGTCGAAGGTTGGTTCACCACTGTTGGCATTGTTCCAGAACAACAGCCGTATCTGATAGTTCATTCCAGGAATCAGTTTGACGTCCTGTGAATCGTGACTGTCCAGTGGAATCAGGAACTCTATCACATGCTCTCCGCTTGCAAAGAGGGTGGTGTTTGTGCCCGAGGAGTCTTCTTCCCAAGACCCATCGTAGGCGATGTGCCCGTCATAGAACTCATGACCATCATAGTTTATGAGAGAGAGGTCAGCATCACTAGGAGAGTCGAGTGGAGCAATCTGTATTCCGAACGCGTCCTCCCCCTTTGTGTAGTTATCCATCTGTATTCCATAGTAGATGTGGGTCGAGTTGATTCCGGTGTGTACAGTCGCACTATAGCTGCCGCCAAACACTACATCGTAGCTATTCAGCTGGGATAACTCCGAACTGGACAGACTACCATCGAGCCTAATCGACTGAAGAGCGCTGTCACGTGCTATCCAATCAGCAGTAGTCCGGTTCATGTATTGCTCATACATTGTATAGTCAATCTCGTATATCTTGACAGTTCCAAGATTAGAGCTAGTATAGGGATTAATGAAAGCACCAAAAAGGTCCACCGGCATATGAGATAGCCAGCGTTCATCCTGCTGAAAGAATCTGTCCATCTCGACTCTGTCAGTAGTGAGCCCCATACCTTGACCTTCCTCCGGGGTCTTTGGTTCTCCGAAGACCATCAGTTTGTAGAGTGTGGACTCGAAAAAGGCATCAAGCATATACTCCTCCTCAATCACTGTGGGAGTAGTAGGATCATCACCCATGTACCATGCATCGTCTATCAGTTCAGAGCCGAACCGGTCCTCAGCGATTCGTACCATCCACGGCCATTTGCCATCATCGCCACCAGCCCATGATGTTCGATGGCCATAGTAGACGAGTACGTGTGTGGTGTTCCACTGTTTGAATGTCTTTAACGACTCTGTCAGGTTTAACGCCATCAAGGCATAACCCATTAACGCTATTTGCGTCCGATTCCAAGTGGCATTGTCCACTATCGTTTCCGCTTCTCCAGCACCATTTATCCAATATCCATAGTCCCACCAACTTGCCACAACGGCATCATCAGGAAGTACATCACGCACGTAAGTCATTGAAGTTTGCCAGTCAGTGAATCGAGCTCCACCTGAGAGTGAGTCTTGTGCAAACTCTGGCGAGCCCACGTAGAGGTTGACATAGTTCGCGCCAAGATATAGATTGACTGAGAGAAGTAATCCAACGAATGCAAATGCTACAATGGCATGTTCAGATGTCAGAGAGGAACTCATTCTGAACCTCCGCCTCTCAAAGACTGACTTCTGTGTGACCACCTTGGCAAATGGTGAAAGCATGCCATTCACTGCAGCTGCAGAAAGTACAGCCACCCCAGGCGCCAAGATTAGGCTAAGTCGAATCATACTACCTGCGAAGTAGACTGAAGTGAGTCCAAAGAGAAACATCAGCAGGTCCTCGTCTCGGCCACGTTTGAATAGAAAGTACATCCCAAGGGGGAAGATGAATATCAGAATGTTCAGAGTATGATAGAAGCTCCCCCATGGACTGGGGAGGTGCTCAGCAACTGAGGCAAAGATCCGCTGATCAAGTCGGATAAATGGGTTGATGACTGAAAGAAACTTGCTACCTAGCGTAACAATAGGATTAGAAGTAAAAGGTCTGATTGTCAGTTCGAGTGTGCCTGAATAGGCAAGATATGCAGCGGCTCCGGCTATTGGGGTGATTAGACCTAGGAGTATGGGTTTCATGTGAGGAGCAAGAAAAGTTGCAGTTGTTTCTCTGTAGCTTTCAATTCTTTGCCAGACCTCGTAGCCTGCAAGTAGTACTCCAACCCCAATTGGGGCCAAGATTGAAAACGATGTGAGGTTCCCAAATCCATTTCTTGGGATCAGTCCTCCAATGAATAGGCCAAGTGCTATAGTAATCAGATACGAGTTCAGAAGACGTTTGCTATATCTTCCAGTGACAAGCATCAAGAAACCATAGAGTGCAAACAGGCCCAGGAGAAAATCAGCAGCTCCCCATGATACCATCAGGTAGCCTAGCGCCAGACCTGCGCCTATTGCCGATGGGAGAGAACCTCGTTTTAGGCTTCTGACATAGAAGAACGTAGAAAGCACAATGGCAAATACCCCAACGCACTCATTGTCATAGAAACCAGCTACAGTTCTCTGAATGAATGCGGGAAGGAATGCTAGAATCAGTGCGCTAAGAAGACCAACTGTGTTGTTCATGAGCTCGCGTCCCAAGAAGAACGCAACTATGACGGTCAGCGCCCCCATGAAAGCTGGCATTAAAAGGGAAACTGTGAGCACATCGACACTAATTCCAAGTCCATTGAGTAGGAAATAGAAGAATGCACTTGTGAATGGTACACCAACATAGCTTGTAGTTGTGATGTCGCGTCCGAAGGGGACCCAAGTAGTTTGGTCGAACCATGTAAAGAAGGCCCCATAACCATTTTCTACGACATATTCAGTGACTTTCAGCTGATACCATGGGTCAAAGGCTCGAAGAACTGGTTGCGAGTTCAATAGGGGGAATAGACGGAGGATCAGAGCAGCAAAGAATATGATTGTCATTGAAACAATAATGATTAGGGAACCGCGTGATATCTTTGCCTTAGGTCGATGGAAGATTTGTCTAAGGAATCTGCCAGAAGATCGCTTGAATCTGTCATA
>JBHLQK010000227.1:0-4585 GCA_048884925.1 Candidatus Thorarchaeota archaeon
ACTAGAAACCGATTTCTAGTGGCATTTGGTGGACTTAGACATCATTATCTTTCTTCCGAAATGGATGTGTCTAGCTTATAATTAGGATCTGGATAATTAATGATGAGTATCCCTATGATGACTAGAAGCAATCCCAGTGCAAAAGTCCAATAGATAATCTCACTGAGAATTAGAAATGACAGAGATGTCCCGAAGACTGGTACCAAGTTGATGAATCCCCCGGCTTTTGTAGCTCCCAGCTGCCGAATGGCTTCAAAATAGAACAGGAATCCTATGAAGGTGACAAAGGCTCCTAGGTAGACTGCATTAAGCCAGAACACTGGATTAGACATGACAGGGAGTATCCAGAATTGTTCTGTTGTCGCACTTAGACCAAATAGGACGCAGCCTACAAATACACCTCCAGCAGTCACCTCAAGAGATGACATTGTTTTCATCGCTTCTTTTCCTACGGATGAGTATAATCCCCATGTCATCATCGCGCATAGGATAATGAAGTTGCCAATCAGATAGTCCAATCTGAAGTCAATGAGTGCTTGAATTCCCACAACAAATATGATTCCAGTGAATGCTAGGACAAACCCAGCGTATTGCCATCTTCTTGAAAGCCGTTCTTTATGCATAACATGTGCGAACAGGCTTACAGTTGCTGGATTGAACCCTGCGATTATAGATCCTTGAGCAGCAGTGGTGAATTGCATGCCAATCAGAAAAAAGACCCCATAGCCAAAGACGCCAGTTAGTCCCACAAGGAATAGAATTCTGGCTCTTTCCTTTGTGAACAGTTTGAGTGGTGAGGGCCCTCGAATGGCCATAAGCACAATGAATAGCAAGCTTGCGATAAGGAATCGAAAGAATCCAATCGTCAAAGGCGGAGCCATGGTAACTAGTACCTTTGCAGATACCCATGAACCTCCCCAGAAGAACATGGCCAAGATGAGAGCCATGTAATACTTCAGAGGTCGTTCAGCCATTTAAAGAGGTCTCCTATGAGTGAAACTCGACGATTGGTCATAGATTTAAAGCAACCTGATTACGCGAGGTTTATTGTCAAACCGAAGAGTTCATATTCGGTTGTGCAAAATCCCTACACACTCGAACTGGGGACTCGAGATGCTAAACGACGATGAGCTTGAAGCAATCCGGCGCAGGAAGATGGAGCTCTTAATGGAAAGAGCATCACAGCCAAAGGAAGAAGAGCCCCTATCTAAAGGACAGGTCCAGCTTCTTACTGACACGACCTTCTGGAATACAGTGTCTCAGACCAAGACCGCTCTGATTGATTTTTTTGGTGAGTGGTGCGCTCCTTGCAGGCAACTTGTGCCCATATTCAATCTTCTTGCTCAGGACTATAAAGGAAAGGTCTATTTCGGGAAGATTGACATCGATAAGAATCCACGTACTACCGCACAGTTTGGCGTACAATCGGTACCCATGGTAATAGGTTTCAAACATGGCAAACCAGTTGGCAAGCTCCCAGGCCTAAGATCCTATGATGACTATGATAGGGTAGTTGAGAAGCTCTTGACAGCTTGATGGTCAAATTATCACTTTGTGTAGGAGCTAATATTGTCCAAGTGTTCAGCTACTACAGTTGTGGGCATCGCTTTTGCGTTTGTTGCCTTAGACCAGTTTCCATGTGTGTCTGCCATAACAAGTCCAGCCTCACTACCAGTCTTGGCTTCAAATAGGGCCATTGCTTTATCTGCGGCCTCTTGAATACCAAGATTTTGCTCAACATAAAGCACTGCTATCCTTGTGAGAGTTACTCTCATGATATGTTCTCCCCATCCCGTTGCGGTGGCTCCACATACCTCATTCGCAAAAGCTCCTGCTCCCATCACCGGGGAATCCCCAACTCTTCCCGGCATCTTCTTTGATATGCCGCCTGTCGATGATGTCGCCGCAATGTTTCCATTGGAATCAACAGCAACACACCCAACTGTATCTGCTCCCCGTATTTCAAAGGCAGGCGCAATCACGCCAGGTTCTCTCTCTATTCGATAGCCATCTGCTATCATCTGCTTGTAGATCCGTTTCGCGTTATCCCCTGCAAAGAAAGCGTAGTCTGTCTTCTCCATTATATATCGAGCCAATGAGACTGGATTTTGGATATCACACACTGCCGCAACTGATCCAAAGGTCAGATTACTTCCATCGACAATCATTGCATCTAACTCACGCACGCCATCAAGATTTGGCCTCGCTCCCAGCCCAGCATTGAGCTCACCACAGCTCTCCATGAACACTGTGCATGCCTCCGCGGCATCAAGTGCTGAACCTCCCTTCTCAAATACGACGAAGCCTATTCTTGCAGCTTTATCAACGAATTCCATGCCAATTGGAATCCTTTCATCTTTCCAGTTGCCAGCTCCACCATGCACGATTATCATCGGAAGACCCATTGCTCTCGGTCGTTCGTTCCAGGAGTACCTGTTACTAAGAGTTTTCATTAACGCGCCAAAATGCCTAGAAGAAGCATGACCATCCAAGTCTGCCAAGTCTTCCTCAGCAGCTTCTCCTCATTCCAAGAATTTACATACTAAGGAGCCAATCTCTGAAACCTATGATTCAAATTGCAATCTGTCTAGAATTTGTGTCTTTCCGAAACTATTCTTAGATTTATCAGAGGTTATTGGGTTGAATAGGAAAAATAAGACAATCAATCAAGAGGCGACAGAAAGATTGGAATTCTGGTCCGCATTTCTGAACAGTGATGAAGGTCGCTTGGTTGTTGGTGATCTTAATGAGGATGAGATGAAGAAATTCCACGCTGATGGCTTTCTATTCGAACTGACTAAAGGGAAAGACAAGCAGATTCTAGTCAAGTTAGTGGGGAAAGAATAGGGTGTCATATTCTGATCAATGAAGGATTGCAGTCTCTTTATATTTTGGCGATTATTTCTACAATTCCGGAGAAACCGGAAATGGATGGCAGGCTGGAAACTTTACGGGATAAGATGGTTCAATCCGTTCCCACTGTTTCAATAATAAGAACCACGCTTTTCACAGAATCTATGAAACAGACTGAAAACGAGCCTGCTTCAGTGCGTCAAGCGAAGGCCCTCGCCCACGTCTTGAAAAACATGCCCATCGAGATACTTCCCAATGAGTTAGTAGTAGGTAAAATTGTAGAGAAGGTACCAGGGGCAACTATCTTTCCTGAGGCTCATGGAACTAGGGTGATTCCTGAACTAGAAGATTTGAGGACGCGAGAACCTAAAGCCTACTCGATTTCTGATGATGCCATCAACATGCTGTTGAATGATATTGCTCCATATTGGGCTGAGAGATCCTTGCTCTCGCACGTTGAGAATATCACTCCTCCTAATGTTATTGATACGCTGTATGCAGGAGCCGCATTTGTCCTGACTGAGATGGCTGGCTATGGTCATGTGAGCATAAACTACCCTCTCCTTTTCTCGAAGGGTTTTGAGGAAATTGCAAACGATGCTCGGGAGAAACTAAAACTCGCACCCGATGAGAAGTCTGAATTCTATATTGCCTCTTACATCATGGCTGATGCAATCATTGAGTTTGCGAACAGGTACGCCTCACTTGCACAGGAGCTTGTTCATAATGAGGTGAATCCCGAAAGAAAATCAGAGCTTGAGAAAATAGCCGAGATTTGCCATCGCGTGCCCGGGAAACCACCACGTACCTTCTATGAGGCCATCCAGTTCATTCGTTTCACACATTTGGCACTTAGTCTAGAAACCTATGATGGGCAGGCAATCTCTCTTGGACGTATCGATCAGTATCTCTACCCCTTCTTTATGAGGGATTTGGATGATGGAATTATAGATGAAGAGGGCGCGAAGGAACTTGTTGAGAGTTTGTGGATTAAACTAAACGAACTTGTTCCTCTATTCGATGAACTAGTCGCTTTGTATTTTGAGGGTCTCCTAACAACACAAGCAGCCACCATTGGTGGTCAGGGACCCGATGGTTCCGACTCAACAAATGAGCTCACCCATCTAATATTGAAGGCAACGAAGAATGTAGCTCTACCTCTTCCCAATGTTCATGTTCGAATTCATAGGAGAACTCCTAGGGATTTACTGGACGAGGTTATTTCTACAATAGAGTCTGGAGTGAACAATATTGCCCTTTTCAATGATGATGTCATTCTCAAATCAATGGAAAGAAAGGGTGTTTCAAAGGAAGACGCTAGAAATTACTGCACAATTGGCTGCGTTGAACTTGCTCCATTTGGCAATAGCTTCACCTCTTCGGATGCAGCACTTTTCAATATCGCCCTATGTCTTGAACTTGCTCTGAATAATGGCGAGGCTGTACATCTTGGCCAGCAACTTGGAACGGAAACTGGTGATGCGAGATTTTACAAATCCATGGATGAAGTCGTCGAGGCTTTTAGGAAACAGGTTTCATTTCTTGTTGGACAAATGGTTGAGGGATCCAACTCGTTTGAGCAAGGGAACATGAACTGCAAACCAACTCCATTACTCTCCTTATGTGTAGAGGGTTGCTTTGAGAAAGGTGCAGACATCACAAGAGGTTCTGCAAAATATAACTTCACTGGAGTGCAGGGAGTTGGAATGGCCACAGTTGCTGATTCTCTCGC
>JBHLQK010000228.1:0-4574 GCA_048884925.1 Candidatus Thorarchaeota archaeon
CAATGGTTGCACCATCTCCGAACCAATCTCAGAGACTCGGATGGGAGGTTGTCCTACGACTCGATGAGTTTCATCCTTACAGTTGAGATTGAAGATGCAGAATCGATACATCATCTTGTGATTCTTCCGAGCTTCGAATCCGTTGACAATCTTCGCAAACTTCTCAAGCCAGCTTCTTCCAATATGAACCATGAGTGGGGTGGTCGCCCTAGAGTGAACCTTAGTGGAGCAGAGATTGCAGGCGTTGTTAGAGATTGTGGAGGAATGATTGGACCTGCTCATGCATTCACTCCTTACAGGGCCATCTTCAGAGAGGGCAGATATGTTAGTCTGAAAGATTGCTATCAAGAAGAAGGTCGGCATGTATATTTCATTGAGCTGGGTCTGTCAGCGGACTCTGAAGTAGCTGATTACATCCCGGAACTTAGAGAACTCACTTATATCACGGCAAGCGATGCGCATTCACCATCACCTGATAAGCTAGGTAGAGAGTTCGTGAGGCTATCAATGAATTCTCCAACATTCGATGAGATTCGACTCGCTATTCTAAGAGCAAAACGGAGAAAACCTGTTCTCAATGTTGGATTCAATCCTCGGCTAGGAAAATACTACCTTTCATTTTGTTCAATGTGTAGACGAACAGTTATCCTGAGAGAAGGTTCAGGGCTTCCAGAATTTGACGAATTGAACATCTATATCTCATGTTCAAGTGCTAGGGAACAATCACGACTACTGAGTGACATTCACCAGCGCAAGTTCAAGTGCCCCTCAGATGGGCGTTCGCTGAGACTTGGAGTTAGAGACCGTGCAATGATGATTGGCGAGGGTGTGAGTATTTCGCCTTCACATCGACCTCCATACCTACATATTCCTCCCCTGCTGGACCTGATGACGTCTGCAACGGGTATCAAGTCCAAAAGCTCTAAGAAGATTCGTGAGATGTA
Source organism: Candidatus Thorarchaeota archaeon (assembly GCA_048884925.1). Classification (GTDB taxonomy): domain Archaea; phylum Asgardarchaeota; class Thorarchaeia; order Thorarchaeales; family Thorarchaeaceae; genus SMTZ1-83. The sequence goes on from JBHLQK010000228.1 coordinate 945, forward strand.
TTCATCAATGAGGGAATCGTTCGGTCCTGAAACGACAATCCTGACAGAAACCCCTCTTGAGGAATTGGCTAATTTCAGTCCTAAGATTTCAATGATGATTCGTTCCTATCGTGATGGAACTATAAGCTATATTCCTGGTGGAGGCGGACGATATGGGTTACTAGTAGCGCCCTGGGAGGAGAAGGAAACATGACCGTGGTTAAAGGTGTAATCCGTGAGGTTGGCAGGAGCCAAACAACCCGAATCAGCGCGAGGCGATGGTATGGCACAACTTCTATCGTTGTACAGAATCAAGAAACCGGCCAGACCTATAATGTCAAGCTTTCAGCCAGTATAATGGACAAATGTCGGTTTCTTCCACGTGTTGGAATGCCAGTCATAATTCATGGATTTGTAGAAGAAGCAGAATTTGGATTGTCCGACTTTGTTGTATCGAGGGTGACCGACATAAAGAGAGAAGGTGCAGACATCAAGCGTGTTCATAAGTTCGACTAGCATCACTTTTCTTTGATAATATACGCTGGCTGAATGATCCACTCGGAACGACACTTTGGGCATTTCGATGGTCGTTTTACTGTCTTCCTCTTTGAAAAAACATAACCGCACTTGCCACAACTAGCTGGCTGAATGAACAGACATTTTCCTTTGCTCTTGATAGATATTGAGATATGTTCAATGTCCTCATAGACAATTGACCGGCTCTTGATATCTAGGAGATTGCATATGTCTTGAGCAGAAAGAGCCACATCAGTTTCCTCCAGTAGCTCTTTGATTCGCTCCCTTCGAGTCTGCATAGCTAGCTCGTTGTAAACGAGAGAACGTGATATAGTTTCGGTGTCCTCTCCAAGAGGTCTAAATGTGTTCAATCCTACAACATATGACAGAAATTACCTACCGTTCTTGAGCAGATTGGAAGGTGAAGATGCTGGTGCAGACACGTCTCGAAGAGACCTCATCTACAGGTCAACAGATGTCGTATGATGAGCGAGTCTGTTCCAGGTGCATGAGTCATCGGCATCTTTGTGGTATCAACCCCTGTCCTCTCCTAATGCGAGCCAAAGCGTTGAGTAGCATTGAGAGTGCGGTCATTGGCTTGGATTTGGCTGGGTCGTCTCCTCCATCTGTATTTGTAGGTGAACAGGGCTATCCGAAGGTCCTAGCTGGTCCCCTCATCCCTCCAGTCACAGGCGCTGATGCAGCCATCATGGAACGACCTGACATGTGGCTGGATAAGACAATTGATGAAATCCTCTCATTCCGCTTCAATCTCGTAAGGACCAAGAAGCTAATCCCTGTTGATGCCGCCGTTAATCCACCACGAATCCTATCAGAAACCCAGACACTTGCTCTCTCTGAAACTCCAACATCTTCAGAGGCAACACTTCTAAAGAGACCAAGTTTCACCAGCGTGTTCTCAGATAGAACTCTGCCAACCGGGCCCTCCGCCCCTCTCCAGCTATTTGTACTTGAAGACAATCCCAAGGTGCCTAGAGCCGTGGACAAAGCAACTTCCGACACAGACCTGAAGGCCGTGGAGGGCATAATGGAGATGTTTGAGGGCAGAGTGCATCAGCAGCAGATGACAAGACTACTGTCGATCGGCTTATTGGGTGAAAGGAGAAATCGAAGATTAGTCCCCACCAAATGGAGTATCACTGCGGTTGATGATATAATAGGCAAAAAGCTTCACAAACAGGTTCTTCGCCTGCCCTGGATCAATGAATATCTAGTATATGCGGACAACGCCCTTGGAAATACCGTTGTCCTTCTCTTCCTTCCAAGCGCTTGGCAGTTTGAAGCTATGGAATCGTGGCTTGGGGGTTTGAACCCGCCGATAATTACAGATAATGAATGGAATCTTGGGAGAAAGGACTATGCCCGCTCTGTTGTAGGAGCTTATTATGCAACTAGGCTGCCGGCTCTTCAGCATCTCACTCAGATGCGCAGACAGGCTGGAGTAATTGTCTTCATGGAGATTGACCCGCAACAATGGGTTCCACTTGGAGTCTGGCGTTTCAGGGAGATTGCTAGAAGGGCTCTGCAATTTAGCGGGGAGAAGTTTTCCTCGCTTAGTGAAGCTCTTGGAGAGATTGGGAGTCATTTGAGGATTCCAATTCATAGATGGCTAAAGGTCAGCAAGCTCTACAAGGAATTTACAACTCAGACACACATCACTGACTTCATCGAATGAATCCTCTAGATGTATCGTACATTTTTCTTTAAAGCAAAATATCGTCATATTGAGTGGAGATTGAACATGCGCGCCAAAACGACACGTATTTTTACGCTTCTTACTGTCAGCCTGTTGGTTTTACCATTCATCACTCTACCTGGAGTTGCTGGATGGCAGGCTGGTGACGAAGCAGCAATCTTTGGGCATACCTTTGATGAAGAGTACTGGACGAATAGTTCATTGTTTATCGAAGGAGATGGTGGCGGTAATGCCACTCTAACAGCGTCTTATGTAGGAGTAGGCGGATTTGATTCCTTCCTAATAGCATTCAATGAGATTAACACAAACGATGGCCAAGAACTGATAATCCCCTACCAGCTGTTCGGCATGCACTATACAACACCGGCTGACAATGAGGTTTTCATTGCAGCTGTGTTTGCTTTCCTCTTAGCTCACAATGAAACCTATGGTGGTAACAACCTTCCTGACATGGGTCATGATGCAGCCTGGTACGTTGTGCCGGTAGCGAATAACAACCCATGGCCGGAGTTCACACCCGCTGTCGAATCCATTCCTGCAGCCAAACTTGGCGAGGGACACTACCGCTTTGGCATGCGATACACAAACATGCCCGTCAGAATTGTAGCTGCCAACTCAACACCGGCTGCTTTCTGGCTAACATTAGCTATTCCTGTGCTAACAATGCTTGTTAGTGAGCTAGTGATTGAATACGATATTTCCATTGGTGCTGATGGAGTGGTGAGCGCAGAAACTGTCTATACCATAGGTCAGGTCACAAAAGCTAAATGGTGGGGATTAGCCGATCAGGACCCGTCTGAAATCATTGTCCCATCATTAGCAATTACTGCAGTTCATTATCTTTCAGTCTTTACATCGAACTACGAAGTCAGAACTGCTGATACAAACACATTGGTCGATCCAACAGGAACTGAACCTCTTGATGAGGATCTTGATATAACCATTGGTGACAGCGACAGGGCTTTCAGTATTGGCATAGGGCGCGAATATTCCCTAGTCAATGAGTCTACAGATCCTTGGACCACGGTCTCCACTGGTGAAACAGCCCTCAATACACTCCTTGAAGCAAGGCCTGGCGATTTCTTCCTGATTCTCTGGCAGGCTCCTCTTTCGATATGGCTGTATGCCCACATGGCATTTGGCTTATCACAGCAAGTCAGGACCGTGTACAACAGTCCACAGGCTTTGATCAATAATGCTGCCACTGCTTTTGATGATGACCAGCTTTGGTATGGAGTGACCTTCGCCGAATGGAACGGGCTTCGCATTGAACAGGATCCCACCTATACAGCTTATACCAACCTAGCAGCTGGTACATCACCTCCTGGTGGTATCGGATTGCTTCTGATAGCTGGCATAGCAGTTGTTGTCATAGTGGTACTGATCCGCAGACGTTAAACTCAATCACGAGGGTCTCT
>JBHLQK010000229.1:0-4500 GCA_048884925.1 Candidatus Thorarchaeota archaeon
TGTTTGCTAGTATGTTTGCGGGGTTCGCCTTTCTTCTCGTCCAAACCACATATGTGAGATTCGTTGCTAACACTAGTCGGCGCCGTACCAGAAATGAACCTCAGCCAGATTTGCTATGAAAACTGGCCCCAATGCTCACTGCACCTCTTTTTTGCTAAAGCTAAGGCAGAACCAATATGGTCCACACTGGATTTCTTGGACATTCGTTCTGCTAGATCTGAGATCAGGTATTGTATCGCATTGAACATATCATCCAAGTCCAATGTTGACATGCTATCACTTATTTCACATTGAATGGTGAGCTGCTCTGGAACCCTAACTGCTACTGTCCATGAATGCATTTTGACCCCAGCCTCTAATGTAGATGAAAAGAATTCGTTCATTCTTGCAGAACCAAGGATTGATTTGCCGAGTTGCAGCAACTCATTCAGAACACACTCGTTTGCAAGAATCAATCTTCGCTCAGTGGAGATTCTCTGAACGTAGCCTCTATTCACAAGGTCACCGAGTTCCATGGGCAATGTGCCTTCATCCTTCAATTGAAACAGTTCCAGGTAATGAGACAGAGGGCTTCGTCCGTCAAGGGCTCCTACTACTTTCATAGTCTGGGTTGAGATGCCCAAGGGATTACCTCGACTCAAAAGGGTTGAGAGAGACCCCTCTGAAAGACATAGTATGTCGTTTTTCGTAGGAACATATACCACTCGAATCGCATTATACCAAAAGGCAAGCGCGACAACATCCTTTGCTTCAGTCAGGTTCATACGTTGCTTATTTGCTATCATTTCAATTGTGTGCCCGCTTTTGATTTTCATCAGAAACTTCATCACATGCATCAATACTTCAGACGACTCAATGGGCAGCATCACTGATTCCCAGTTTGCGTTTCTAATCACAACTGATTTCTCTGACAATCTATCCAGTACAATTACACGCATGACGAATCTATCGAAATCGGATAGTGCCACCACATCGATACGATCAAAATCTCTGAACCCTTGGAAACTCTCCTCAAATTCGCGAACGATTCGACGGAGCTTACTCCGAACCTCATTTGTTTCCCTTGATATTGCCATAACACCTATGGCCCATTCTCCACCTTCCACCAGAAGGACTATGTCTTCACCATACTCGGTCTTCCATTGAGTCTGCTCGCCTCCCGCCAAGGAGCCAATGAAACTTGTCATTGCTGAAACAAATCCTGATAGAAGCTGCGGATCTAGCCCTCCAGGGATAAACTCATGAGAATACAGAGCTGCACTGTTCTCTCGGTTAAGAATGAATAGGACTTTCTCATTAGACAGCTCTTCATCATACGATATGGTTGAGGTCATCTCACTAGATGAGCTGTAACTACTGTTTATACAAGTTGTCCATACTAATCTCCGAGAATAGCTATAATTTAATTTTCATCTCTGCTTCCAGAGGTAGTGTGCTTCTATTGAAGAATATGAAGCAGGGGAATACGACAGATTGAACTGACTCAAAGGCTAGAGTTGAGATGATAGTAATATGAAGATCGGCTATGTTGAGGCGAAGAGCATCATCACGAAGTGCAATATTCCAGGAATTGACTATGTAATCAATCCATATATCGGCTGCCAACATGCTTGTCTCTATTGCTATGCGGAATTCATGAAGCGATTCACTGGTCATGCCGGAGATATCTGGGGAGATTTCCTTGATGTGAAGCAGTTTGGCTTAGAATCAATCAAACCAGAGAAATTCGATGGCAAGACGGTTCTTCTAAGCTCCGTCACAGACCCCTATACACCTTTGGAGGCGAAATATGAGAACACAAGGAGGGTCTTGGAGCATCTCATCAGCACAAAGGCGAATGTCCAAATACTAACCAAGTCCCGGCTCGTGGAGCGTGACATTGACTTATTCAAGCAATTCGCACACATTCAGGTTGGTATTTCTCTGAATACTCTCAATGAAGATTTTGCCAGAAAGATCGAGCCGCGCGCGTCAAAACCCCAAGATCGCTTGGAAGCTCTGCAGAAAGTTGCAGAAAACGGAATTTCGACCTATGTCTTCGTGTCTCCAATATTTCCGAAGATAACAGATTGGAAAGAGATTATTGAAAAAGCGCAATCTGTCACGAACGAATTTCACTTCGAGAACCTCAATTTCCGCGGACACAATGTTGCCCGCATTATATCTTTAATTTCGGAATACTACCCGGATTTGTCAGACTACTATAATCAGATTAGGAGGGATTATGCAATGTGGAATGTGATGGAGGAAGAAATCGAAGACCACTGCAAAAGGTTGAGTTTGAACTGCAAGATCGAGTTCCATCATGGGGGATTCTCAAAGAAGACCTGAAGCTTCCTTGTTAACCTATTCAGAGAGGAAATAAATAGCGCCAAAAAGCTGGTCTTCCAAGGTAATATTCGTGACAGCTGATGATGATCACTATATCAATGTCAATGGTCTGGAGATGCACTACATAGACAAAGGAAATGGTCCTCCCCTAGTCTTGCTCCATGGAGGGATTGCTACGGCGCGGTTTCAATGGGGACCGCACATACCAATCTTCTCAAAGTCTTTCAGAGTGATAGCCCCGGACTGCAGAGGGCAAGGAAAGACCAATATTCCTGAGGGGAAGTTCGGTTACAGTTTGATGGCTGAGGACATTGTTGGTTTGATAGAAGAAATTGGTTTGGAGAAACCGTTTGTATGTGGTTGGAGTGATGGAGGCCAGATAGCTCTAGAAATCGGAATTCGACATCCAGAGATTGCCAGAGCGCTTGTAGCAGGCGGAGTGCTCGCTGAGATTTCAGAGTATTATATAGAAATGATGAGATCTATGGGAGTTAATGGTCCTGGAGATGTGGACCTTGAAAAGTTCGGAATGAAATATCCCGAGTTCCAAGCAGCTCTAAGTGAAATCCATTCACCAGTTTACGGACCAGACTACTGGAAAGAATTGCTTGTGAATATATCAGGAATGTGGATGAATCCTAAGGAGTTCCCTGGAAACCGCATTAAGAAAATCACTACTCCAACACTTGTCTTGCAAGCGGATAGAGATGAGGCAATCTCACTGGAGGAAGCAATTAGGATTTATCGTAGCATTCCTAGTGCTGAGTTGGCTGTTGTCCCTGGCGCTGACCATGGAGGAGTAATATCGAAACCAGAGGTATTCTGTTTTGTAATTACTGAATTTCTCAAACGCTACTGACCTGCCAATGAAGGCAATGGGCAGCTGGCCATGGCACATCCTATATTACGGGTGGCACCTGCCCTCGTGCTGAATCTTTAAGAGGTATTGGGATTACAGGAGGATGTGACTCAGGCGGGTTCATGTTGTCAGGTTGGTATACGTCAAGAGCTCCAAGGGGTGTAAGAATCCTCGCAGATTTTGAGATTCTAGTAGGTGTTGCGTATATTCTCCTAGGCATATTTCTGCTATTCTACTTAGCAATCTCAGGTGTAAGTGTTATCGCTTTTGGCTTGATTCTGATATATATGGGATGGGCACTAGACAAACTGGAGATTTGGGCGTGGTGGGGCAGTTTATTAATTAATGGGGCGATTTGTGTCGGCAATATCATATTTGCTGGAGATTATCTTTACATCATCTTGTCCACTGTGATTATTATCTATCTCTTGACTCCTGGAATTCGTAGCCGGTTCTTTCAATGAGATAGTTCCGTATACTCCACAGTGTATCTGCAGCCAATCATACTGAATCATCTACTGGAAACTAAAGGGCAACTGAAGACGAATTCGTTCGACACTACACATTCTTGTTTTGCACCTCTATCTCATTTTGTCCTGCTATTTGCACTTTTGTCAAAGGGAGAGTGAGAATTGCGATGAAGATTCTAGAGTCTTAGCTCGAACATCTGCTCATTCGCCCTAATTCCCCAGGTTGTTCCATCATGACTTTGACATAGGCTGAACCCATATTTTTCGTAAAGATGACGAGAAGCGTCCAATCCAGACACTGTCCACAAGTAGATTCTAGTCCCTGATTTCTGCCGACAGAAGTCAATAGCTCTCTGCAACAATTGATTCCCTATGCCTTTTCCTTGGTGCTTCTCATCAACTATGTACCATCTGAGATGATACCCCTTGGTTTCAGACAGAATCCCGTCAATTGCAATTGAACCAACGATTTCATCATCGACTAGGGCGATCCAGAAGCCGTCATGTGTTTCGTCAAACCTTGTCAGAAACTCTGCCATTTCTGTTGCCACTTTTGATTCGAAATGCAGACCGAATCCAGAGTATTTGCTGTAGTAGTTTGCGTGTAGCTCGATAATCCTTCCAATCGCACCAGGCTGATAGCCTGATATGACAAAGTGACTCATGGCATTGAAGATTGAGAGTCCCCACACATCAGCATTTCTGTTATCACAAATCTTTCTACCGAGATCCAATTATTCTTGATTAATGTGGATTATCTTGGAAATGGGGCCCGAAGGGGGAATCGAACCCCCGGCAAGGGAGCCACAATCCCTTATGTTACCATTACACCACTCGGGC
>JBHLQK010000230.1:0-4441 GCA_048884925.1 Candidatus Thorarchaeota archaeon
GATAGATTCTTCGTGAGTCACATACGAAATAGATCCAAGAAGGGCTCGTACCAACCAGGCAAAAAGCTCGGGTGTGACGTTACTTGCGCTATCTATCAATTCTCGACTAGCCAGTAGTTCCGGCGGATCCGACGAATCCGTGACAAAGAGCGATTTTGGAGAGAGCAAGTCCTTTGTGAAATACCATTCCTTGTACTTCGATGCATGCCGTGTATTTCTCTCTGGGTGATTGAAGTCATCCAATCGACACCAGTTCAGTGCATATATGGCGTCTACATCTTCAAATGAATCAAAATCGTGACACTCCTCAAACTTCGCCTCAGTACTCTTGACGCGAACTTGTGTTTCACGGATGACTCGGTTCAACAGAGGAAAATCCTGAGGAGAAACCACTCTGATGTCAGCTCCTAGAGAACCCACCATCAGACAAAGGCTGTGTGCTGTAGATGGCAGAACATGCCTGGTGCCAAATCCCCATGAGATTGCGATCTTCTTACCCTGTAGACCTCCTAGACCATCCCATAATGCCGCTATGAGAGCAAGAGCTGGCTGAGGGGCATAGATGTCATCGACGAGGTTAACAAGTGGAACAGTTGAGGACTGGCCGAGCTGCTCTATAATACGGCGGCCAGCACCAAAGGTTTCGCTATCGACAAATGCAGTCAGCAGCACATCGACGGCTTTGCTGAACATGTTGGTTGCTCTTAGTATTGACTCAGTAGACATGCTTTGCGCATTGTCCCAGCCCAGTCTGACCGTACTGCAGCCGATACGGCCCCCTGCAACTCGGATCGCTTGCGCTGCTAGTGATGGAGCATTATGGAATAGAGAACCGATTAGCTCCAAACGCTTGATTTCGTCATCCCGCAGCACCCATTCTGGCGGGCGATAGGAAATCACCCTTCGAATGAGATCCTCAATCTCGTCACCTGTCAGAGTCAACATGTTCTCTTACCACCATGACGAGTGGACGACCGCTAGTTCAATCCTTCCGTCATGGACAACTTTTAAGGCCACACACTGGTGCTTCTCACAATATAGGAGGCAAATAGGTTGAGCGGGCACAAAATGCTCTTGAAGAAGATTGAGAACAAAGAAGCCAAAGTCACGATTGTGGGACTTGGCTATATTGGCTTTCCTACGGCTCTATTCTACAAGAGAAGTGGACTGGACATAACCTGTATTGACACAAACGAGGAGTTAGTTGCTGAGCTCAAAAAGGGCAGAATCCGAATGCGGGAAGGTGGACTTGAACAGATGGCAGAGAAGTATCTATCTGAAATCGTCCTAGAAACCTCTTATGACGCAATCACAGGTAGTGATGTCTTTGTGCTTTGTCTAGCGAGCCCTATTGATGAAAATAACAAACCTGTCATTAGATACCTTGAGAACTCCGTTTCGGATATTGCATCTCGCGTGAAGAAGGAAACTCTTGTGATTGTGGAGAGCACAGTCCCTGTCGGAACAACTGAGCAGCTTTCCAATCTTTTTGCCGAAACCAGCGGAAAGACTCCTGACAAGGAATTCTGGTTTGCGCATTGCCCAGAGAGAGTCCTTCCGGGCCAGGTCATGCAGGAAATGGACACCATCCATCGCTTGGCAGGAGGAGTATCTGATCTGTCCACCTCGCTTGCTATTGCCTTTCTAAAAACGATCTTCAAACCCGAACTAATTCATCCTACGAATGCGCGGGTGTCGGAAACGGCGAAACTTGCAGAGAATGCATTCAGGGATGTCGGGGTCGCTTATGCGAACGAATTGGCACGACTTTGCACATCATTGTCAGTAGATGTCAGAGAGGTGATCAAACTGGCCAATCTTCATCCACGAGTTGACATTCTCAACCCAGGCCTTGGTGTAGGAGGATACTGCCTGCCAAAAGATGGATGGATTCTAGTCGAGTCAGTCAGCAAGTTAGATGGGGATGCAGTCTTGATTCCTGCAGCTCGGCAGGTCAATGACTCAATGCCAGCCCATGTGTCCAAGAGAATCCGAGACGTTGTACTAGACCTCTCAATGAAACCAAGGGTCGGTATTCTTGGACTGAGCTTCAAGCCAAACGTGTCAGACACAAGAAATAGTCCATCCTTGGAACTCATCAACCGGCTATGGTCAACCGGTATTGAGGTGATCGTCTATGACCCTCTTGTTGATCAGAAGTTTGGTGACAGGAAAGCTGAAACCATAGATGAGATTCTGCAGTCCTGCGAGGTTTTGGTCTTGGGAGCAGCACATGAAGTGCTTCTAGAAGAGCTACGAGAGAAGGATTTGAGCGACTTCGTATTGGTTGATCCTTCAGGTGCAGCATCAGACTTGAAGCACTATGTCAGAAAGTATGTCGGTCTCAGTATTTAGCTCCGATGGCCAACCAAAGCGTTTAATCAGGGAGCATGGCCAAAGGGGGATGACTTGAGATGAAGAAACTCCTAGTAACTCTCACCGTTGCGGAGAGCAAGAGATTGATTGCTAAAGGGTTGCTCAAGACTCCTGCAGTCCAGGAAGCGTTCAAGAATGGGTATCTCTGCGTGACTCTAGGAACAACGTCTGCATACTTCGTCGAAGAGATTCTTGGAGAGTATGACAAGACGCGTCATATTGCAGGCATAACAGTAGCAAAAGGCCTGTCGGTGACAGATGGTGAGAAGCGCTCCCATGATGCCATCTTCCATAAGGGTAAACACATTGAGGAGAAGAAAGTCATCGATGTTCTGGATCAAATGGGACCTAATGATGTCATTATCAAGAGCGCCAATGCCCTGGATTCAGATTACGTCCCAATTGTGTTGCTAGCAAGTAGAACAGGAGGTACTGTCGGCACTTTCATGGGTCCGGCAATGGCGAGAAACATCACTGTCATCATGCCTGTGGGCCTTGAGAAGTGCATTCCAACAAGCTATGAAGATTTCTGCTCGGAGTTTGGAATGGATGACTGGGACTATGCGATAGGTACTCCCGTGGGCGCGATTTCAATTCCTGGCGCAATCACGTTCACTGAGATCGAGGCACTTAATGCGCTCTTTGATGTTTCTGTAATGCCAATAGCAGCGGGAGGAGTGAACGGTGCGGAAGGTTCCATATCGCTCTATATATCAGGTGAAGATGAGAACATCAAGAAAGCCTACGAGTTCCTCAAGGATATCAAGGGCGAGCCGCCATTCCCGCATGTTGAACATGTGAAGTAGACAACAATAAACACCAAGACTTGGAGCATTAAAGCGATGAACGAAACTGTCATTCGCACAGAGGGACTCACAAAGATATTCGAACAAGGCAAGAAGCGTGAAGTAGTAGCCCTCAACGAAGTGAGTTTAAGCATAAGTCGTGGCGAGGTAGTTGGACTGTTGGGACCAAACGGCGCAGGGAAGACTACTCTAATTCGGGTTCTAGTTGGTCTTCTCACACCAACAGCAGGTAGAGCATTTGTCCTAGGTCGTGATGTGACAGAGGAAATAGACTACATCCGTGAAAGAGTAGCTTTACTGCCCCAAGAAGCTGGTATCTATGAGAGACTCACTGCCAGAGAGAACATAGTCTACTATGGAGGCATGTATGGCATCCCAGAAGATGAACTCCAACGTAGAGCTGACAGATTGCTTGACATTGTTGGGTTACGTGAGAAGGAAGACTACCAGGTGAAGGGCTTTAGCGGAGGCATGAAGAGAAAGGTGTTGGTGGCCAGATCTTTAGTGAGTGAGCCAGAGATTGTCTTTCTAGATGAGCCTACAACTGGAGTGGACACGATAGGAGCGCGAATTGTCAGGAATCTCCTGAAGAAGCTCAGCTCGGAACAGCAGCGGACCATTATCTTGACCACGCATGATCTCAACGAAGTCAAGGAGCTCTGTGACCGTGTCGGTATTCTCAATGAGGGCGACCTCGTCGCAGTTGGAAAACCTACTGATCTCGAGGAGCAATTCAAGGCGGCAAACCTGGAAGAGGTCTTCATGGGACTTGTGACTGGCGAGGGGGTGTATGAACAATGAGTAGGCTTCCAAGAATCAGACCTGATGCGAAGATGCTATGGCTCATCAGGAAAGAGCTGAAGTCACTCTTCCGCTCGCGGTGGTTAATCTTTGGCCTGATAATCAGTCCAGTATTTGCATGGACGTTCGAGGGCGTGTTTCTTTCATTTGTGGTTGCACAGACCACATCGGAACCTGAAAGCGTGTACATCACGCTTGAGGACGAGGGGATATGGGGCAACATCCTCTATTCGCAAATCGAGAGTAATATGACGCCGCTGCTCATAGAGCAATTGATCAATATCACTAGAGAAGACGGCAACAATATGGTCAATGATAGAACGCTATCTGTATGGGTGATAATACCAGAAGGCTTCACACAGGAATTAGAAACGAATAACGTAAGCACAATGGTGATTTGGGTAAACACAGGCAATTTCAGGGCGACTGCCGCGGCTAATAGAGTCGATGTTTTTGCG
>JBHLQK010000231.1:0-4421 GCA_048884925.1 Candidatus Thorarchaeota archaeon
GGCTGCCGGTCAAGATGCCATTGCGCTTGGACCTGGTTTAGGCTTAGATCATGAAACGATTTTGGCTGTAAGGGAAATTCTGGATAATCTATTATCAACTTCCAAACCAGTAATCGTGGATGCTGATGCATTGAAAGCATTGGCTGGATCAGAACTTAGGTTAAATCCTGATCATTCGGTGCTTACTCCCCATTGGGGTGAGCTCACTACTCTAATGGAGAAGAATCTTGGAATGGCAAGTGATATGTCAAATCGAGTGGAATCAGCTCTGCAGGCAGCGAAGAAATTCAATTCCGTCATTTTGCTTAAGGGGCCCATAGACGTTGTTGCTCATCCAGATGGCCGCTATAAATTAAATCGTACTGGAGTACCTGCAATGAGTGTTGGAGGTACTGGCGATGTGCTCTCAGGAATTTGTGCAGCTTTATTAGCACGAGAACAGGATGCGTTTAAAGCGGCTTCAGCTGCGGCTTTTGTTTCGGGATCTGCAGGTGAGCTCGCCTTCAAGGAACTCGGAGATCACATTATGGCTACGGACTGTATCGACAGAATACCAGCTGCAATGAAATCTAGTTCCTAACTGATGATGGGCATTTTATCAAGGAGTGACCTAGCCAGCGATTTGTTCTCTTTGTGGACAGGTACCCATACTATACCTGCGTCCGGTTGACCATACAGCATAACCGATCCTTTTGGCGCCAAAAGAACCCCTGGAAATCCCATGAGGTCTTCCTCTCCATCAACGATGACCAATGATTTCATCTTGTCATGTATTGCGGTGTCGATTATCGACCAAGCTTCAGGGTAGAGCACAGCAGCTGGATTGTAGAACATATACTCTCGCTCTCCAGTGAAACTCCCTTCGAATTTTCCTCGTTTCGTTATTCCGTCTACAATCGAAACATCAGGAACATATCCTTGTTCAATGAGTGTGGCTGCGGTTACATCCCCTACCGCAATCACACACTTGGGACTCTCTTTAGCGATTCTTGAAACTACTCTCTCCTGTGGGGTGCCTTCTTTCCTATGGTAAAGATCGCCCTTTGGTGATTTCAGGTCGCCTCTTTGTGAAAAGACAAGTCGGCGAGGTGGTTCCTTCGTGCCCCTAAGCGGTTTTCCCTCTCTATCGATTTCTCCTTTGCGAATCCTTGCTGAGGTGAGCTTATTTCCATCGTAGGCACGAACTGGCTTCAAGTATTCCAAGACATCTTTGTATTTGTATCTTTTATCTAATGCACCGGATCTAACCTCATCACAACAGGGGCCCTGGTACATAACGAAAGTAGTATTGCCATCTATCGATAATAGCTCTTCAAACTTGGTCATTGTAATGGCCTTAATTATATCGTCTAGCTCGACACTCACCAAGTATTCCTTCAACCTAGCAATTCGTTCCTGAATTGGTTGAATGATACACTGAAGATCAAGATTCTTTCCTACAATCTCGCCTCCGGTGACAACCGCTACAGGATCAGGCATGTCCGAAAGCCTATCGATTAAGGCATGATGTCCTAAGTGAAGTCTATCGAAGAGGTTCAATGCATAGGTGCCTGTCATGAATCACACACTACGTTTGTCTATTTTGAAACTTTAATATGATTGTTTCACATGTCTGATTACAACTTTATTGCAGAGCCATCAGAATGAAAATATTAGCTATAGCTGACGTGCATAGTCCTAGGTTTCATGAGGAGTTCAAATTAGAGCTTTCTATGCATTCCGCACCAGACTTGTTCCTCATGGCTGGGGACATGGTCCATAGAGGAAATGCAGAGGAAATTGTTCGAGTACTTGATACTATTGAGGCCACACTTGGCCTTGGTTTTCCTATCATTGGCTGCTTTGGAAATGAAGAGTACAATGAGATCAGGAAGCAGATTGTGAAGCTCGTCGATGGAAGGATGGCCTTTCTAGATGAGCAGTGGTCTACTGTGAATTCGGATGGCAAAACTATAGGTGTTGTGGGCACTCAGGGGTCTCTCGATAAGGCAACTTCTTGGCAGAGACGAAATATCCCCGGTGTGAAGAGGGTCTTCGAGAGGCGTGCCGTAAGGGCGTCATCTCTTCTCAAGGGGCTGAAGAAGAAAGTGGACCACACCATACTCCTCATGCATTACAGTCCTTGCCTAGAAACCTGCGAAGGGGAAGAGGACAAGGCGTTTGCATGGCTAGGGAGCAGGAAATTCTATAGTGTCGTTGAGAAGCGCCAACCAGATTTGGTTATTCATGGGCATGTCCATAATGCCTCACAACATGAGGCAATAATAGGGCGTACGTTGGTTCGAAATGTAGCCTTTCCAGCCGTGAGGACAGTTACTGAACTTGAACTCTGGGATTAGTTTCACGGATACGCATGCCCAGTCACTTTGAGAACTGGCTCGAACTTGTATCCATAGACGATAACTCCCGCACCCCCGTACTGAGTGATCTTCCGGAAACAGGCTCTGACCCTCATTCCAATCTCAACCTCTTCTGGATTGACATTGACGATTTGAGCTGTTACACGCGCTCCCTCGTCAAGCTCCACTTGAGCAACTACATAGGGGACCTGCCTCTTGAAGTCCTCAGGAGCCTGTCGAACAATTGCAAAGGTATGTATCTTCCCAAGTCCCTTGAACTTATGTTCCACCAACTGTCCCTTTCGTCTGCAAGTTGGACAGACAGGTCTAGGTGGGAAGTAATATGTTTTGCATGTCTTACAGATATTGCCTTCAATGTTATATATCGCTCTGATTCTTCTCCAGACCTGCGCAACTCCATGCTGTGCCATTTTCTTTCTACCTCCCTAGTATGTGCACAATAGACGTAGCCCCAGTTCCTCCGATGTTGACAGCAAATCCTTTCTCAGCACCATCAACCTGTCTGCCACCACCTTGTTCTCGCAGTTGGAGTACGAGTTCTACTATCTGTGCGACTCCAGTCGCACCTATGGGGTGGCCGCGCGCCTTCAGACCGCCCGAGGTGTTCACGGGGAACTTGCCTCCAATCTCTGTGAGACCATCACTCATTGCTTGTCCTCCTTCTCCCTTCTTCACAATACCAACATCTTCTGTCAACGTAATCTCCCCGATTGTGAAGCTGTCGTGAACCTCGAAGACATCAATGTCCTTCACTTCACATTTTGCCTTCTCAAATGCTTTCTTTGATGACTTGACCACTGCGTCCATTGTGCAAATGTCTCTCCTATCATGAAGCGCTAGAGTGTCACTGGCCTGAGTGGAAGCCTCGATATATACTGGAGTGTCAGTGAACTCCTTTGCTCTCTCCTCTGTACACATTATGAGACCAGCGGCTCCATCTGTCACGGGTGAAGAGTGGAGCACTCTAATAGGATCCGCCAACATCCCTGAGCCCATGACTACTTTTAGAGGGACTGGACGCTGAAACTGTGCGTACGGATTATGGGCTGCATTTGCATGATTCTTGACGGTGGGAAGACTGAGTTGCTCCTCGGTTGTCCCGTATTCCTTCATATGGCGACGAGCAATGAATGCGTAGAGCGCTGGGAAAGTTGCTCCAAACATGCCTTCCCACTCCCAATCGCCTGCAACACTTATTGTGTTCATTGCCTCTGTCTGATTGACATCGCTCATCTTTTCAGTCCCGAGAACCATCATCACTTCATGCTCGCCGGAGCGAATGGCCATGTACGCCTGCCGAACAGCTGCTCCTCCACTGGCACAGGCTGCTTCAACGCTATATGCAGGAACTCCACCTAGACCACCAGCATCAACAGCAAGCGCTCCAAGGTGCTCCTGACCAGTGAACCTACCAGCGCTCATGTTTCCAATGCAGACCGCCTCAATATCAGCGCCGCGCACACCTGAGTCGAAAATTGCCACCATGGCTGCTTCGAGGGTGATATCACGGATGCTCTGTTCCCATAGCTCACCGAAGTTACTAAGTCCTACCCCAACAATTGCTACTCTATTACCCATTTAATCACCTCATCCAAGTGCTACAATCTTCCGTCGGTATTTCGCATAGACTGAATAGCTGACGTAA
Organism: Candidatus Thorarchaeota archaeon; assembly: GCA_048884925.1. Taxonomy (GTDB): domain Archaea; phylum Asgardarchaeota; class Thorarchaeia; order Thorarchaeales; family Thorarchaeaceae; genus SMTZ1-83. The sequence continues at coordinate 4,006 of JBHLQK010000231.1, forward strand.
GTTTTTCTTGCTATGTAGTCATCAACGGTAGGAACTTTTCCCCGATGACTCTCAATTTCATCCTCGACCTTTATCGAGAAGGCATCACTGCCAGCTCCTGAGCCATATGCCACCATGAATATCCTAGAGCCAGGGTCAGCTATGTCTAATATTCTTGCCAGCCCTATCATGGCAGAGCCTGAGTAAGTGTTCCCTATTTGTTCAACAACTAAGCTGTCCTGTAGTTTCTCGGGGGGCACACCCAATTGTCTGCCCATCGCAATTGGGAATTTGCCATTTGGCATGTGGAATACGAAATAATCGTAGTCATCTACTGTCGTCTTCGTCTTCTTAAGCAGAGATTTTGCTCCTTCTCCCACATGTCGGAAATATGCTGGTTCACCGGTGAATCTCGCTCCGTGGCTAGGAAAGTCTTC
>JBHLQK010000232.1:0-4365 GCA_048884925.1 Candidatus Thorarchaeota archaeon
GTACTACTCACCTATCGGAAGTTAACGTTCACAGAACACGAACAGTTCCATGTAGGTGAGCAAAAAAATGAATACAGGACATCCAGGTCGACCGTTCAGCCCCGAGCCTTGGTAATAGGCAAGTCTTTTTGATTCGGCTATTGAATCAAATAGATACAGCTTGCATACGGCGATTTTCGTTGGAATGAGATTTTCCACTACATGCATGGATAATCTAATATTCGACCCAAAGTCTGGATTGGGAAGAGTGTGCAGCTGGTTGAGAGAGTGGACTAGGTTCACAAGCCTACCCGTCTATAGTAGTTCAGGAGAGAAGAGTGAACTAGTAATATCGAGTAGCAGAATTCTGATAAGATCCATCTCAGGTGAAGTAATCCATGCTAGTTCGTCCGATGAGTACTTCTTTGTAGACTCGTCAATCGTTGTAGGCAAGGATGGCAGAAGCCAAGTTGAGCAACTTGACCAAAGAATAGAAGTATCACTCAGACCAAAGCTTGTAACACGAAAGCGTTATTCACGAGGGATGGGGCAAATGCCTGATCCATTTTGGCCTCCTGCTACCCAAGGATGGTATGGGAGAGTCCTTGGCGGCAAAGATGAGGCTACCTTTACAGTCCAGCCAGTGAGAAACAGCCAGGACTATTGGCTGACAATTTCTGATACTAGCACAGATACGATATACGAGAGTCATATGATTCGGAATTATGAGAGCGGAGTTCTGGAACTGCAGGAGGAGTGGGAGCTCAATGATTCAATGAACAGATACTTCGGTCAAGTAGACCCACAAAGAGCAAGAGAGAATGCACTGCAGATGCTCAAAGGCCCGCCACCTCCTTGGGAAGAGATTGTTGAGCTGACAAAGGGTGTAGTGATACCTGGTTTGCAGATTGGCAGCGACCTGCAAGAGTCGTTAGAGCCCCTAGTCCCTCTGTCCTTTCCCTCAGATGTTCGGGAGGAACTTATGGCCTTTCTCGCGTGGATTACGAAGAGAGAAACGCCAAAGGATGATCCTGTCGACTTCTTTGCAGGACTAAACGCCACACCCACTCTAAGAACGCTCATTATGGGACATATTCAATGCCTAATTGATGGCATAGAACCTCCACAATATGTTAGACTCATGAATTTAGCTGAGAGAAGGCAATTGGACCTCCCAGATCGACCATCACCTACACTTGCTGAGAAGACTCCTTGGTTGATGTTCTGGGCAAAGGTGGATTCAATGTTTCCAAGTTGGTATGTCCGTGTTAGGAAATTCCTTGTCGACCTCAATCAATCCGAGGAAGTTGCCAATTCGTTGCCTATTAGCAGATCAGCGGCTAAACGCAGCACTAAGGCATGGATAAATCGCTTTGCTCTATTATGTTCAGGCGTACAGCTTCGTGCACACATCAAGACACATGCCATTGGCCTTCATACACTTGCGTATTTTGGCTCTGCGCATAGGTGGCCCCATAGACACATGGTCTGGATTACAAGACTGGGAGAATTGGGAGAGAATCCCCCTTACCTCCAGATTATGCAGATGCCACCTCGCTCTGCCGAGAGAGTACGAAGAGTGCTTCCCAACGTAATGGAAGTTGCTTGGTCTGCACGGATTGTGAATCATGGTCTCTTCGACTCCAGCAAGGGATGGAGGACTTCCACAGATAAGATTCTGGACTCCATTCCAAGAAAGACTACTATACGCAAGCTTAGGTCGCGTTATGGAAAATGGAAAGGAACACAAATTCATCAAATCAATCATGATGAGGCTAAGGTACTTGACGTCGCTGCTAGATCAATCTACTTGGCTGACCTTGAGGATAAGAAACTCATGGATTACTGGGGATTGACTCGAGCAAAAACCCGGTCAGTTCTGACGCAGCTAAGGGATAAGGAAATACTAAATCTGGTCTATCAGCCAGATGAGCCTAGTCTTGTTTCGTTATTTACTGTTGTTCAGGGACCATCGGGTAGTGTCTATCCTCTAGCAAATGCATTCCTAGAACATACTCCCATATCATTGGTCATGATAGATGAGGAAGGGAAAAAGCTGATTGCATTCTCCAGAATGCCTAACCAGGACGTTCATCATTTACTGTCCGCACTGCCTTCAAGGGGGCAGGAAGAGGGGCTCACTATTCGGTGCCTCCAGCCCAGGACGTTGTGGAACTACACTAGAACTCTGTATCAGCGATTGCTGAAAGAAAATGGGACTTGGGATGACGATGTCAGTGGTTTTCTCTCGCAAGTGAGGTCAATGAAGAAGACCTTGTCAGAGGGCTATGGTTAGACGATTCATAGTGCGACTTTCCTCATTTGAGCTTTGAAGAACTTCCTGTTCCATGGAGCAACCAGAATCAGTAACTCAGCTAAGGAGAGTATGAGTATGAGAAGCGAAGAGTAAAAGACCATCGTGATAGTATCGCTGAGCAGGTAGGAGAAGAATGAAGGTAGAGATGTGAGATAGATAAAGGAGAAGAAACAACTTGAAATTACGCCATAAGTCCAACCCCCCACACCCCGTACCCATAGGACAAATGAGAACACCATATCGAATGTTCCGAATATCATTCCTGTGGGAAGAAAAAGATTGACTGGATCAATTCCGGTAGAAAATGGTGATCCGAAATATAGTGTGGCATTTGCAGTAAAGAGAATAAAACCTCTTACGAATTGAATCAAACAAGCAATAGCGACAACCCTAGGAGTATTGGGGTGTTCATTACTTTGCTGTATTGAAGTCATTGCTTTCGACGCCTCCACTACGGTCTACCCACTGTAAGTATCACGGTGGTTACATAAAGAGCTGACGCTGAAACATATGCCATTTTGAACTAGATGATATGCGTGATTTGGCAAAGGAAAAATGTGCCAGCTTGCGGGTTTGTTGTGCTACACTGTTGACAAGGCGACACGTTATAATTAGAAAAACCCTGTCAGAGGACAATGTTTAAAACCCAAAAAGCCAGACAACGGAACTTGATGGCGGCCATAGACGCCGGGGTCCATCCGATCCCGTTCCGATCTCGGAAATTAAGCCCGGTGTCGTTGCAGGAGATGTGCGCTGCGCGAGCGCGTGACAGGCCTGCAAGCTGCCACATTCTCCTTATTCCAAGACCATCAAGGACAGCGCAACTTACGCAATCCTATGCCCAATAGGTAATGGTTAAAGGAGAACTCGAGTTTTTCGAGATGATACAAAATGCAGTTTCCCGGTTTAGAAGGCGAATTTACAGGACTCATCAATATTGTATTCTTGGTGTTCATAATCATGATGAGTCTCTATGGTGCAAGGATTCAGATGTGGCAGTGGCTCAAGCAGATAGAGGCGGGCCTAATCGAGCTTGAACATATGAAGAAAGAATCTACACAGAAATCGATAGAAACGTTCAAGAAATTCGGAAGACCTGAGGAAGAGGTCGAAAAAGAGCTCGCTCGTTGGTTGGACTACTTCACAATAATGCCTGTGGATTTGGATCCGGCCGGGGTTCTAAAAAGGTTGGACCATCTTTTGGATGAACGTAGAGACCGCTTCCAAGAGTTCGTTTCGGAACTTGCTCCAGAGGGAGCCCTCTCGGAACATCAATCATTGGAGAACACCCTTGAGGTGACTCAGGTTCTAGACCTGATTTTCCGGATCGTCCGACACTTCTATCTGATTGGTAAGAAGACAGGCAGCCAAATAATGATCATGCAGATTCACATGCAGCTGCCCGATATCATGAAACTTGCAAAGGCATACTTTGATGCCCTCGATGCTTTTGCCGAAGGGAAGCCTATTGGCGACGGTATCGGACCTTTGGTTGTGACGCGCTTCGCTAGGGAATATGGTGGGACTCCCGAGGAATACGTCCATGAGATAAGCAAAGAGGTTGGATATTATCCCATAGAGGTCGAAGGACGTACTGTCTATGCACTCAGGGCCACTGGTCCTGGGGGTACAGTAGGCAAACCAGGCTTTGCTGTCAAGAAGCTCGTAGATGATAACAAAGGTAAGATTGCAAGAATCATCACAATTGATGCGGCCTTGAAACTCGAGGGGGAGGACATGGGACGCGTTTCAGAGGGAACTGGTGCAGCCATAGGCGATCCAGGCCCTGAGAAGTATGCGATGGAACAGACTGCCACGGAGAACGACATCGGCATTGAGGCCATTGTCATCAAGGAGGACGAGGCTGCTGCTGTAGGTGTGATGGACAAAAAGATTCTTGATGCGGTGCCCGATGTCATCGATAGAATCAGGACATCTATTCTAAAAAGAACAAAACCTGGGGACAAAATCATCCTCGCGGGCATCGGAAACACTATTGGAATTGGACTCTGAGGTGACCAAAATGGGGTTATTCAGCAAGCTACTTGGAATCATCATCGCGGTATCTG
>JBHLQK010000233.1:0-4340 GCA_048884925.1 Candidatus Thorarchaeota archaeon
CAACTCTGGTTGGGATACTGTCCAAAGAGACCTGGTCCAAAGCTATCTTCGCGGCTACTATCTGAGCATTTGATTTTGTGACAAGTTTTTCAGGCTCTACACCCTTTTCACCAACTATTGCGATGAAAAGTGGCTCAAGATATTGGGCTATCATGCCTCTGCACTGTGCGAAACTGATGACTGAGGCATTGGGTCCCATTGCCTCGGCCTTCAATCGAACAGCCTCATTGTGATTATCAATGAAGTAGACTGCATCTTCGGAATTCGTAGTAGGGTCCATTTCGATGAGCCTTGCACCTTCTATATACCGAGGCATGTCAGCATCTATCGGAAAGCTTCCTATATCTAACGCTCTAATGGGCAGAATCGATGAGTCCATAGGAGAATTTCTGGAGAGATAACAAATATAGCTAACTACAGAGATGCTCTGGAGTGCATTACGATGGATTAAATGCCCACTCGCCCCTCCGAGGCGTTCGTGGTCTAAATATGATGAGATGATAAACTCATAATCACTCAGTAACCCCCACCCGAGGATTAAACTGCACTATGGGACATGGGATCTGATGAGCCGAGGTCTTAAGAGGCGGCTTAGTTTCATTTTTGTCTGAGGACTGAGATTCTTGAAACGACTATCACTTCGATGGCCCCTCCTCTCAATCAGTGGTGCACTAGTGATTGTCCTATACTGTGCATTCACATTCATTTCATGGGCACTTTATCCGGATAGTTATGGTCCTACAACGCACTACCTCAGCCGTCTTGGTAACTTCAATTACAGTCCTTTTGGTGCATACTTCTACAATCTCGGTTGTATTCTAACAGGCATTACTCTAATTCCATTCTATATAGGCTTCTACCGATGGTATATTGATCGTTGGTATCAGAAGGTGCCGCTCATCCTTGGTCAGGTAGTTGGCTTATGCTCAGCCATGGCTCTCATTATGATAGGAGTATATTCAGAAGACCAGGGCAGTCCACATATGGTGGCTTCGTCAACATTTTTCCTTTTGAACTTCATCGTCCTGATTCTAGTCAATCTTGCGCTCCTTATGCATTCAGATTTCTGGAAGCTGATTGCCATTTACGGTTTGGCGATTGATTTCTTGACATTAGGTTTTGAGATAGTAATTGGTGGTCCTCTCGTTGAATGGTTCACCGTGTTTGGTTCTCTTCTGTTCGTTGGTCTGCTATCAATAAACACTCTAGCAAAGAAGTCCCCTCCTGCACAAGAGAAAATACGTTAACTATTCGAAAGTCTTTTCGATCCAATCCAGCATTGGCACCATGCTATCTCCTGGAAATTCAGCATGTTTCGCACCTTTGGCAACGAAGAACTCCTTGGCTTTTGATGGGATTTCATCATATAGTTCTCGCGCAGCTTCAACTGTGAAGAGCTCGTCAGAGTCACCTATCCCCACAAGAACTGGGAAAGGCATCTCTTCAGGGAAGCTGAAGTCAGTAAGACTCGTTATTCTCATGAAACGGAATGTGTATTTGAAGGTGAACAGTGGGTCATTTAATCCTACCATGCCATCGCGCCTATATTCTATTACTTGTTTCTTTGGGAAAAATACTGAGCTAAAAAGTATCTTGATTTTCTTCAGAGCAGCCATAGGCGGGTAAGCTCCTGGTCGTATTGTCCGTGCTCCACTGAGAAGAATCGCTCCATCAAACAGGTTGACACATACATCCATAGCCAGTAAAGATGAGAGGACACCGAGACTGTGTCCAAGCACAACTAATTTGGAATGCCGCTCCTTCACAAATCCAGCTGTTTCGCACAAGTCCTTGACAAACCTCTCCTTGCTTGGTGCATCACCTCTATTTCCATCTGAGAGGCCGTGACCCCGAAGATCCATTCCATATACTGTAAATCCTCTTAATGCTAGAGGCTCAGCAATCATGCCATATGGACCGCTATAGGCTGTGATTCCATGAAGAATGAGAATCGCAGTTTCCCGGATTGCTCCTTGTGGTTCCCAAATTCTTATGAAAAGAGAAGCATCATCGGATGTTGTCAAGATGTTATGTTGCTCTGTGAACTCATTTCTGAGCCGGCCAATATTCAACTCCAAGAATCACACCTCTGGGGGAACTGCAATAGATTACTCGCAATGGAATTGCCTGCCTATATACACCTATCCATCAGAATTCATGTGCGGCCAGACCAATTTTCAATGTGTGCAACGCAAGGTGATAAAGTCATGCTTTCCGAGTAATTAGTGATGCAAGAGCACTTGGTATCTCTGCATGTTTCATTTCCTTGTCATAAGGATCCCAGAAGACAGCAAGAAAGCGCTGGCGCTCATCCAAGGATTGCAATGACGACTGTTTCATTAATTGAGCCTCTATGAGTTTAAGCGGATCAAAGAATACATCAATCACCTTTGTCAAAGGCTCAGGCTTAACATTCAGCACTTCTCGGGCTGCAATCTCCCATTGGGCAATTGAATCATATCGCCTTGCGTTTTCTGAGTTAAGTGGAAGTTCTTTGAGAATCAAACTCCTCAGTGATTGCATTATATCCACAAGCTCCAATTTTGGCCAATGAGGAGGAGTTGGAAGTGATAGGCTGTGTATATTATTTGCAATCAGGTCAGAAAGCCTTTCTCCAAGGCTGGAATAGGCTTCTTGAATGCTGTATATTGAGGCGGCATCAACTAAATAGCTGAGAAACGTATGTTTCAGAATCTCTTCTCTCCGAATTCCTTTCGTCCTTATGAAGAAATGGTCTGGAAAGATATTAGGATGCTCTATGATATTTCTTCGTAGCTCCTTCCAGGCAGGCGGAATGTTGGTGTTTCCAATGCAGCCATAATCATCATATTCCAGATTTGATCTATTCTCTTGATACAATGCCGAGCCTAGCTCCGGAGCGAGAGAGTGGACTTGAATAGTCACTTGCTTGATTCCAAGCGATTTCGCTAAAAGCGCATGCGACCAGAGCGATTGAATGTCCTCCCTATTCATACCTGGGATGCCCACAATGAAAGAAATTGTGACTTTGAATCCTAGTTCGACAGCAGTTGCCAATATATCTGTAAAAGATTCCAGGTTGAGTCGCTTGTTAATCTTCTTCTGCATTCTATCAGTTGCAGCCTCGATTCCAAGAAAGATCGCTTCACATCCAGCATTTCTCATCTTCCGAAGCATTTCTTCGTTAATCGTGTCTAGTCGGGCACTGCAAGACCATTCAATTGGCAGTTCCAATCTCATAATTGAATCACAGAGCTCATTGATGAATCGATTGTTGAATGTAAGTAAATCATGATTGAACAACACTGACCTCCTTGTAAACTGAGATCTAATCAGAGATATCTCTTCAAGAATTCGCTTAACGGATTTAACACGAAAATCTCTCTTAAAAAAAGCTGAAGTGGAACAGAAAGTGCATGCAAATGGACAGCCTCTTCCAACCTCAATGCTTATAGCTGCCTTCTGAATGTCAGGAGTCATTCTACAGAGTTCATACAAAGGAACTGGTAGTGAGTCAAGGTCCTGAATTGGAGTGGGCCATCCATTATCAATAATTGAAGGTCCATCCCTGATCACTACCCCCTTAATGGTTGGGGTTTCATTTCCCAAGCCTAGAGATTCTATAAAATCCGGAAAAGCTTCATCAGCTTCACCTCGTATTACTGCATCAATGTAAGGAAATGAGTTCATGATTTCCCTAGCACAGAACGAAACTCCGGGTCCACCAAGCACCGTAGTCATTGATGGGTTCTTAGCCTTGATTGTCTTGCAGACTTGAAGAGCAATAGCTAAATTACTAGACATCGTTGATAGTCCTAAAACATCTGGCTTGGCTGAGAGTACTTTGAAAGAGATTTCAGCTATCATTGTTTCAGGGTCCTTTTCTGAAGCCCTACTATACTCAATTAGATCAATCACTTCACATAGCAAACTTCGGCTATTGAGTGAGGCGGCTAGTGAAAGAACACCCAGACATTGAAACAGTGGTACGGGGGTATCCATTGAAATCTGATGTGTCGCCACGAGGACAGTCTTCGTTTTGACCACGTCCTCCAAACTTCAGCCGAAATATGGCTTCTAGCCAGCATAAGACACTTCCTAGTAGTATCTCATCCTATTGCATCATGCCATGTTTCGATCTGAGATGTCACTCCTTAGGATCTATATCAAATTTCAATCCTGCATAGATTCGAACATGTGCAACATTTTGTAGATAACGAACTACCTGCTCACCAGCTGGCTGACATGTTAATTCAAGACAGGGACAGAATTCTTTGAGGAACTTCAGGAACGCTCCCCACTCATCCGGACTCGGTTTTTCCAATCCCCATTTCTTAAGTGCCTGTTCTGCATCCTCGCAG
>JBHLQK010000234.1:0-4279 GCA_048884925.1 Candidatus Thorarchaeota archaeon
TCGATCATTGCCGCTCAGCGTCTCAAGGTCTATTTACTGAGCATCACCTCCTCGCTTGTCTTGGGTCTGCTTGCAGCTTTGTCGCCATTCCTATTCATTGGCTCTTTACTAGCAGAGGGTCCCAATTGGAGCCCCGTTGCCTTGTCTATTCTTAGTATCCTGCCCTTGTTTGCTACGCTACTCCTAACTACTGTATCAACTGGATATCAAAATACAACTATGGTCGGTGGGAGACGTCCTTTACTGATGGGAGTTCTTTGCGGACTTCTATTCTGGGCGGCTTTCATGCTTTCATCAGCAATTCTTGGACTTGAGATTGTGTAACATAGGTTTTTTAGAAGCGATGCTGAAGTTCGTTTCAGTAAGCAAGAGGTGTAAACCATGCTTCAATTCGAAATTTTCGACCTTACCCTAGCTGAAATTGTTGCCTACTTTCAGAATGATGTTGTTGTTGCCTGGGTGCTGATTGGTTCAGGTGTTCTTGCCGCAGCTTGGCTGCTGGAGAATATAACCGATCCAATTCCACTTCTCGGAACCATATTTGACGGGCTAGTGGCAATCAGTACCTATCTTGGCTTCTTTGTGGGCATTCTGGATATGTGCGTAGGTTATGTTGTTTGGGCGGCTAATCCAGACGCAGTAATCGTAGCCGGGCTACTCATACTCATAGGTTTCGCTTTAAGTATGAGATTGCTCTCTAAGTTCCCAATAGCTCTATTACTGTCGTTAGGTCTAGCTTTGTTCGGCACATTTACGCTCTATGGAATCCTGGCGCCGCACGCAGGTGACCCATTCATAGGCGAATATATCACACAGATAATCTCGCTGAAATGGATGGCTGTTATAGCATTCGTCATTTTCGCAGTGGTCTACCTTCTAAGCGGCCTCCTAATCAAGTTGATTCAGCTGATTGGGAAAGTGTTTGCAGCAACACCAGTCATTGTACTGCTAGGGCTCGCAGCACTGGGTATAGGTATCATCATATTCTTCGCCCCAGAGATAGTTGGACTAGGCATTCCTTGGCCATAGTTGTTTGAGGGGACCTGTTCCCCTCCTCGCATCTTTTTTCTCTTTGATCAATTCACATTGTTCGAGGGCGCCTTATCTCTCGAAAATACAGGAACTTTATGGAGAGGTCAGAATAAAACTGAGCAGCTCTGTCGATATTGCTCTTGGCTTCGGCAATCCCTGAGTACCAGTCTGAAACATAGAATCCCTTCTCACCCATGTCCCCCGATTCTAAACGAGTGAATCCCTCGGGTAGTTCAAAACCCACGGGAACAAACATTGCTACCCTGAATTGACGATTATTTGTTTCAAGCCATAGTTCACAATACGACATCCATTCACAACTCTCTTCCATTTTCCCTGCTTAGAAGATTAAGGTTTGCCTGTGTAAATATGTGTTAAAGGAGCTTCCCAAAGAGTTCAAATAGAAGGAGTCATGTGGAACTATCAAGACCCAGTAGAGTCAAATACACTCTATGATAGCTAATGCTTCACAGCGCAGTTTCGGAGGAAAGATCAAGTTGTCAATCAGGTTCGAGCAATCCACCCTCATGAAAGAGAAAGCTGCAATCGAGAAAAAGGATGAAACTAATCGTAGTAAACAAGAGAAGGAACGATTGGAAGAGATTAACGATTTACTAAAGAAGAAAATCATCAGTGTCACAATGAGTCAGGCACTGGTAAGTCGGATTGACGAGCTCGTTCATGAAACAGTTGGTAGGTCACGAGCTCAGCTTATAGAGGATGCTGTACGCTGGTTCTTAGATTACTCTGTGCATAGATGGTCTGATCGTGGTCTCTTTGTGAGTGGGTCTAGAGTCACATTTGAATCAGAAACTATGTCATCACTCTTCTTCTCGAAGCTGACTCCCTCGGATCAGTACGAACTCGGAATAACTGCTGGAAGTCAATCAGCAATTGGTGATGTTATCAAGCTATATCACGGCACAGATCCAAAAGATAGGGAAAGCCGAAGTCTGGTTCTTGCACTACTCCAAAATTATGGATGGGGCTTTGACAGAATGCACGATGATGATCTATTGGTCATCACTAGTCCCTTTTATCCAGCAGCATTCATTCAGGGCTATCTTGAAGCGCTGCTAAAGGTCAAGCTTGAGCTAGTTGAAACAGCAGTTAAAGATACAGTAGCCCTTCGATTCAAGTGATTTGGACATGAAAGCCTGAAAGAAGAACAGCAGAGATTATCTACCATTCGACTCCTAGTTCAAGTATCTCAAACTCGGCATCATACAGACCAGGGATGCTCTCAATTGTACTTCTAATGGTTGACTCTTTGCCCCTGATATCATCAGCCGCAAAATAGACCTCATAGACACAACGATTCTCCTCAAAGCAAAATCCTGTCGTGAACAAGACTTTGAGATCATGCTGCTTGAAGAGCTGAGTCATCGTTTGCATGAGGGCAGGATTGACCTTCTCGACCTCGAGCCTGACACGTGCTCCTCCCTCCTTCATCATCGGAATGAGTCTGATCTCACCCGATCTCTCAAAATAGATTACCATTGCAGCTTTCATGTCACCCAATTCAGGATTGTTGAAGAAGTCCTCGGGAAGTGATATTGCCCGATTCTTCTTGACATCTGCAATCATTCCTTTTGTAAGCCCGGCCACGCCAATCGCCTCTGCCTATTAACTGGTTGAATGCACTGGTGTATTTGAGTCTTCGTCTTGCTTATATCCCGCGGGAGAATGAATTCAGAAAGCCATAAATTGCAGGTTGAGGTCGCTGCTTCATTCAACAACGAGGAGATTTGCTGATCATGGGAAAAGAAGGCGAATTGTATGTGTGTGACATTTGTCAACAGGTTGTGAGAGTTATCAAGTATGGGGCTGGGACCCTAGTCTGCTGTAATCAAGCGATGAGGCTGTTTGAAGACGATTAGATAAATGTGACCCGCCAAGCAATTTTCCTCATAGAGGGCTGCTTGATAATCTTTATATGACAAGCTGAATCGCCGACTGCTAGACCTTCTTTGGATGTGTTTTGATGATAGAATTCCCAAGCAATGTGATAAAGACCAGAAACCTGCTCAACCTCAGAGCATATGCCGTGGAGGAATTACTTGAATATGAGGGCAGGTTTGAGATGCATCCATTGAAGAAATCTAAAGGTATGACAATCAAGTCGGTTGTTTGGATTCTCAAAGAGCCGCGCGTTGTAGGGATTGCTCTAATCAAGGACCTTGTGAAGGTGATGGAAGAGGCTCACGCGCAGGAAGGCATTCTTGTTGGTGGTTCGAGATTCACGCCAGCTGCAAAGAAGTATGCTTTAGAGGCTAGGGTAGAGCTCGTCGTGGGGAACTACGCGTCTTTTGATCTCTTTTCACACGAGTTGGTGCCACCACATAGCATTGCTGATGAGGATGAAGTTTCTATGGTCTTGGATTATTATGGAATAACGCGGGATCAGATTCCTCGCATTCTAAGAAGTGACCCTGCAGTCAAAGTACTGGGAGCCAAACCTGGTCAGGTTGTGAGAATCGAGCGAGACAGTGAAACGGCTGGAGAGGTCTACTACTACAGGCTTGTAGTTACATCATAGCTTATAAATTGGCTATAAGACGCCAGTCGCCTTTTGCATAAATCTCTACTCGGGAATCTTTATAACCCGCCCATTGGAATGCGTTTCAATTTAGGGTGTTTTCTCGTGGTTGAATTCCCTATCCTAGTCCTGAAGACCAGAGGTCTCCTTACTCTGAGAGGATATCTGGTGAATGAGCTGCTGGAGTACGATGACAGATATGTCATGCATCCTACAAAGGCGGCTGAAGATGTCATTGTGAAATCAACAGTATGGATTTACAAAGACCCAAAAGTAGTTGGAGTTGCTGTTGTTAGAGAGCTAGTGAAGGCGATGGAGGAATCTCAATCGCAGGAAGGTATGCTTGTAGGAGGCTCAAGAGTTACGCCAGCATCAAAGAAACTCGCTCGTGAAATGCGTATAGAGCTAGTTGAAGGTGGTTATTCATCGTTTGATCTTTTCGGACACAATCTAGTGCCAAAACATGTAGTTGCCGATGAAGAGGAAGTTCAACTTGTCCTCCGCCATTATGGTATCACTCGATCGCAGCTTCCTCGGATATATCGTAATGATGCTGCTGTCAAGGTGTTGGGTGGGAAGACCGGCCAGGTGATACGAATCCAACGTGACAGTGATACTGCTGGATTATCCTATTACTACCGTCTTATTGTTGATCCGGGGCGATAGACCTACATCATTACTATGCCTATTGCGATTCCTGCTAGTAGC
>JBHLQK010000235.1:0-4261 GCA_048884925.1 Candidatus Thorarchaeota archaeon
GGGACCTGCACCCACTCCAAGGTCGATGACCCAATCAGAAGAACGTATGATGTCGAGATTATGTTCAACCACAACAATTGTTGCACCTGCTTCAACGAGAGTATTCAGAACACTCAGAAGACCGTGAAGGTCTGCGGCTGAGAGACCTGTGGACGGTTCATCGAGGATTAGAAGGCTATCTGAGAGCCCCCGTTTCCCAAGAAACTTAGCTAGTTTCACCCTCTGTGATTCGCCCCCGGACAGCTGAGGAGATGGCTGTCCGAGCTTTAGGTATCCAAGTCCAATTGTTACTAGAGCACTAAGAATGCTGTTTGCCAACTGTTTCTTGTTTTCAGGGATTCGTTCATCTTGAGCCAAGAGCAATTGAACTTCGTTAATGGAGAGCTGATAGAAGTCAGCTATTGTTAGAAGCCTACTCCCAAACTTCACTTTGGTTTCAAGGACTTCTGGATTGAAACGCATTCCTTCACAAGCTGAGCAAGTGATCCAGATGGACGGAAGATAACGCATCTTGACCTCTACAGCACCCATCCCTTTGCAAGTGGGACACATGCCTTCTGGTCTATTGAATGAGAAATGTGATGCTGAGAGCTCTGATTCTGATGCATAGAGGTCTCTCACAACATCTGATAGCTTTGTGTATGTCGCTGGATTTGAGCGTGGATTTCGACCTATCGGTCTTTGGTCCACAAGAACTGGCTTGAGCTGGTCACCCACGATTTCGGAGCAGCCAACGGCTTCTTTCTTTTCTAGTGAGGGGACAAGAACATGTTCAACAAGAGTGCTCTTTCCAGAACCAGATATTCCTGTTATGACTGTCAGACGACTCAGTGGTATGTGAACATCAATGCCTTTGAGATTGTGCTTGGTTGCATTCTTTATGATGAGGAAATACTCTGGTGGATTCCGCTCACTCTTGATGGGTACACTCTCATGGAAACTGAAGTATCTCCCTGTTGTAGTCCTAGCTTTCCACAGCTCTGCGGGTGTTCCAGTAAATACCACTTCCCCGCCACTTTCCCCCGCTTCTGGTCCCATGTCTATCGCCTTGTCCGCCTCTGCAGCTGCCAGGCGATCATGTTCAACAAAGACAACGGGACCTGGAAGCTCTCTAAACGCGGGAAGAAGCCTTTTGATATCAGCGGCACTCTGCCCGATCGTAGGTTCATCAAGCACATGCACAACATCCTCCAATCTATTAGTCAGCGAAATGGCAATACGAACTCTCTGACTCTCTCCTCGCGAAAGACTTGGGGATGGTCGATTCAGTTGGATATATCCGAGTCCTACTCTCAGCAAAGCGTCGAGTCTTTTCACAATCTCAAGCTTTAGCCTATTAGCAGTTGATGGCAAGACTGCTTTCCTGAAGACCTTCCTAGCCTCATTGACTGTTAGTGCCATTAGTTCATCGAAATGTTGATTCTGCCATTTGACCATGGCTGCTTCTGAGTGCATTCCTGTGTGATTGCATACCTCACAACCGATACCATCACATTCAGCACACTTCAATCGGAAGTGCTTTGGCTCGAGTTCCTCCATCCACTTGCCACACTGAATACATTCTCCAGTCCTAGATAGTCCAATTTCTCTTGTCTTTGTCTGGACAATCACAGAATTCGCACCGAGAGCAGAGGCGATTCCCACGCTCTCACGGATCTGTTTTCTAGTTGCTTTTTCTTTGTATCTCCCAATGATCACTGATATATCATGCTGCATGGAGGGAGCTAATTCCTGCCTATTCCAGCGCTTGCCGTCAACCATCAAAGACTTGATACCAAACTCATTTCCAAGAAGATTGAGGAGTGTAGAATGACTTCCAACAACTCCTCTCAACAATGGCGCTGTGAGCGTAATCTCTTCCTTCCTAGCCAGCTTCTCAATGCTCTCAACAATCTCGTCTTCAGAGACCCTAGCGAGTGAGGCTCCGCATTGAGTACAGAATCTGGTTCCAAATCTCGCGTATAACAACCTGATGAATGGATGGAGACCTGAAGCTGATGCCAAGGTAGAGAGTGGATTTCGATTCAGCAGATTCTGCCCAACTGCTATTGTCGGGCCAATGCCTGTGATGGAATCAACATTTGCGGGTGCAAGGCGAACCGCAGAGCGACCTGCATTGAACACTTCAAGAAATCTCCGACGAGCCTCATGGTACATTGTATCAAAAACAAGTGAGGTCTTTCCTGAGCCACTAATCCCTGTGACAACCGTCAAACCGTCACCTATGTCAACGCTGACATTCTTGAGGTTGTTCTCTCTTGCTCCTCGGATTTTGATATCCATGTCATGACACCATAGCTACTTCATTATGAGATGACTGGCTTATATCCTGTGATTTATTTGACTCTCTCAGGCTTCCCGAGTTCTTACCCTTCGCAAGTTTCTACACGCTCTCTGAAAGCGTAGTTAGAGCTAAGGTTTCCTTTTCGCTGATTTCTCTGAGGAGCTCACAAACGGGTCTGACAAATTCTGGGAAATCGGAAGCCTCATTTCTTGCTGCCTCATCCATGAGTCTTGGAACCTTCTCTGATCTTTCCCTTACTTTGTCCAGTATCTTCAAACCCTTGGTTTCTAAATCTGCATTAATTGACCACTGGATCTTTCGAAGTTCAGCTAAGGCTGGATGCCGTTCAGGCAATAGTCCGCTAGCGACATCTCTCCACAGTTTCACAATCTCCCTAAAGTCCTCTGAGGCCTTGAGCATTGGTTCATTGTTCATGAGTTCACCAGCCTCTTGCAGGAAGTCCGCATAGATCTGACGAAATATGGCGCCCCCAGATCCACCGGTTTCGATGTAGATATAGTGCATCATGAGTGTGTGAACCAGGCTCCTTGAATCCGGAAACATCTTAGGATACTTGGGTAGCTCCTTACTCCATCTTAGTATTCCTTTGACACCAACATTAGAAATCGGAGGATTCAGTAGTGCATCGGCATTTTCCCGAATAGCATCTGGAATTATCTCCTCCACTGGAGTGAGTTTTTCAGGAAAGCTGAAACGTACCATTTGATTCATAGCTGGAAACGGTGGATATTCAGACGCCCGAGCTTTTTGCAGTTGCTCAAGCTCCATCTCAGCCGTTCCATGAAACCGGTCTGAAATGTAGGCTTTGTTATTTGGTTCATCAATTCCATATACGAGGAAATTATGCTCGCCAAAATGGTCATCTTCACCAGTCAATAGATGGTCAAGATAGGCCATGTCAACGCAGACTAAGCCCGGCTGGTTTTGTTTCAGAGTGTCTTTGAGAAAGAGGTGTGCCTTTTTCACACTCTTTGTTAAGATTGATTCAAAGTTTCCTCCCAATCGTTTCGCGGCTTTTCCTAGAATGCCTGGAAACTTCCTACAATCGGACCTGTTCATGCCACCCACAATGGGATAGGGCATCATCTTCATGAACCAATAGATGAACCCCATTCCCGCTGATATACCCACAAGCATCGGTTCACTGATTTCATATCCGAGATGACTCATCAGTCGTACCATCGAACTTGTCTGACAATTCTTGCCATCTCCAAAATGCTTGAAATTAAGTACTATTCTCTCATGTCCAATGCCAGCTGGCTTGAACTCTTTCTTCTTACTCATATCAATCACCTGGTCTTTTCTCGGAACAGAAACCCTCCTTCATCATTCTCAATCATCAGTACCAGATTCTCCAGCCATTTCATCTCACAATTCAGTCTGACAAACGGCCTCTCGAACAATGCCAGAACTACCCCTAAATGCGCATCTGCTGGTATATCTGAGGCCTTTACTCCTCCCACAATTCGATTAGGATTCACTCTGCGTATCCTATCAAGATTCTTGAGACCATCGACGTTGTTTCCAAGAAAGCGAATTTGTCCTTCCAGATTGACTAATCGCTTCCTGAGTGAATCAATAGCCTCATCCTTTGACAATTGAAATATGGCAGAAATTCCTAGGTCGAAGAGACTGTTTGCTTTTGGCGGATCAACTAGGCATTGTACTACCTGTTTTCGGAGAAGCCTAGAACCCTTTCTGGTGATTGAGTAGGTCTTCTTTGATGGCTGTTTCTTCTCATCAGATTTCTGTCCTTTAATTAGGCCCTTCAGTTCAAGCTCCTTCAACGCCTTGTAGATCGATGAGAATTTGATGTCTACCCAATTCCGGTAGCCTCTTTCTTCTAGAATCTGGTTTATCTCGTAGCCGTATCTTGCTCCAGATCCGATGAGTGAGAGAACGGCAAGATAGGTTGCGGGCAACAATCCCTGTTCTTGTTGTGTGGTTTGTGTCATC
>JBHLQK010000236.1:0-4245 GCA_048884925.1 Candidatus Thorarchaeota archaeon
TTGGGTTTGGACTGGGTCATTAGCCAAATTTATTGAGCTCGAATGTATCTATCAGAGATGATTTCGATGACGTCATCGTATCAAGACAAACCTTGGCTCAAGGCATATTTCCTAGGACCCTATAAGCTGAAACATTCAATGGAACCCTATCCAGAGATTAATGTCTACTCGTTCTTGGAAGAGTCTGCAAGAGAATATCCTGACAACATTGCTTGCGTGTATGCAGATGAGGAAATGACCTACGAAGAACTGAAAGACAAAGTAGACCGACTAGCATCAGCCTTTGTCGATTTAGGAGTAAAGAAAGGAGATCCAGTAGCCACAGTACTTCCATCGTGCCCTGAGTTCATCATTGCAGACTATGCATGTATGAAGTTAGGAGCTGTGCACGTCCCGCTTAGCATTCTTCACAAGGCTGATGACTTGAAACACGAACTCAAGGAGAGCAAGACAGAGTATGTCGTTTGCTCATATCGCCGAATCCCCAGGGTGAACGAGGTAAAGCCTGGTACTCAGGTAAAGACAGTAATCTATACACCCACCAAACTCTTCCCAGACTACGAAGCGCCGGAGATGGATGAAATCTCAGAGTCAGGTTATTACTTGATGGACGACTTGATAGCAAATCATGAACCGCATGCAATTGAAATTGAGATAGACCCGAAGACGGACATCGCACTGCTGCCTTTCACCGGGGGAACCACAGGAGTCCCTAAGGGCACCATGCTGACCCACTTCAACCTTACATCCAATGTCATCCAGACTGTACACTGGATGATGGATCCACTGAAAATTGGAATTGTGGGGAAAGGTGCAACTGCAATATGTGTACCAATCTTCCACAGTTACGGACACTGGGCTATACATGCGAGCATCTCGTGGGGACTCAAGATGTTCCTGATGGACCCGCGTGATATGGTGAAGATTGTAGAGATCATCAATGAGTACCGACCAGCCATCGTTTTTGCAGTACCAGCCCATTATGTTGCATTCGTTGACATGCCACTGAAGAAGGGGCAGATATTCTACTACTCTGCTGCAGCAGCATTACCACCAGAGCTTGCAGAGGAGTTTGAGAAAATCTCCGGTGTACCAATGGGTGAGGGGTATGGTGCAACTGAAACCACAGCAGGGACCACAGTAAATATCTCAGCGTTTTCGAAAGTCACTGGCTTCATGAAGCAAGTAAAACGAGGAGTCGGAGTCCCCTTGCCTGACACAGAAATCCGAGTCGTCGACCCAGAAACGGGAGAGGAACCTCCTGTTGGAGAGCCAGGTGAAATCTGGGTCAGAGGACCCCAGATTATGGCTGGATATTGGCCTACTCCAGGCTCTGGTCTCGAAGAGGGCGGATGGTTGAAAATGGGCGATATGGTCCAGATGGATGAAGATGGCTACTTTACCGTGGTAGACCGAATTAAGGACATGATCAACGTCGGTGGAAACAAAGTGTATAGTAGAGTCATTGATGACATCCTCCATGAGCATCCAGCTGTCGAAGTTGCAGGCGTCATTGGCGTTCCTGATCCTGAAAGACCTGGGAGTGAACGAGTCAAGGCATTCATCCAGCTGGAGCCTGAGTTCAGAGGCAAGGTAACTGAAGAGGAGATAATTGAGTTCCTCAAGGACAAAGTGAAGCCATATGCTGTACCAAAGTTCGTTGAGTTCAGGGATGAGTTGCCACTAACCCTCATCATGAAGATTCACAAGAAGCTGTTGCGCGAAGAAGAATTAGCCAGGATGTCTTAGTTTTCAACATTTCATCCAAAATGGTCTTGAATGAGGGCCTTCTAACGGCGGGAAACTGCATTCTAGCAAAGAGCATATTGTGTCTAGCTCGGCGTTTTTGAGAATACCGATTATTGCATCTCTTCAATCCTGATCGGTGCGGAGCTTATCAAATAGGATGTGAAGTAATCAAATGAAAGAACTAAGAGTCAAAGGCTCATACCACGACATGGGTCTTCAGTTTGGAAAGTCACTCTCAGAGTGGCACAGAGAGTTTTCACCATCGGATGGAATACTCAAATTAGCTTGGAAATGCGAAGCTGCTGCACAGAAACATGCACCGGGAATACTAGAGGAACTTAGAGGTGTTTCAGAATCGTCAGGGACAAGCTACGAAGCATTGATCTCAACAAACTTGGCGCCAGCTGCAATCTTTGGATGCACTGTGTTTGCAGTGAAGGGAGAGGAAACTGCTAATGGAAGTCCAATCTATGCAAGGCAGCAGGACTGTTTCAAGTCAGATGTCGAGGCACTGCACGTCATCCATGCAGAACCTGCAAACGGTCAGAGGAGTGTAGGATTTAGCTTCGGTGATAACGGAAGATATGGTGGACAAAATGAAGAAGGTCTAACTATTGCAATGGCCTATGTCGGGATGTACGCAGGACAATTCCCGAAACCTGGAATCAGGATGAATATATCTTCAAGATGGGCACTGGACAACTTTACCACCACAGAGGAAACTGTTGACTATCTCTTGAAGATACCTCATACAGAGCCTGTGAACTTTCTTGTCGCTGATGGTACAGGAACAATTGCAAGGGTTGAAACATGTCCAGAGAAAACCGCAGCCAGATATCTGGAGGAAGGATTAGAGGTTGTAACTGTCTTCTATACAATTGATGAGATGAAACATTTGGATCGACCGTGGCCAGAGGATTTCCTCTTCTATGAATATGATAGAAGGGTGAAGAAGTGGTTCGAGGAGAACAGAGGGAGCATCACTGTTGAAAATGTCAAGACTCTGTGCAGAGACCCACAGAAAGGCATCTGTGAGTACTACGGCAATCCAGGAGACAATGATGAGATAACAATCTGGTCATGGATAGCAGAAACGAACCCAGCAAGAATTCAGATTGCACCAGGTCCTCCATGCAAAACTGAGTACAAGCATTTGAAATGATAGACCCTAATTCAGTGCTACTCATTCGGTTCTAATCTGTTTTAACACTTTGAGTTTTATGAAGATCCACGATAAGGTGTTAAAGGAACAGGACCTCGCCAAGAAGATTTTGGCTAGAACAGCGCCTCTGTCTTGGTCTTGCGGATGTATTCTGAAACCAACGAATCCAGTAGCAACCAAAATTTTAAGCCACTTCGGATAAAATAGCATTTTGGGGATTTGAGATTTTTAGGAAAGTCTTGATTGGAGTCTATGCTATTGTAACTGTTGCTGTAATACTGATGGCTGCATGGACTCAAACAATTGGAAATACAGTTCTCGCAGAAAGAGGAATAACAGCTACAGATGATTTCGACATCAAAGGTGGAGTTCCAATGAACGGTAGTATCACCATCACTTCTCGTTCTACGATGATGGAATCGAGACCCACATGGATCTCTTACAACATCTCGTTAGAGATTCCGAGCAAATCTCCGATGAACCTTAGAGTGGATATAATACGTTTTGTATTTACAGCAGCAGATTATTGGAACCAGCCAATTGGCGAAAAAACGATTGAAACTGCGGCGACTCTTTCGCATACTCTTGAGATTGTGAATGCAACTTCAGTCATAATGCACGGCAGCCTGCAAATAACACCAGAGATGCTAGAAGGAAATGCAAGTGGTTTTCTGGGATGCATTATAGACTACCACTACTGGGAATATGGACACCCACCGCCACCAAGCAACAATACGTCGGGAACAGTAGGTGTAATTCAATTGCGTCCATTTACTATCATCCCTGCATATCTTGCGGAGGAAAACTGGTTTCTTGCTATGGAGGCGTCTCTTCTTGTGTGGGCAATACTGATCATGTATTTTGTCTGTACCAAAGCCAAGACATAGAATAGAGATTACATGTTGTGCATTTCTTATCTCATGGACAGCGTTAAAACACATTCCAAATGAAAATCTAAAAAATTCAGAAATGGAATTCTACGCACACTCAAAAAGAAACTTCACAAGAAAGTGCTAGGGAATAAGGAAGCAGCCACAATCTCAGAGATTTCTTAGCTTTTCTACATTAAGATACGCTGTAACTCTATTGGAAGATACAAAAAGGAGGTACATCAAGGCTATACCCAATGGTATCAGATAGAGAATAACAATAACAGCCACTCTATGAGAAACCATCGCTACTGGTGGATAGACTAGTGTGAAGATTGTAATGAGAAAACCTGATGTTGCTAGAGCTATGACCTGTGGAATGAGTTCGCCCCAAGGTGCCACTATAAGTGATAGTAATGCAATTAAGATGAGTTTCATCCTCCAGTTTTTGATTGTTCTCAGAGA
>JBHLQK010000237.1:0-4214 GCA_048884925.1 Candidatus Thorarchaeota archaeon
AGGAGGAATCTCCGCACTCTTAGGAACTGCCTAGTCCTGAGTACGCTGTTGGGAATCAGGAAGCCAAGATGACCTCCAAGACGAAGCAATTCACGAGAACGCGCAATGAAAAGAGCGGCAACATTCCAGGTCCCGTTTCGACTCGTGCTGACGTCGCTAGTCCGCGTCGTGCTTATAATTCGTTTCTCTAATTTTGATAGGATATTACCATATGGTGGATTCCCAAGCACAACATCAAATCCACCTTTGCCGCTGATCTCACTAAACTCTATTGGCCAATGAAAAGGTGACAGGTCAATTAGTATGTTTTCACTCGAGTTATTCAATTTCTCAAATAACAAGGCATCAAAACAATTCTGGTCGATATGATCGCATCTCTTTGGTACATCAGCCCAACCAATTAGACTGTTGCCTTTTTTGATGTTATTAGCTAGAACCTCACTCTTGAGAAGATTCGTGTTCTCCAAGCTAGTCCATGAAACTAATGCATCGGAACAGGCGGAGACCGCTTCCTGTCTAACATCAACACCAAATAGATTGCGTTTCACAATATCTGATTTCATCACTTGCGTCGAGCGTTCATCGCCAAGAAACCTTCGCGTCCTCATAAGCCAATCAGCGGCCGCCTTGAGGAAGACGCCGTCACCAACTGCAGGGTCCAAGACTGAGATACTCTCAAGATGTTTCAACATCTTCTTCTTCTCACTTCGATTTGTACTATCAGGCAATAGATGAGCGTCAAGGGGATTCTCTATGCAGCTATTGAGAGAAGCTATAAGGGTTTGGCCGGCGATTTCATATGCCAAGCTCGGCGGTGTATAGTATGTGCCAGTTCTTCTGCTCAGCTTCGGGGCCTGAGTTCCATCATGCGACATCTCATTATCACTGGTTTCTGGATTGTGGTTGCGTCAATCCTGACTTGACGCTAGTACCATATAATGACACTGGATGATGTCAATCACTGACGGTATTATGAAGAGGTGGCCTTCCAGCGTTTCAGGCGCGGCAACACAAATATGCCAATTACTAATCCTAGATAGATGCCAATTCCCATGATTCCAAGACTTGCAGGTATATCAATGGCTGGTCCTGTTGGTAAGGGCGTTGTCGGTGTCGTTGTGACCGAGGTGGTTGTGGTCGAGGCTGTTGTGGAAACATCATAAATGACAAAAACGAACACCGCCTGAATTTCGTTTCCAGCTAAGTCAGTAGCATTAACAAAGAGGGCATGATAACCTTCACCTGCAGGTGAAACTGTTGCAAAGGGGGCATTCCACTGACTCCAAGTCCCTGAATCCCATTTGAAATGAACCAAGTCAAGATACAATTCAATGATGTCAATGGCCACTTGCGTGCCACCGGGAATGCTACTGCCCTCTGAAGGAGAAATGACCGTGATTTTAGGCGCTGTGTTATCAACTATAAACATGAATAAAGCAGAAGCTTTGTTGCCAGCCTCATCTGATACATTCACAAATAGCCAGTGTTGACCTTCAAGAGGAGGAGCATAGAGTGTAACATCGCTATAGCCATAATCTACTGGCTCCGTAAGGTCCCACTTATAGACCATATTCTCAAAATGGAGGTCTGTGATTGTCAGATTCACAGGTGCACCCGTCCTCAAAATTGTGCCATTAACAATTCCTTCGAGTGATATGACTGGCACAGTATCATCTGCAATGAATTGATAGCGTACAAATCGATTATTTCCTGCAATATCAGTCGCATTAACATGCAGATCATGGATGCCATCGCCGGAAGGCATAGCAAGTTCGAATGGAGAAGTAAATTCAGTTTCATCATTCAGATCCCAATGATATTTCGCTTTGTCAAAATATGTATCATTGATTTCTAGACTGATTATGGTGTCACTCATCAGAATCGAGCCATTTACTATGCCAATTAAAGCAATATCTGGAGGTAAATCATCGCATGTGAATGCGAATTGAGTGTAGTTTGAATTTCCAGCCGCGTCAAATGCAATGACGTGAAATATATGATTTCCGTCCCCTATGGGAAGCACTGTGGAGTATGGTGACTGCAATGGTGTCCATGAGTCGGAGTCCCACCGCGCAACTGCACTCTCAAGATAGTCATCTATGAGATCGAAATCAATCACGGTGCTACTCTTAAGCACAGAACCCGGACCGTGGTTTATAGCTTCGATTTGGGGATGAATTGAGTCACACTCGATTGAAACATTCGCGTACCCGCGCTGTCCGTAATTGTCCTCGCAGACGACTCGGATGGTATGGTTTCCATGTGCAAGAGGAACTGAGTAGGTTTCTGAGGACAATCCTGAAGCATTCAGCTGTCCATCAACATAGATGCTATAGGAGGGATTATAGAAACCTCCAGGGATGGTGGAACTTGAACTCCATTCAAGGGCTAGAGGTGATTTCTTTAAATCCCCACTTGCAGGGGCTATCACACTCACTTGGGGCGGTTCGTAAAAGCCGAAATAAGACAATGTTCTATTCATGAGGTCGGTACGACCTGAGGAGCTAGAGATTGCATCGAAAGCGAATCCAAAGAAGAGTCCCCTTGCGAAAGGTGAGGCAGTCGCAGCATACTCGTCGTATCCACTGCTCTGATACTCAATCACTCCATCACTGAATTCCATAGTCTTGACCCAATCAGCCCCGCCTCCAGCATGAGAACCATCTCCTCCGCCGTAGGTATAGCTGACACCAGAATAGGGACCTGCAATCATACCTACTAGCGTTTCCGAATTGCTGCCGTCTCTGATATAGTCATTGACCCCGAAATTGGTGCTGAGCCATACTTCGTAATTGCCGTCGTTGTATGCTTTCCATGCAATCTCAGTTCCAGTGAGCAGCATTTTTCGAGTGGATGGGTTAGCGAGATATGCCTGAATGCTGTTCTGCTCACTAGATGATATAGTCCTAGCATCATTTGATCTGTACCAGATCACGATTTGGTAATCGAGAAGGTCATCTTCACTTGGAGATCCATCATCGATTATTCGCCAAACATCATATCCTGTTTTATTATGATAGCCAAGCGCCTCCAGCGCATTCGTATAGTATTGTGTAACAGTCGCGTTATAATAATCATCCACAATTAGGATTGGAGGACGTTCCCAGTCAACATAGGCTTCAACTGAAGATTGGTCAGTTCCATGTGAAGTCAGCTGTTGAACCACAAAAGTAACGTTCCCAGTTGGTAAACAGCTCATATCCATTGGATACTCGTAGAGACGTGAAGTTGCATTATACCGATCTGTAATGTCAATCCAATGGTCATTGCTCCACCTCAGCATTACCTTTGCATCTACAATTACTGTTGCATTCACCTTGATTGTGATATTGCCTTTCAGATACTCGCCTGATATTGGTGAGGCGAAGTTGATTCCTAACGGATCTTGAGCCAGAGCAAATACAGACATATCAAGCAGCTCCGAATTTGCTTCGAACCTAGGAGCAACGCTAGCAGAGGAGAAGAGAACCAATCCAATAGCAAGTGGAATAATTAGTCGCTTCAAATCTGTCTGCCTCCGACTCCATTACGAATACGGAGTTCCCCATACTTCAGACCCACATAAACTTCGCGAAAATTTTGAAGAAGGAAATTGCAATCATCCAAATGGATAGAGACCGGAATGGAACGCACTCAATGAGCTTAGAAATAAAAAAAGGGGCGGTGAGTGGGATGATACCCACTCCACTTTTAGTCTACCCTATCTTGGTGCCGCAGTTCGGACAGAACTTGGCTCCGTTGAGTTGATTGCCGCAGTTGGGACAGAATTTAGCTCCAGCCGCAGCGCCGCCTTGCTGACCACCCTGCATTTGCTGTGACATTGCACCCATGAATCCCATGCCGGCTCCGAAGCCTGCACCTGGACTCTTTCCGAGTGACTCAGCTGCATCCTTCATGGTTTCTGCTCCCATCACCTGCTGGCCACCTACACCACCAGTCCTTAGCCAGAATAGGCGCTCGCGGTACTTCTCTGTGGTGTCTATGCCCTCGAACTTCAAATCAACTAGCTCAAGGCCTAGCCTCTCAAAGGCCATTCTGACCTTCGTCTTTACCTTCAATGAGGTTTCGTCAAGCTGCGTGAAGACCGCCTGCAAATCATAATGAGCAAACTCATCTATGATCCTCTCGTTCATGAACGATCGCAGGTAGTCATTGATCTTCTTGGTGCTGAAAGCATTCTGGTTGCCCACAACATCCTGTACGAAGATGTTGCC
>JBHLQK010000238.1:0-4164 GCA_048884925.1 Candidatus Thorarchaeota archaeon
ATTGCACCCACAAACAAGAATGGGAGCAATTGCAGTCATAGTAATTATAGCGGCTTTCTTACTCTTGAGGAAACGAAAGGCGTCATAGTGGATTATCCAGATGCTTGCCTTGCTCTCTCATAGTTCCTGTTATACCTCTCTCTAAGGTCTGCTTCAGCAATCAGAGGCTGACTGATAGATTCGAGGATATCAGTGCTCATCCTGCCTTGTTTGATTAATTGCTGTCCCGCCATCTTTATGGCATCAACAACAGCAACAGCTTTCTCCTGGAATTCGTTCATCAGGAATGCATGGGGACGAAGTATTGCACCTGCAAACTCTACGCTGACATCCTCGGCAATCTCTTTTGCTATACGGAGCACTGTATCTAAGTTGCCCTTCTCCCACCATCCTCCAGTGGCTACAAGCACAATCTTTGAGATGTTAACATCATCATGGAATTTTGCTCGAGTTCGGCCATTTCGAAACTCCAAAATTGGTTCACAAATAGGCATTAATCGATTTAGGAGATTCTGAAACTCACCAGGCAATGGAAGGTAAACTGGTGTAGCAAGGACGAGAATTTCTGCTTCTTTCATTTTTGGAAACAGGACCTGCATGTCGTCTGTGTGTATGCATTCGCCAACTTTATCAAACCAGCATTGGAAATCTCCCATGCAAGGTCGGATCTTGAGCTTCTTCGCATATACCACCTCAACTATTGCTCCTTCCTTTTCCATGCTCTTTATGAATGGAGTCAACACCATAGATGTGTATCCTTTCTCCATCCGTGCACTACCATTAATTACGAGGACCTTAGTCATTGTGAATCCCATTCATCCACGTGCCTTTAGGTGCTTGGATTGTATAACCAGGCTATAAATAGCGCCTATGCTGGGATGGCCGCCCGCATCGAAGAATTGATGTGTACAAACCAGAATTCCTTCTGAGTATATAATTGCTTCAAGCTTTTTGGAGGAGCAGGTCAAGGGAGATTGATATGACGAATGTATTTTCAACCAAGGTTCTGAACACGTTTGCCAAGCAAGTGCCCGAGCTCAAGAGCGCCTTGTCAGCAGTCAATATGAAACTGGAGCCTACAATGACGCCCCCATTCGAGATGCTTGTTCGCTCAATCATCTATCAACAACTAGCTTACAAGGCCGCAAAAACCATTCATGATAGAGTGGTTACACTTGTTGGAAAGCTGAATCCAAATTCAGTTCTAGCGAAGAGCCAAGAAGAGCTTCGAACAGCAGGACTTTCCCGTCAGAAGGCATCCTACCTGCATAATGTTGCTGAAGCCTTCAAGAGAGGGGGGTTTCTTTGGAAGTATAGAACGATTGAGTCACTTGAAGAACTATCCACAGAGGAGATTACCACTCTTTTCATGGCAATCAAAGGTGTTGGAGAGTGGACGGTGGAGATGTATCTGATTTTCTCTCTTGGTCGTCTAAATGTTCTCTCTGCAGGAGACCTCGGCGTACGTAAGGGGATTCAGAAGATGTATGGGCTTGACGAAATGCCCACTCCTAAACAGGTAAAGTCCTTAGCTGAGAAATGGCATCCTTTGGAAACTGTAGGCACTTACCTAGCATGGCGTGTTCTCGAGAATGAATAGGAGCCGAAACTTCGACTAGAATTTAAGACACCGAATCCTGCATTTAGCCCACCTACTATTGGTGATTCGCATGACTGAGAACAGCATTCGACTCAAGATTGCATCCGTTTTTGTGTTCATTGGATTCCTAATGACACTCGGATTGACAGCTGTAACCCTATTGCTGCCAGGAGGGTCACAATTGCATGAGGCGATGGACCCACAAATCATCATAAATGACCTCGCGAGTGCCAGTGCAGCTGATATAGACATTCATCTAGCTGGAATAGTGTTTGACTCATTCTTCATAATTGGCTACATGGCTATTTTCTATGGTCTTTTTGTACTCACAAAGGACAAAGAGGCATTCTTCCCAAAACTAGCGTTTGCATTAGGCCTTACCACTGGATTCTGTGACCTTGTTGAGAATGCGATTCAGGTTGCTCTCTTCAACGGGATTCCTGCAGGATGGAGTCCTGATGGTCAATACTTTGCGACACTCTGGTCTTTCACATTTGTAAAGGACTTGACCAGCTATATGGCTGGCATGATATTCATTGTCCTGCTTATGATCACGTTGAGCGATCCTCCAAATCTGAGGTCAAGCAAGCTGCTATTGGTTATACTAATGGGGCTCTATGTAGTGATTGGTTCAATTGCGGTCGTTGAGAGTTCCTTCCTACTGGTGAGAAACATGAGCTTTATGGTCGATATGCTCCTAGGCGCACTAGTCCTGCTTAGGCTGTCAAAGGCTGTACACCTTCAGCCAGGTTGACCGAAACCTGCTTGATTTCGTGACCATTTCCACTCATCTATAAGTGGGCATACCCTTCCATACAATCAATGTTCTTGTCCATAGGATTAGTTGGGAGTGAAAATGACAGATAACAAGAAGCGAAGCCCTTCAACGTTGTGCGTTCAGGGCACAGAAGCACAGAAATCAGGGGCAGCAGTTGTGCCTATTGTTCAGACTTCAACATTCGTTTTTGAAGACCAAACGGATATGCTTGATTCTGTGACTGGTAAGTCTGGAAAGCATGTGTATACTCGCTGGAGCAATCCGACGACTCACAATGTCGAAGCAAAGATCAGTTCGCTTGAAGGAACAGAAGACACTCTGGCGCTTTCCTCAGGCATGGCTGCTATATCAACAGCTATCATAGGTTTGGTGAAGGGCGGTGAGCGCATTCTGGCTAGCGAGTCAATCTATGGAGGCACAGTTCACTTCTTTGATGAGGTCCTTCCTAAATATGGTGTTCAGGTCGATTATGCTGGCACAGATGATTTCCATGACCATGTCATGGCCTCAGCAGGAAAGTACAGGCTTTGCTTCTTTGAAACGCCCACGAACCCGACGCTTAGGGTGGTTGACATTGAGAAAGTCGCAGATGCAGCCAGAGCCATTGGAACAATCAGCATGATTGACAGCACTTTTGGCACACCCATCAACCAGAAACCCCACGACCTCGGTATCGATTTGGTTATGCATAGTGCAACAAAATACCTGGGAGGTCATAGTGACATAATTGCTGGAACCATCTCTGGCTCCCATGAGGTCATGGCTAAGATTCGTAGTGCAGCAAAGCTCCTAGGTGGTACTATGGACCCATTTGCCGCATTCCTACTGGACAGGGGTATCAAGACCCTGTCCGTCCGCGTTGAACAACATAATTCCAATGCAATGCACTTGGCGGAAAAAATGGAAGAGGACTCGAGAGTAAGAAGGGTGCACTATCCTGGGCTTCGAAGTCATCCAAATCATCCGGTAGCAAAGAAGCAGATGCGTGGATTTGGTGGTATGCTCTCTATTGAGCTGGACTGCGATCTTGAGGCTGCCAAGACCTTCGTTGATTCGTTGGATATATTCCTGAATGCAGTGTCACTTGGTGGTGTGGAGAGCTTGGCGAGCATCCCGGCCTTAACTACTCACTATGGGCTGGATGTAGATGTTCTTTCGGAGATGGGCATATCCGAATCGACAATCCGACTGTCTGTAGGAATTGAGGACAAAAACGATTTGCTCCATGACCTAATGAGTGCTCTTGACAAAACTTGCTGACATGATTGATTTGACCGTTTGTTAAGTTGACGCGGGAATGCTGGGACGCCTGCAAATCTTTGTCTGATAAGGGTTTCTAAAAAATCGTAATCGTTATTGGAACCTCAACTAGAATTTAGCTAGACGCCGAATCTCGCATGATTAATACTGGGCAGTTTTACTACAATCGCCTATATACTCGATAACTACTGTGGTTCTTGCAATGACTGTCTGGACTCATCAACCCATATACGATTTCGCAGATTGCAAGACGCCATGTGGAAAGACTGGCTGCATAACGCTTTACACTGGAGATAGTTGCTTCTTCTGTGATGTAGCCTGGGAGATCTTAAAGGAGGTCGTAACTGACTTCAGTTTACCATTTGAATCTATAGCCCTGGTTGATGCTGAAAGAGTCAATCCTGCAACTGCTGGTCCCATAGGACTTCCGACGATACAAATCTGTGGAGAAGTAATTGTAGGGATTCCGGACATTGATCAAATAAG
Source organism: Candidatus Thorarchaeota archaeon (assembly GCA_048884925.1). Lineage (GTDB taxonomy): Archaea > Asgardarchaeota > Thorarchaeia > Thorarchaeales > Thorarchaeaceae > SMTZ1-83. The sequence continues at coordinate 4,125 of JBHLQK010000238.1, forward strand.
AGGAGCTCTCATGCATGCGGTTCTAAGGACATGCTTCAAT
>JBHLQK010000239.1:0-4150 GCA_048884925.1 Candidatus Thorarchaeota archaeon
TATAGATTCTTACGTCAAAGGGGAGCTAGTAGCGCCAAGGTACTGCATTTTCAGCCTCTGCGCATATTTCAAACACCGGGCTTTCAAAACCTGTGGCCTCTCATTTTTTCGTCTAAAAGCTATGAGTGAGAAACATCATCTGTTTCTCTTACCAGCATCGGAAGTGTTCAGGTACACAGGTCTCCTTGGATTAGACAGTCTTTTTACTGAGCTTGATGAAGGATATCTGGTTTCGGTTGAACAAAGCAAGCAACGGGTCATTTGAAATGCTTTTGTCATATCAGAATCTATACCATCCGGTCGAGAGGTCAAAGGATTGCGGTCAAGCGTGGCTCATGTCTTCTTGTTGATTCGATCGAGTCGAATCGTGATTATTGGACTCCTACAGGTTGTCATGATTATCATGCTATTCATGGGCTGGCTAGCTGTAGCTTTTTCCAGACTCAACCCGTATATGCTATTGCTTTCATTTTCCTTGTTCAATGCTGTACTAGTACTCCCAGCAGCCCTATTCCCGGTGAGAAGAGAGGACATATCCGTGTTGAAGCTTCAGACTAATCTCAATAGATTGAGAAGCACCATCAGCGGAAGTCTTGCCATCGGTATTTCGCTTATTCTAATAATGAACCTGTTGTTCGAGATAATCATGATTCTGTTCAGAAGTAGCTTGGAGCAGATCTTCGCTCCTTTCATTGTGGCTAATTACTATGTGCCAGACTTCGCCACATTCATTCTAATTGCTGCTGCTGCTCTGACATATTATGGATGCTTCGGGGCATACATACCTTGGATTGTATCTCAATTGGAAGTCAGTGAACCCTCTGAAGAGGATGGATTGGTTAGCTTTGTGGGCATCTTGCGTAAACCAACCTCTATCATGGTCCTAGCTGCGCTCGTAGTAGCGGGGTTAGTCATCTATGTGATGTTTCAAGCTATTATGTCACCAAGTCTTGATTACCTTCTAACAAGCGATCCTGTGATATGGGGACTCGTATCTATTGGTGCGAATATGTTCTTGTCGCTGTACTTGTGGAAGGATGCTTGGAGAACTATTGAGGCTGGCATCGACGCCATAGAGGGTCAGTATGCGCCATGAATCTGACGTTTCTAACGTCAAAGAGGAACAAGTGGCTCCACGAGCACTGAAAGAAGCATGAGTATCACCGAATATAGAATCACTGTAATCGCTATTTCTTTCCCATTCTCTGGCCAGTCCTTCTTAAAGAGAACCCTGACTGGGGCGCTCATCAAGTTGGATATGCTGCGAGGAAGTGGCATTAGAAAAGGAGTCTTTGTGCGATATTCTAGGTATTGTTCATCATTCTTCTGAATCATTTGATTTTCTTCATACAGCGCTACACCCACAATTAACATGATTGAGAGAAGCCAAGGTAGACTTGGCACGAAGTAGATGCCTCCAAAAGGAATTGGTGCCACCAAGGCGTAGATCAGAAGGCCATAGCTCCAAATTATGAAACCCAAGTATTGAGGATGCCTAGAGTAACGATATGCCCAGAAATCAACTATTCGTACGTCTTTGAATCTTCCCTGGAACCAACTCATAACGCTCAGGAGAAATATCATGAATCCTATTCCCTGTATTATGGAAGGCAAAAGGAATAGAAATGGAATTAACCCGACGACGCGTTGTGCCAAAAACACAGCAAGAATCGGCAGATAGACGATAGCACCTAGATCAAAGAGCCTCTGCGATACATCAAAGATAGGAAGCCATAGAATTCTGACCACCCCGATGCCTGCAAGAAAGAACATTGTGAGTGCGAAGTGTCCGAAGACAGGCAGGTATAATGCGATTGAGCCTGCTAGAACTGCTTTCTGTTTCTTTAGGATGAATCCTACGAGAATAAGTGCCAAAGTTAGCGTGAGCGCAACGTATCCAATGGGTCTCAAGGATTCTGTTATCTCAGCGACTGCTGCTGCTTCGCCGACGCCATGGTCGGGTATTATTTCCTCCAGAATAATGTTGATCTGATAATATATCTCAAGTGTCAGGTAAGTCAATGCAATTGCGAATAATATCGACAGTCCCAACGCAAGACGAAGTCCACGATTGTCTTCCATATCTATGCCTCCGCGCCTATTTCCTGCAATCTCAATTTGTATATTGGATTATTATACTATGAACTCTGTTTTCAGCGCAAGTCATTTCTCGTTCTGATTCACTTTCCCAGCTGTCCGTTTTGTAACACGACTCATTGAACTCTTAGAAGAGAGCCATGGTCTTCCATCTTCGTGACGAAATCTATACTGCGAGAAAGATTGACAGACCAGACTATCTGCCAATCTCCTTCCGAATTGCAAGTAGACTGACTACCAAGACAACTCCGGTAACACTTCCTGCCAAAATCAATACGGTCAGAGCAGAGTCACCGATTGGGGTGGTTGTTGTCGTTGTCGGCTGCGGTCCTGCTTCAACAATAACCACAACCACATCACTTGCTGCATTTCCAGCTTCATCCATGACCGTGCAGTTGAATGCATAGGTCCCCTCGGGAAGAAGGTCAACATTCAAAGTGATATCATCGCCAAGCCACGCTCCAGAGATCAACATAATGCTGTTTCTTGTGATGTAGAACGAGGCCGGATTCGTGTCGGCTGGTGTCCAACTGATGCTATGACCCAGGACTCCTTCAGTATATTCGATGTCGTTAGGGTGATTGATTGTGGGCGACGTTGTATCAGGAATCTTGGCAGTGACTTCAGCTGAGGCCTCGCTCTCCCCTACTGCGTTTTCGGCCGTCACCTTATAATAATAGAGAACACCTTCGGTTGCGACGGAGTCGTTGAAGAAAGTATTGGACACGGAGGTCAGTTCACTGTAGGCATCATTGAAGGCTCTTCGGTATATGTGATATGTTGATACTGAAGATCCACCATCATAGAGCGGAGCTGACCAGTTGAGTAAGACATTGTCCTCCATGACCATTGCATTCAGATTAAATGGCGCGTCCGGCCGGTATGTCGGTGTGACCATTGTGATGTTGACTTCATTCGAAGCGAAGCTCTCTCCATAGCTGTTAACCGCAGTCACAACATAGTGATAGGTGATGTCAGGAAGTGCACTTGTGTCCACGAAATACTCGTAGGTTGTGCCTCCAAGCATGATATCAAACTCGCCAGCGGTGGTGTTTCTATACACCCGGTAGGAATTCACATCGGAGTTACCATAGTGCTCTGGTTCCTCCCAGAGCAGAATCACATTCTGTTCGACAGATTCCATGGCTGATAGATTCACAGGTGGGTCTGGTGCTGAATAGACAATGAAGGAGGTCATGAACAAGTCGTCAAAGCCGCTTGCACTCCTGTTGAATGCGTCCTCGGTAGTTGGAAAGTCGGTGGACCGTGTTTGGCCAGCAACCCACACACGCCCATAAGGGCTCAAGGCTAGGGACGAGAATACCTCAATATCAGACCCTCCGAGGAAGGTTGAGTAGTAGAGGTCGGTACCATTCGGTGCAAGTGATAGGAGAAAGGCATCACGACTTCCACTAAGCGACTCATTGAAGGCATCAGGCGTCGTGGGAAATGTGTCGGTGCCTGTATCTCCGGAGATCCAGACGGCATTGTTTCCAGCAACCATTATGGACCGCCCGTAGTCCTGACCTGAACCGCCGAGATACGTCGAGTAAAGCAGAGTGCTCCCGTTCTGAGCAAACTGGAAGATGACACAGTCGTAACTTCCCCCATAGGAGGTGTCATAGGCATTAGGTGTCGTAGGAAAGGTGCCAGAAGTAGAACCTGTTCCCCAGATGTTACCAAAGCTGTCAAACGTGATAGACATTACATCATCCTGGCTTGTGCCGCCAAAGTAGGTAGAATAAAGCAGTGTGCTTCCATCACCAGCAATTTTGAGCAGGTATATGTCACGGCCACCGGATTTCGTATTCTTGTACGCGTCGACTGTGACAGGAAATGCAAATGAATCAGTTGTTCCTGCTACCCATACATCGTCCGAAGAGTCAACAAGTACTTCGTAGCCGCGGTCATCGTCAGTTCCGCCAAAGAATGTGGAGTACAATAAGGTAGTCCCGTTCTTCGATATTTGAAAGAGTACTGCATCAAATGAACCGTTGTGCACCGGATATAGAGAAGATGGGCTCATAGGGAAATCACCTGAATCCGTGAGGCC
>JBHLQK010000240.1:0-4103 GCA_048884925.1 Candidatus Thorarchaeota archaeon
ACACACTTGGTCACCATCTCGTCGCTGAGTTTGGCCGCATCGGACTCAGGACGCTCCAAGTCCTGAGCCACCTCGCGTATCTCTTTCTCTATGTTCTTGTCTTCCTCGAAATCCTTCTGTACTTGCACATACAGATGGCCCAAGAAATGGTCATATTTCTCATCACCAGCAATTGGCTTGTCCTTCATGAGCTTCCACACGAGCTGTGCAATCTGCAGTCCGAGGTCATTGATGTAGTCAGTTCTAATCACATCATATCCCGCAGTCTCAAGGACATTCCCCAAAGCATCCCCCAGCACGGCATTTCTTGTATGGCCTATATGCCATGGTTTAGACGGGTTGACTGCAGGATACTCCATGAGGGCTCGAAGTCCCTTGAACTCGCTGGATGTACCGTAGTCACCATTCGACTGTAAGACTTCTTTTACAACAATTTCTGCAAGGTGTCCCTTCGAAAGGAAGAGGTTAATATACGGGCCTTTGACCTCAGCTCTATCTACCAATGGTTCCTTCTTGATGGCAATATCAAGTTTCTTTGAGATATCCAAAGCTATTTTCGTAGGATTCTCTTTCCTTTCTTTTGCTAGTCGAAAGGAAATTGTTGTGGCGACATCTCCCAGCTTGGGGTCTGGCGGGACTTCGAGGTTTTCTAAAATTGTCGCAAGGTCCACAGATGCAGAATCAGCTAGAATGTTTGCAACTCTGCTCATCACATAATTCCATGGATTCTCAATGGTCTTGCCATCTGTCAAAGCTGTTCACATCTTGAGTGTGTCATAGATGCCCGGCGTTGACACATAAACTAAACGCTATTTCAAGGGAGTTCTATGCACTATGATAACTTGTCTTTGATGTTTCAACAGCCAAACTTGCCTATAATTTATTCAATTATACAACTAATAATCGATGAAAACGTACAAAGAGTTTATAATGATTTATTATCTGCGCATAGGTGTTCTCTCTGAGAATATCCGCGTCCCGACATGTGCTCTCTCACCGCCATGATTGGGCACACAGCACAGGTATCAACAATTGCTCTGACGGCAACCCTATGCCCCCGATAGGGTTTGCATGGAGATGATTGCACTGGCCAGCAAACACGCGAAGACTAAGAGATCCGGAGAAAGCAAAGCTGGTGCGGCTAGATACGTCTGTTCTACTTGTACATCTGATGAAGTCTTTATTGATAGTACGAGGGGAGAGGTAACCTGTTCTAATTGTGGGCTAGTTCTTTCTGACAGGTCCATTGACATGGGCCCGGAGTGGCGTGCATTTACAGCTGATGAGCAGAACTCTCGTCAGCGGGTGGGCGGGCCAACTGATTGGAGCAAGTTCGACCAAGGACTTACGACAATTATTGGTCGTCAGAATGTCGACGCTTCAGGAAGGAAATTGACTTCTACCAGACGAGCTCAGATACATAGACTACGTAAGTGGCAGATACGCACCAAAGTGCACTCTTCTGACAAACGTAACCTTGCAGTTGCTATGACAGAACTTCATAGAATCAGCTCTCAGCTGAGCATCCCCTATTCGATAAGAGAGACCTCAGCAGTGATATATCGAAAGGCACTGCGCAAGCGTCTCACAAGAGGGCGTACGATACTGGGGATGATTGCAGCTTCACTATACCTTGCATGCAGGGTGCATCAAGTTCCCAGACCTCTAGAGGAAGTCTGTGATCAGATACATATCACTAGAAAGGAACTCAGTCTGTGCGTCAGATTGATTCTCAGGTATCTGAACCTCAAGATTCCTCACAGCAATCCTGTGGAATTTGTGCATCGATTTGGAACTGAGTTAGGACTCGAAGGCGATGCCAAGAAGAAAGCTATAGATATTCTTGAGATGGCCCGTGAGGAACGACTCACCATTGGCAAAGACCCGAAGGGAATGGCGGCTGCAGCGATATATGTTGCCAGTATTCTCACGGGTCAACGCCGGACCCAGCTTGAGATTGCTCGCACGGCGCGAGTGACTGAAGTGACGGTCAGAAACCGATACAAGGAAATGGTCGAGAAGCTGGGGATTTCAACAACCTAGCAGAGAACGCAGTCAAAGAGTTGGAAGGCAGAGGAATGGACAGGGTCCAACACCCTGTCCTTTTGTTCTTTTTAATGTATTATTCACGTCCGACATAGGCTTATTTCCAAGCGTTGAGATTGCTTAAGCGGATGCTTGAGTCGACCATGTCAAACAAGAGATCGGTTCAAGGCGTATGGCTGATTGAGCGAGGTAGTGGTAGAAACCTTGTCAGCAGAGCCTATGCCAATATCGAGATCGACATGGATCTGATTGCTCCGTTTCTATCAGCGACTCACACATTCATAGATAAAGCGGCACAAGAGGAGCTCAAGACTATCGATACAGATACAAATCGCTACATCTGGGAGGCAAACGACTACCTTCTCTTTGTCATGGTTGTTTCCAAGAGTGCTCGGATCAGACATATGCGCTTTATCCTTGAGTATGCCCTCAATGAATTCATGAAGAATCAGATTCCCGCTGACAAAGACATTGAAATGATGCTGAAACAGTGGCATGGAAGACCTGGCCAGTTCAGTAAGTTTGGGAGTTTCATTGATGAACTCGTAAGTCAATATGAGGTCACTGACGAAAGCCTTGTGGCTGGAAAATCAATGGATTGTCTGGCAGTCTACAGTCACCTTTTCAGAGCAATCATGCGAGTGAGGACTGACTTGGAAACACGCCGGGCTCTAGTTAGACGCATAAGGCAGTCGTTGAAGCCTATCAAAGAATTCTATGATTTTCTTGATGTTGTCACAGTCGACTCTTCGGTTATTGATGTCTTGAATATTGATGTCAATATTGCTCCCTATAAGGAGCTGAGAGTCGCTCTGGAAGAGATACTAAAAATGCTGAGTCAAGTAGTTCAGGAAACCGTTTCAAAGAAGGTTTACCAGACAATGCTTTTCAAACATGCAATGCCGTATGTGAAGTCAGATGTTGAGCGTCTTCAAACATATGCAATCTTGGATGATGTGATCCGACATCTATTCTAAGCCTTGCCTAGCATCACAACATTTCGTTCTACAATCTGCCCTCTCTTTCTTTCAGGTAGAGTACTGCGTTCAGGGATCATTTGTAGCTGCTTATGCTTCGGAGCTGATTCAAGAAAGGCATCTTTAGGAAGCAGCTTGAAGACCAAGAATCCTGTTCCCTCCATCATGGATGAGAGGTCTACAGAAACCTGCTTCCCCGTAGTATTCACTACCGGCAAGGTCATCGCGATTCTACCACCGGGTCGGAGGCATGACTCAAGACTCTCAAGCACTTCTCGATATAACGTCGTAAGCTCATCTATACTGGCAGTTGCATCCTCGTAGCTTGGGCGCTCAGAGTACGTGGGCCCAAGGTGTGGTTCAAATGCCACAGCGTCTACTTGTCCCTCAATTATCTTTGATGCATTACGTGCATCTCCCTTAATGAGCTTGAAGTCAATCCATTCCCCAATGCCTGATCCAAGCCACTTCAAATTCTGACCTGCACCCTGAACCATTGACTGCTCAATGTCGATACCTATACACTTCATGCCTAGCATTGCTGCCTCCATCAACAAAGTTCCAGTGCCACAAAATGGGTCCAACACAGTGTCGCCAGGTCGTGCTCCAGATAACGTCAAGAGCGTTCTGCAGATTTTGGGGCTTGTACTGATCTCTGCCGACATGAAAGGCCTAGTTTCATCCCTATACCGCTGCAGTGTCGAGTCGTAGACTGCAATGGTCTTTGCAATGTATAGCGTGGTCTCCATCAGAAGAGCCAGCAATTCTGCATTTGGTGGACTCAAAAGGCCGTGTCGGCCAATGCTCTGGGGCCATAGTGCAACATTGGGTCTGCTAGCATCTCTCTTATCCGGACCTTCGTAAGCATAATATACCGCCTTCTTTGCTCCGAGTTGTAGAATGCTTTTCTTGGTCCACTCGTCAAGCCCTAGAGTGAATCTTTTAAGATCGATTGAAGTCTGCTTTCCCAGCATTGGATAGGTACTAACTCCAAATTTGACCTTGCCACCTCTCATCTTATTCCAGATACGACCAACCCACGGGGCTTCTTGAAGCACTCTTCGATCCTGTTTGTTTACC
>JBHLQK010000241.1:0-4066 GCA_048884925.1 Candidatus Thorarchaeota archaeon
ATTACGAAACTCGGGAAAACAGAGAGGCAGCATAGTTCCTACGCTTACAGTAGCCTATCCTTTCACAATCCATGAAACAAGTTCAGCATCCATGGCATTCAAATGAAACATGGCATCCCTATACAAAGGATTCTCCAACTGGAACCAAACGTGTCGTAAGTCATAATCAAATCCAATAATCCTGAAAGCGGCTTCTAGTCCGAATGGCCTGAATGCCAAGAAAGCCAGAATCATCGAAGCTCCCACGAATATAAAGAATAGACCAGTCCATAGAGTGAGTGCGCGACCAAGACGGATATCATTTCCTATCACCATTATGGCAAAGACCAGCAAACAAAGAGCTAATGAAGCATAGAAAGTTGAGGCCGCTCTCAACCTCATAATACCTCCATCGTCAAGACTATGGTTATCACAAACGTAAACATGAAATGTCTTGACCTCAGGCAATGGAGCCCGTATTCGCCTCATTTCATAGGGAGTCATTGGACCCCGTGACAGATACTGAGTCTTTTTGGGCGTGGATACTACTTGGTTCGTCTGAGTTGCCTCTACTCCGCAAACTGGACACATCTTTGGGAATCTGACTCTTGAAACCCTCACCCTAACAAGCGGATCTTTGAAGGTCTCTCTACTCACCATATCGCCACTCCCAAGCTGTGGAAAGTTATCTTCGTTCTGCAATTGAGTCTGTCGGAAACGGTAAGACATCTCGAATTGAGAAGATATGGTCACATCGTGACCAAAGATTTGACCAGTTATTCTCAGAATTGGTATATCGTGTGACCAGCCATACAATATGCTGAAGAAAAATGGCAATAGCGAAGAATAACAAGAAGGAATCTGTACGCAAGAAAATGATACTGGCAAAGGTCCAATCCACAGAAGCTCTAGCTCGTGCTTACATCTATGTTGTGAAGTAGTACTCATGATAACTGCACTTGAAGCAGAGTCTTCTCCACAGACTATATCGCCACACACAAAAACCCAGCTCAGATACAACTGTAATCTGTCACTAGCATATGTGTACGCGTTGGAAGCATCGTGAGAGCAGACCTTACATGTTCCTGCCTGTGTGAGACCTGGCAAGTCTGAAGATGAAGCGTCTAAAGCTGCGAGAGGTTTTATTCCAGTTTGGATGGACTACTGAATTCACTCGCTCCATAGCTAAAGTGAAACCAGCTTCGTCGAATGCCTCTTTAATCTGCTTTATGCTCTCAGAGTTCACAGTCAAGCCACAATCAAGGGCACTCAGCATATCAAATCCATAAGATGTCATCCAGAGCGAATGGAGGAATGCAGTTCCGCGAAGCGTCTGCACCTTCAAATCCTCGAGTTCCATTTTCCTCTGTCTAACTATTGTAGGAATCAATCTAGAAGCTCGTGTGTCCCGCATCTTTGAAACATCGAGGAAGAGAGTAGGGCCGCCACGCTCTACTTGATCAGCCAGAAGCTCGACCACTCGGTCGTAGATTCGCTCTCTTGAAGATTCGAAACTATCTTCTGCAGAAACATCCATTAGAATCTCCTTTGGATCAGCATCCAATCCCGACAGCTCTGCCATATTGAGAGACTCTAGCAAGCCCTTTTGCGCGTCAAACCAATCGATTTTCGGTATCTTTGATAGCACTGATTTGATACGCTCCAGTACCAGAGGCCATCCGAGCTTCTCTACAATAACATCATAATCATTCCATATGACGACTGGAGTGGCCGTCCAAGCTGTTTTGTCGGTCCTGACTGATTGAAATTGCGCCATGATTTTTGAAGGCGTGAGAATGTGTCTGAGAACACTGTCTGCGGTAAGCACAACGCTAGAATCGGTGCGCATGAGTTCGCATGTGAAAATTGGAGTGACATCCAGAGTCCTTAGCCTATTGTCTGTTAGTTCAATCTCAGCCAAATTCAGGCATTTATTTAGAGGCCATAAATCCAAGTCCAAGAGCCTGTTATCTTGGAGGCGAATTACTCGAAGTGCCTCTTTATCCTTTAATGCATCCAAGTCTATCGATTCAAGGAAATTATGAGAGAGATCTAATCTCTCCAGCTTATCACAGTCCTGGAGTGGAGCAAGATCGATACTAATTGCCGCCCTCATAGAAAGCTCTATTCGAGAGGCATCACACCTGAATTTGCCTTCCTCTTGACGACCATGGGGGCTGAAATATCGAATAACAAACTCACTCATTCAAATACATACCTAAGTACACAATGGAGGCATGAACTGATAAATGCAATTCCGAAAGCTGGCATCAAATCGATAATAGCTGTTTTCCACAAAGGAAAAACACCCAAGGTTCTCCAAATATTCCTGATTGATTTCAATAAGGAATCCAATTACCTAGAGAAGGTCTCCTGGCGGGGGTAATTTTCTCTCACCTGCGATAAGATAGTTCCCATCAATGGCATCTAGGGCAAGCTTGTAAGCACTTCTCTCGCCGTACCCATTTATCACCAGTCCCTTGATGATGGCCTCAAGAGTCACTCCGTGGTCGATGTTCAATGAGGACATGACCTCAGCCACTGGTTTCAAGTCTGATGGAATGTTCTTCTTTACTCCTACATACCTTGCCATCAAAGCTCCCTCGAAGTAGCTGTCGAAAATTGGATCAAATGTCCGAGCAAAAGCTTCAGATAGTTCGGGAGTATGAAACATTGCCCTTAGGGTATCATCTTCATGGTCATAGAGACCCCCGACTTCCCTTCCAAATGCCTCCAATTGCCCCTTTTGCCTTACAGAAGATGATTCCACAGTGATAAGGGCACATATTAGAACCTCAGTCTGTACCGCTGTGATGACTTCAGTTATTGGAATGGCTGCCCAGATTGGTTCATCCCAAGAGAACTCGGCTCTGAATTGAGAAATCGCTGCAATAAATGAGCTTAGCATTGACTCTTCAAAACCACCCTTAATGATTCGGGAGTAGACTGGAAGCCCGACCTTTCGATGTATAATGAGAAGGCCAATCACATTCCTAGCATCCTCGAGGCGACCCTTCAATGCGAGTAGCTCGAGATTCCTTTTCGTACTCGTCGTAGTATATAATCTACGACTGATCATTGTAACAGAAATAATAGCCAAAAGAACCAATGCGCCAAAGAGACTTGCGGCGAAAGTTCCTGCAATTAACGACGCAGGATCAGGTTCTGCACTGAGCACTATCTCCTGCTGCAATGTTTGATAGTGACTCCTAGAAATTGTGATTTGAATAAGATACAGCCCATGTTCAGGCACAGTAATATTGACTGAATACACGCCTAATGTTTCAATAAAGCTGCCTTGGCTAATCAATCCATACCCATTATCATTTGCATTAAAGATAGCAAATTCCACAGTTGCGTCAGATACTGGCAAAGTTGTATCAGCTGCAATTGGTGATAGTTCAAGATATAGGATTGAGCCTTCCAGTCTTGTGTAAGTCTGATTCAGGGAGTAGTTAGGTGAGAGAAATATAGGTATCTTGACAACATGGAAAGAGAATGAGAACTCTTGTTCTTGATATCCATTCTTAGTCAGCCATAGGGTTACGTTCCAATCTCCTTCGATTGGGGTCAGTGAGAAATTATACCAGCCGTTGCTCGACCCGGTGAGTCTATAGAAGTCCCTTATGGAGCTTGTTGGAGTGAGCTCTGCACCAAGAATTCCATTCTCGAGGCTTGAATTATAGAAGAGTGCGAAGTCATATGTACGGCTTTCGTAGTATGACTCATCTAAATCATTGGCAATGATTGTCGTAGGTATCTCTAAGACATGAAATGTAAACGAAGTATCCGCAAAGGCATAGCCGTATTGCTGAAACCTCAAGTAGATTGCATACGACCCAACAGAAGGAACTCTAATTGAAAACTGATATAGTCCATTTCCAGAGTCTGCCCAATCAATTTTGGCAACTGGATTGTATGTTATATTCACCGTTGCTCCTTCTATCCCTTCTGAATCACCATATGAGTAGAACAGGCTAAAGGTGTAGGTCTGATTAAAGTACAGCTCATCTGGAAGTTCAAAGCCTGAAACATCCAGATTTGTCGAAATCGCTCCAACGAGAAGATAGAAGGATGTTGCTGCAGT
>JBHLQK010000242.1:0-4062 GCA_048884925.1 Candidatus Thorarchaeota archaeon
CATCACTGGACTTTACACTATCGATAGTCTTCTCACTGGTAATATCGTAGGGTTCGTCACCTCTCTCAAATACCTCATACTACCATCACTCACTCTTGGCCTGATTCTATGTGGAGTCTTCATCCGACTTACTAGAACCAACATGCTTGAAACTCTTCGACAGGATTTTGTTGTAGCAGCTGAAGCCAGAGGTCTTTCAGACAACACAGTCACCTATGGCTATGCTCTAAAGAATGCATTCTTGCCCATTTTAACAATGATTGGGCTGCAATTCGCAATACTTCTGGCTGGAGCCATTCTGACCGAGACTACATTCAACTGGCCCGGACTCGGAACATACTTGGTCGGGCGCATTGGCCACAGAGACTACACTGCAATTCAGGGCACTGTTGTCTTCTTTGGAATTCTTGTTAGCTTGGTGAGTCTCCTCGTTGACATATTGTATGCCTATCTTGATCCGCGAATACGACTATGAGGTGTATAGTTATGGAAAATGTACAAAACAGAAAAATAGTCAGCGGGGTGTTCTATCAAATCAGTCCTAAGAGAGAGACTTTTGAAAAGCGTTCGCGTACTTGGTGGCTTATCTTCATCATTGTTGTTGGAGGATCATTGGTCCTCCTTGCGGGATTATTCCTTCTAGCAGCTCAGTCAATTAGTCAGATTGGCATACAGGTGGTGCTCATTACTTTCGCTGTCACGATTTGCATGATGATCTTCTTGGCCATCAAGGATCTGAAAATCGATGACGGCACTCTCACAACTGCAAGGGGATATGCTCTTTTCATCGTCATGTGTGTGGTAGTTGCCCTAATACTGATCCCCGCTAGTCTAGTCTTCCTTCCTTTGGATTCACTTGCTTTCTGGATAGCGACGGTGGGTGGAGGACTGACCTTGTCCTTTACGGGACTGATGATACGTGACATCTACCCAGAACTAAGAGAACGCGGGACTGCTGGCATCCTGACGATTTCTGGTCTTCTAATTGTATTTGCTATAGTATATATGACCTTCATTGCACCATTCATCACTCCATATCTCCCCTTCTCAATCAATGTTGGGCCTATTCTTGACCCGCCCTCATCAGAGTTCCCTCTCGGTACGACTGACCTCGGACAGGATTTGTTGAGTAGAGTGATTGCTGGAGGTGCTACCATGCTCCAAGTAGCTGGAATCTCAGTGGCAGTCTGTTTCACAATCGGAGTGCCTGTGGGTCTTCTGGCGTCCTTTAGGGGAGGACTCACAGATCGCATTATTTCATTGGTTATGGATAGTATCTTTGCATTCCCAGGGCTTGTCCTTGCCATCGCTATTGCTGCCATGCTAGGCCCTGGAGCTATTAACATGGCAATCTCTATTTCCGTCGTATATGTCCCATCCTATTTTAGAGTGGTCCGAAGTCAGGTGTTGACTGTTAGAGAGCTGCCCTATGTTGAGGCTGCTGCTGTTATGGGAGCCCGAGACAGAGACATCATGCTTCGCTACATCCTCCCGAACGTGCTTCCTTCAGCTGTGGTCGTAATGTCCATCAATTTTGCAGATGCTGTCCTGACAGCGGCGGGATTGACTTTCGTAGGCCTAGGACTCCCTGTCGACATTGCAGATTGGGGGTGGGACTTAACAAATGGCCGCAATCAGATGATTGTAGGTGCCTGGTGGGTCAGCAGCTTCCCGGGACTAATGGTTGTTATTCTTGCTCTAGGCTTTACACTCGCCGGAGATGGCTTGAACGAAATACTAACGCCTAAACTTCAGGAGTGATGCATTTGACTGATGTTCTGAGAATTGAAAATTTGGTTGTGGAGTATACCACAAGGCGAGGAACAGCGCGTGCTTTGGACAAGGCGTTCATCACACTGGAAGAGAACAAGACACTTGGGCTAGCGGGCGAGAGTGGATGCGGGAAGAGCACACTCGGTCGTGCAATTATGAGATTAGTGCCCTATCCAGGAAAAATCATCGAAGGTGAAATCTTCCTGAATCTAGACGAAACTGTTCCAGCTAAAACCAAAGATATTCCGAAGGGCGAGATCAACCTCATGGACCTTGACGAAGATCAAATGCGTGCTCTGCGAGGTCGCATGATTGCCTATATTTTCCAAGACCCCATGACATCACTCAATCCGATGCTCAATATTGGTGACCACTTCATACAGATTATGAAGGCTCATGATGAAGACATCGAGGATGAAGCCGCTCTCGACCGGGCGAAGGAGATTCTTGATGGCTTGGGCATTTTACCTGAACGAGTAACTGACTACCCACACCAGTTTAGCGGCGGAATGCGTCAGAGGGTAATGATAGGATTGGGATTGGCGCTTCGTCCTAGGCTGCTAATATCTGATGAACCAACAACATCTCTTGATGTGATTGTTGAGGCTCAAATCTTGGAGCAAATGGCAGAGCTTAAGGAGAAATTTAATCTAACAATGATCCTGATAACACACAATCTGGGCGTGTTGGCCCAGACTGCAGATGATATAGCAATCATCTATGCTGGACGCATTATGGAGCATGCCACAACTGAAGCACTATTTGGAAATCCACAACACCCCTATACAAAAGCTCTACTTGAAGCCGTTCCTGATGTATCAAAGCCAGAGAAGAAGCTGACCTGGATTCCTGGTGCCCCACCAGATCTTATAGACTTCATTCCCGGTTGCATGTATAATCCAAGGTGTCCTCATGCAATGGACATCTGTAGGACTACGCAACCAACTCTGATCAAGAGTAAGAACGGAGGAAAAGTAGCTTGCTGGCTATATGAGGAGGAATGAAGATTGAAGCTAGTTGAAGTCAAAAATGTGAAGAAGTACTTCCCTGTCCAGAAGGGCTTCGTTGATCAGATATTATCGAGAAAGCAGACCTATGTGAGAGCAGTGGATGATGTATCATTCTATGTGAAGAAAGGAGAAGTCTTGGGGCTTGCTGGAGAAAGTGGCTCAGGCAAGACAACAATGGGGAGACTCTGTGTTAGATTAATAGCACCCACTGCAGGAGAGATTCTGTTTGATGGAAAAGATATCGCGCCCCTGAAAGGCAAAGAGCTCAGATTAATGAAAAGACGATTTCAATTTACCTTCCAAGATCCTACATCTTCACTCAATCCGCGACTCTCAATTGGAGAGGCAATAGGTGATGCACTCAAACTTCAGGGGATTGGTGACAAGGATGAACAGGAGGGAAGGTCTCGTGAAGTTCTGGAAAGAGTCGGACTCTCTCCTGCCGATTCGTTCTATGGCAGGCTGCCACATCAGCTGAGCGGCGGCCAGAAACAGAGAGTAGTATTTGGTAGAGCAATAATTCTCAATCCCGAGTTCATCGTAACCGACGAGCCAGTAGCAATGGTAGACGTTTCAATCAAAGCCCAAATTCTTGAACTGATGATGGATCTTAAGAGAGAGTTGGATCTAACCTATCTATTCATCTCCCATGATCTAGCTACATCAAGATATGTCTGTGACTATATCGCAATCATGTACCTCGGTCGCATAATTGAGATTGCGGACAGAGATCAAATCTATGAGGAACCACTTCATCCGTACAGCCAAGGGCTAATGAGTGCAATACCCGTTCCAGATCCAATGGCCCAGAAGGCAGCAGCGATTCCCAAGGGAGAGATTCCAAGTCCAATAAATCCTCCATCAGGATGCCACTTCCACCCACGTTGTCCAAAAGCCTTTGAGAGGTGCCCTAAGGAAGAGCCAGAACTCAAAGATGTGGGCAATGGGCGAGTAGTATCTTGCCATTTGTACTGACAGGACATTACCATCGTCCCATCTCATCAATCAAATGCACAAGTCTGAGCATCCCTTTCCTGAAATTCTCAATCTTGATGCTTTCGTTCGGTGAGTGGCCTTTGGAGTCATAGTCTGAAACGCCAATTGAAACCATTGGCACATGGTTCTTGAAGATATAGAGTGGACCGGATCCAGGACTGGTTGGATGAACCTTGAGATCATCGAACACTTTAGCATTAGCCCTCCGAACTACATCAACAAAAGGATGGTCTATAGGCGTCTTTCCAGCAGGATATCCCTCATACCAAAGGAACTTGATATC
>JBHLQK010000243.1:0-4032 GCA_048884925.1 Candidatus Thorarchaeota archaeon
TTCTTCTCAGGATTTGCCTTCATGTTCGTCTTCACGTATATGTATGCCCTCGATGTCAAAAAGCAGTACAGATGGTTGATTACTGTAATCTACTTTGGTTTTCTAGTCTGGTTGTATCTGCCATCAGAATTCGGAGGCTATGGAAGAAGCCTTGCAATTCTAATGAGATTTGAATTCCTATGGATTCCAATCATCCTCTACTTGCTCGCGATAGCATTCGCCATTATTCCATATCTGTACTATAGAAGACAAAAGAAGGGAGTAAAAGAAGCGGAGGCACCGCAGTAATCATTCAGCACATCACTATGACGAATGGCGCAAGCGAATTCTTGGAGTATGGAGAGACCATTGATTATTTAACAATAGTTAAATAGATTGTTGTCTTGCAAGAAGTAGAATTGACATCTGGAGAATGTGATACCAGTGCTACTTAGGCAACAAAGTGTGTGTTTGAACATAGACGAAGAGGCACCAGAATTCTCACTACCCAATCAAGACGGAAATCATGTACGATTGTCGGATTTCAGAGGGAGCAATGCACTTTTGGTCTTTCATCCAGGTCGACTTGACCGTGTATGTAAGGAGTATCTCTCTTTCTTCTCGGACTATCGAGATAGTCTTCGCTTGCTGGGAACAGAAATTCTAGCAATAAACATGGAATCAGTAGAAACGAATAGGAATTGGATTTCCGAAGAGAACCTTGGATTTGATGTGCTATCTGACCAGTTTCCGCTAGGCGGCGTGACACTCAAGTATGACTGCTATGTGCCAAAAGAGGGGTATGGAAAGAGAGTCATCTTTCTCATTAACAAGGACGGAAGGATAAAGCACATTGAAGCAGTCGGTACTGAAGAGGGGGCATGTCCTAACATGAGTAGGATTTTAGCTGCTGTCAGTGATTCTTGATCTGCAATCAATGCAAAAAACCCAGAGCTTAGCTATCTCCAGCGTGTGATTAGTTGAGAGATGGCGTAGGAGTAAGACTTGATGCGTGCCTTTAGAAGTTCAATGCGTCCACTCCTAGTCCGTGTATAGACCAAATCCATTCCTCCCACATGATGTCGCCAAACTTTGGCAAAATACAGAGCTTCGCTTCTTCGTTGCCCAAGCACCTTGGGCACAGCAAAGTAGTCTTTTCGATCTATGACTCCTCCGAGAATCGTGCGTTTCACAAGCAGATATCGAGGATCTTCTACTGGATTAAGGATCTCCTGCAGTGACTGAAGATAGATTGACTTCTCTCTTCTATTACATCCAGAAATATGACTAAATACAAAACCATCATCACTCTCCTCGACGTGAATTGACAGAATCGCGGGATTAGTGGTTATTTCACCAACATGGCATAGTGACACCAAAAGAGCACTTCCGACCTGATACAGGCATCTTTTTGGTGATGAATGTCCTAGTGAAGATGAGATGGCAGGTAGTGCGAAAAGGATGATTGCAACCAGCAGAACCATAGAAATACTATACAATACCCTCAATATAAAAGAGAACGGAGCACGATTTAGCGTTAATGCTGCTATGATTGGAAGGCCAAGAAGGAAAATCAATCCTGCAATCTTGAATTCCTTGAATAGGTATGAAACGGAAACGGCAAATACAAACTTCTGCGGAAGCTGTTCTCTGGAAAATTGGACATCTTCAATCAATCTCACATTCTGTCCTTCTTCTTTCAGTGCAGTGGTCCAAGCCTGACGAATGGCTCCACGATTCATTGCTCGCATGAACATCCGATCATTGACAATCTTCAGATCGGCATGGGAGAATGGGGTTTGACCTACACTGAGCCTTGCAAACCCGTTTTCGATGATTGGTTCCTTGAATGATACGCCGGTGAAGGCTCTGAATCGTCTGGTCATTGTTTCATAGTCTGCACCTGGCGCCATTTCGTTGGGTTCAATACACACAAGATGCCAGATGTTTGCAGTCTTATCCGGATTTCCGCGTTGGCTCCGAATGGCCCTCCCTCGCATTTGATTTGAAAGCATATACGATCCAACCACACTTGCGATAACCAGAGAATTGATGGAGGGCGCGTCCCAACCCTCTCCAAGCAAGGATTTCGTCCCCACAAGAATGGTGACGCCTCCCTTGGAGAAGAGGGAGGTCATTGCTCTAACAAGTTTATGCTTATCATCCATAAGCACATTGACACTGCAATACCGATTGTCATGATCTAGGGGAACAAGATCCATATCGTTGCCAGAGATTCCGGTCTCTGCTGCAACTTCTCTGAAGATACCCTCCGAGTTTTTGGGTATTACAACAAAAGAGCCTGTCAGAATCCCCAATTTGGCATTGTCTAGCTCCATTCGTCTAATGGACTCAAAAACGGGTACAACACCAATTTTATCGAACTGAGGAAAATCATTCTGGGACGGTGGCATGCATTCTTTCCTGATGTAATCAGAAAGAATCACCATCCTCAAAGAGGCACCATAGGTTTCGTGCTCGACTTTCGTAATGTCGAGGATACTGTTTATCTTTGAGATGCTATGCTTGAGCGTCTTGACAATGAAACTAGGATTGCGAAGGACTACCTTTCTCCTCTCGAGAGCTCGTATCCTTCTCAATTCTTCACGAATGGTTTCAAGATCGGAGTCCATTTCTGAAGACTGTAGCGCTTTAGGATAGAGTAAATTGGTCAGCAAGATTTCAAGCCATTCCAAAGAGAATCCAGGAACATCATCCCAAGTTTCAGCAATTATCTGTAGAGCTGCTGAAGGTATACCCACACCACTATGGACCAAATATACAATCATGCTTGAAAAGAAGTCCGGTGCCTCTAGAATTTCATCAATATAGGATTCAGTATGGCTAAGCCATGGATGACTCTGTATGCGCTCAGTGAATGAAGCATTCTCTTGTAGACTTTTGACGAAACGCCTAACGGCATCTCTGAAACTGGTTATTGTAGACCCCTCAACTTCAGAGGGGGTTGAAAACACAACAAGATCCTGATGTGGACATAGATTCTCATCCAGAACTAATTCAGGCACTGATATCTCTGCATCAACTGGACCACACAAGCTGTGATATCGGTCCCATTCTGCTGCCGATACGTCATAGGGCGGCGTAGCCGTAAGGGCGAGTATCCTAGGTTCTTTCAGCCCGTTTATACATGATATGAGACTCCTCCACCAATTCGTTCTCAAGTGGTGTGCCTCATCCAGAATAACGGTCTTGATTTCGCTTTGATTCAGAAGGGCAATCAAATCTGATGAAACGAATGTTTGTGATGAGGAAGCTTCGTAGGTTCTCGAAGAGAAAGATGTTGGATCATTCAGATAGCTGTCATCTGAGTTATCCTCATCATTGTCGGCATCAATCTGCTCATCTTCCTGTTTCATGGTTGAGTGAAGCATTTGATATGTGCTCACGGTAAAGAATCCCGGGTTGTTCAAGTCCCACGATATCCAATCAGGTGTGGGACTCCCTTGGGGAAGGAAGAACTCAGTCAGACGCTGAATCCATTGATCTCGAATAGCAAGTGTGGGAGCCAGGACGAGTGTTGGACCATTGATTCGACGCGCTACCTCCAATCCCAGAATGGTTTTCCCGGAAGCAGGTGCTGCAACAACATGCAGTCTTCTATCCTCCATATGGTCTTCAAGTTCTGACAATACCCGCGTTTGATACGGCCGCCAGCTGAATCTGAAGAACACATCCTTGGGAAATGACTTCATCGAATTCCTACCACTCTTGCTTGCTTTAGGGAGCTTCTATTTGTTCTTCACCGGAGAGGTATTAATGATTTTTACTGGTAAGAGTGATGTCTGGCATCATGTTGGCTGCAGCTATAATCAGTTAGCAGAGAAGCTCCCTCTCTAGATTGCGTTAGACTGCTAAAAAGATCACAAGAACAAGTATCTGCAATAGTGTAAGCGGAATGCCTATTTTGGCAAATTCGATGAAAGTTATCGTTTCGCCTCTCTTCTCTGCATTTTGGATGATTATCACATTGCTTGCAGCTCCTAGGATGAGCATATTTCCAGCTATTGTGCTACCTGCTGCGAGAGCTATGTA
>JBHLQK010000244.1:0-4022 GCA_048884925.1 Candidatus Thorarchaeota archaeon
GCTCAAGAATTGTGAGGGAAAGGAATTAGATGAAGCTGGTCCTGAGGAAATCCACGCCTTTATCGAAACCATCGAGGATAGGTCTGGAAAATCAGCTAAGACCCATCTTTAGGCATTGCGCAATTACTATCAGTTCACCTCCAATGAAGAACTAGTTAGCTTCCTAGAATTGTAGAGTACTAATACTCATTTTCTATTGTCATTACTCAATCCTTTTAGGTAATCTAAACAATAGTTACGAGATTAATCAAAGGAGCTATCTTAATGGGACAAGTTCGAATAATTGAGAAAGTTTGGAAGAGCAGACCCACCATGGAAGGAGCTGGAGTGCGTCTTAATAGAGCATTCGGGTTCTATGAAGTTCCTCTCTTTGATCCCTTCTTGCTACTAGATGATTTTGGCTCTGGAAACCCAGATGATTACCTTGCAGGATTTCCTTGGCACCCTCATCGCGGCATCGAAACGATAACATACATGATTGAGGGTGAGGTGCAACATGGGGACAGTCTTGGCAATAAGGGCGTTATCGGAACTGGTGATGTCCAGTGGATGACAGCTGGAAGTGGAATCATACATGAGGAGATGCCAAAGAGGCAAGAAGGAATGATGGCTGGATTTCAGCTATGGGCTAACCTACCCTCATCTGACAAGATGATGAATCCGCGATATCGTGACATCAGGAGTAATGATATACCTGAGGTTTCGCTAGGTGATTCTGCAAAGGCGAAGATAATCGCAGGAGAGATAAATGGCGTGAAGGGACCCGTCCAGGATATTATTACTGATCCAGAATATCTCGACGTCACTATAAATCCAAACTCTCAATTCAGGTACAAAATAGATGCCGATCACAATGTGTTTGCCTATGTCTTTGAGGGCGAAGCATTTTTTGACATAGATAAAACAAAAATATGCGGTCTCAAGAATGTCATTCTTTTTGGAGATGGCGATGAGGTCGTTGTAACTACGGAAGATAAACATGTGCGATTCTTGTTGATTTCTGGAAAGCCAATTCGTGAACCTGTTGCGTGGCGTGGGCCAATTGTTATGAATACTAAAGAGGAGCTTCAGGTGGCTTTTGATGAGTACCACAATGGGACATTCATCAAGTATGACGGATCAGAGTGATGTGGTGATCTAGCTCTGAACGCAATGATGTTTTCCAAAAGAAACAGGCGAGAGGTCCAGAATTGGACCTCAGCCAAGCTTCTACCAAAGCTGGTATTGCCGCTTTACAAAACCTTCCCAAACTCGTGGTAGCTTCGCAATAACTTCATCAGAGATGCTTTGAACTGACCCTCTGACGCTGTCAATATCACAATCGCCAAATAGCTCAACATTGATTGCCTTTGGCTCAGTGATTGGTGCACCAATCTGACTGACTATATAGCAGTAGACTTGGGTTAGGTCCGGATGCTCCGCAATAACTTTCTCCACAATCTCTCGAGCAGCAACGTTGTAGGTCTTTCCCACATGGGAAACAGGATTCTTTCCTGCTGCAGCCTCTAGGGTCATAGGCCTATAGGGCGTGATAAGACCATTGGCTCTGTTCCCTCTTCCAACCTGACCGTCGTCTCCGTGCTCGGCAGATGTACCAGTAACTGTCAGATAGAACAAGCCCTCATCAGGACTGTCAGCCGTGTTCACGCTTACCTCAACGGGAATATCTGTGATCTTTGTTGCAGTGTCTGCGACCAGACCCTGTATGCCTTCCATGACATTGGCATATTCGCTAGCATCTTTGGTCTTGGTGGAAATGATTGCCGCAGCAACCTGCAGATGAATGCTATCGCCAATTCTTGTCCCCATAATCTTCACATCCTCTCCAATCTGAGGCCATTTCTTCTTGGTATAAGCATGGTTCAGCATCTGTTCAGCCTCTAGAACCAGCTGTTCTGTTGGAGAGAGGGGCGCATAGCCAACGCCGAAACTTGTGTCGTTAGCACGAGGCATTTCTTGCTCAATGTCAAAGTTGCCAACAAGATCAGTACTTCCTGCTCTGATCTTATAGTCGATGATAATGTCTGAGTTGACATCTAAGTTTGGAAGGTCTCCACTCAGCCACTCTCTTGTGTGTTCAACCGCAAACTTGCCGACTGGGACTTGACGCTCGTAGTCTTTGTCCACCACGTCAACGGCTCGGCCGCTAAGAAGAAGGTAGATCGGTTCAATGACGTCGCCGCCTCCAAATCGGGCATTGGATTGACCTCCAACAAGGAGCACCTTGTCCACGTTATGATGCTGGACTCTCCCAAAGGTTTCAAGATAATATTCACTTAATCTAACAGAGAGTTCCTCTGCCGCTTTATCACAAAGGGTATCCGGATGTCCCTTTCCCTTGCGCTCCACGATTTCGACTTTGCGCTGGGCTACCGGTGTACCTTCGCCACGCGTCACTTCAATCTGCATTGTAATTCAACTCAATGTCTTATTGTTTCTCAGCCGCAAACTAAAGCGCATAAAAGCGTTAGCATGAATACACATTCTTAGTACTGGTGGTTATTACAGAAAGCTTTTCAATAATCTATAGTAATATACTTTGAGGCTATTATAATTTGGGCGATATGAATTCGAGAAGTCTGGTCATTAGCGAAGTTACTGAGCTAATTCAGATGAGACTTGAGGCAAGACTCACACAAGCGGAGCTTGCAAAGGCAGTGGGGATTTCTCAAGCGTATATTGCTAGAATAGAGCGAGGGACTCTCGACCCGAAGCTTTCAATCGTATCTAGAATAAGAGAGCATCTAAGAAGCAGTATCGCCAAACGCCGCTATCAAGGACGTTTTCATGACATGAAGTGTTCTGAGATTATGGCTGCAAATCCAGTAACTGTAGATGCCAGAGATCCTGCGTCGAGAGCTGTGGATTTAATGCATCAGTATAGTTACTCCCAAATTCCAGTTTTGAGGGGTAACAGCATTGTGGGTATGATTACTGAACAGGACATTATCAAGGACTTGCACCATGATCTCAGTCAAATGTCTGTGCAAGCTGTCATGGCCCCTGTATCTCCTCCCATAGTTTCAGAGACTACTCCCATCACCGATATTGTTCCTCTGTTTCAGATCCATCAAGCAATACTAGTGCAAAATCAAGGTCGACTTAGTGGGATTATAACTAGAGCAGATCTTCTTGTCCCTCATCGCTAAAAAGACACGAGAGAAAAAATCAACCTCTTAGAATAAGTTATATAGCCTGAATCAAAGGCGTAAATGGAGACTTGAAACTTGGCTGGTGACGAATTCGAGGCATTTGAGGACCTTCGAGACAGCTTGGATACTTTCGTTGAACGCTGGTCCAAAATCCAACGCAACTCGGTCAAATCAATTCAAGCAGTCACCAATACCCTTGTTCAGATTGAGCATCTAGATGGCCCACTTGGGAAACTGGAGGCTCTACAGAATATTCGAGACAACGCGCGAGGCAAATTGCTTGTTAACCTCTTCGATAAGCTGGTCCCTGCTCTGGAAACCTCCATGAAAGAGTTCACTAAACTCATGAAGATGTTCGAAACTCTAAGGCAAAGAACATCAAATCTTCAGACGATAACCGAGTCACTTCGCCAGGATGAGGTCAA
The DNA here is from genome assembly GCA_048884925.1 of Candidatus Thorarchaeota archaeon. Lineage (GTDB taxonomy): Archaea > Asgardarchaeota > Thorarchaeia > Thorarchaeales > Thorarchaeaceae > SMTZ1-83. The sequence continues at coordinate 3,578 of JBHLQK010000244.1, forward strand.
TGATAAGCAGTTGGAAGATCTAGTGGGATTCTTGGACTTGGTTGTCCTTAGTATTCAGGATATCCTGGACATGTTTGAAGCGGAGTTCCTCGTAAAGATTACAATTTATAGAGACCTAGAAGAGGGCGGCGTTGAAGTCGGTGTGATTTCTAACTACTTGACTATGTGGAGCGTCGAACCAAACATAGAGCCTCATGCACTCGAGAAGCTATTGAAGGACCTTGACGAGCATTTTGATCTTCTACGTGATATTTTCCATGGCAAGACCGGGATTCAATTGCCAGATGTCTACCGGAAGGTTTCATTCTAGGTAAATTAGATTGCATTCGTTCTAGGCCATTCTCTTGGCGATTCGTTTCCTTGCTTCTTCGACTAGCAGCAATACTACTCCAAATATCGCAATCTCTACCCACTCCCAGAGCTCAAGCTGTACGAGTCCAAACAC
>JBHLQK010000245.1:0-4009 GCA_048884925.1 Candidatus Thorarchaeota archaeon
GTATAGGTCCCTTGAACAAACATCTCAATCATTGTGCGGTAGACATTAGAGAACGGGACATACTCGTTGAGCGCTCCGAATCCCATTCCTGCAATTGAAAGGGGAGCTATGCCACCACCTACTATCCAATAAAACAAGGCACCTAGCGCAGATAGGGGCACTATGTAGACAGAGTTTCTCGTAATGGCTCCGATGATGACGCCCAGTCCTGCCGAGTAGAGGGATAGGGGCAAAGTCAATGCAAAGAAAACCAGTAGGTTTCCTTGTGGCCAGAGTCCATAGAAGCCCCACCCCATGAGTAATATTACTGGAACAGAGATAAAGCTCAGAAAGGTGGCACTAAGCATCTTCCCTATGTATATGGCGTGGACCGATTGATTGGACATCAGTAGCTCGTCTAAGGTTTCTTGCTCGAATTCGTGACTTATTGCTGATCCTGATAGGAACAGGCCCCCAAAGGCAACCCCGTAGATCATGACTGTCCAAGCCATATATGCGAGCCTGGGAGGAGTGAAATCATTGAGTAATTCGACCTCGAAGTCGGAAACTGCGGCATCTGGTAAGTAAATCTGGTAAAATATGTCCAGCTTGCGAATCACTGGCATTCGCAGATTCTTTGTCATGTCTTCGTGCGCATTATTGACTCGTAGGTGAATCCTTGTGGATGCATTGCTTGTGACTGCTTGCTCGAACCCGTCAGGAATTGTGATGACGATGAGAATCTCACCATTCTCAAACAGAATGTTAGCCGTCTCTGCATTCATCTCAATAAGTCGGAGGTTTGGTGGAATTGTGTCACGCTCTCCAAGTATCTGCACCAGCGCATCCGTATATATGCCAGGATTTTGTTCCTCAATGACTAGAGCAGTATCGACTCCCGGGCCTACATACACTCCCCCCATGAGGAGCATAAAAGAAGAGTAGTAGAGAAGAGGAAACATGACAACGAAACCGAGTCTTCTCTTGTTGCGAAACCACACCTTCAATTCCTTTATGAAACCAGCTCGAAAGACCCTGATGAACATGTTCATGCATGCTCAACCTCCCGTTTCATTAATTGTGCAGCTAGCAACGATAGCACAATCCAGACTGCCAGAAGAAAAACAACTCCCGACAACAGACCAAGCATTGTGTCCTGGAAAAAGACCCGAGTCCACATAGCAATGGAGTGAGTTGTTGGCAGCAGCAGAACGATTGCCCTCATCTCTGCTGGCATCAGCCCAATCGGAGCAAGTCCACCACCGGCTAGAAATCCAACTACAGCAAATAAGACCGAGAAGAGAATAGCCTGCTCTCTCTGCTTTGTCCTTATGCCTATGAGTTCTCCTACCGGAACCAACGCCAGAATGGTGAGCAGCAGTATTAATCCAAGTACAGCTAAATTTCCTGCAGGCAATGTTCCAGTCCCCAACAAGAGCGCAGGAATGGTGATAGTCAGTACGACTATCGAGCGAGGAATAGCCGCAGCAGTGTGGCCAATTACTATAGCCAGCCTGCTTGCTGGAGAGTTCATCGTATCATAAATGGCCTGCGTTTCAAAATCAGCAGCAGTTGCCATTGCTTGGCCAGCAACTGAACAGACAATCATTGATAGGATGATTCCTACTGCATACATGTATGAAACGTTTGAAGGAGTTACTTGCAGGTTCAGCGTTTCCTCTAGGGCAATTCTCGCATCCGATTGGTTGAAGTCTGGGTAAGCCGCCCGCTGGTTATAGAGAAGGATTCCCGCCTCGATTCTATGGACATAGTTCTTCACGACATCATCATTTAGATTTGCAATGTAGATTGTCAAAGTGGATTTTAGGCCAGATGTGACATTTGCACCAAAGCCTTCCGGGATGAGAATGTACGCGATTAGGTCGCCCCTTTGAAACAACTGAGATGCTGACTCGGAGTCATATCTTGTCATCTTGAACCATGTGAAGTTCGTTGTTGAAACCATGTTCTCTAGAATATCAGCCATTTCATCGGCTTGAGATGATTGATCCTCCACCACCAGTCCACAGACAAAGGACTCTCCGCCACCAACTTGAGTCCACATGATTGTGTATACTAGCGCCAAGATAAAGGGAACAATCAGACTTGGAGCAATGAAACGAGGGTCTCGCTTGGCTTGCTTTAGGTCCTTTCTTGCCACAGCAAGTATCTCACGCAGCATTCCTAGTCCCTCAGCTTTGAACCCGTAATAGCAAGAAAGACATCTCCAAGAGATGGCTCTCTTAGAGCCGCCTGCTTGACCTTCAGTCCCAGTTCGGTTAGTTTTTCGATGACTCTTGGAAGGTCTGAGTGACCAGTCTGACTCTTAATCCACGCTGTACGAGGCCCCCCATTCAATGGATCCGATATTTTCTCAACTTCTAGATTGACCTTATCAGTCAACCACTTAGAATCATGAGCTGATTCCAATCCTTCTATCAGTATTTCAATCAAGTACTCTCCCACATGCTCGCGCTTCAGTTTTGCGGGCGTCCCCTCAGCGACTAATCTTCCATTATCAATGACAATGACGCGATCTGCTAGGGCCTCGGCTTCGTCCATATAGTTTGTGCAGAATAGTACTGTTCGTCCCTCAGTCTTCATCTTACGAACCTGATTCCATATCAGGTTGCGACTCTGGACATCCACACCAAGAGACATCTCATCTAAGATCAGCAGCTCCGAATCATGGAGAATTGAGCGAACCAAGGCAAGACGGCGCTTCATCCCGCCAGAATAGGTTTTGACTAAGTCATCCTTGCGATGAGTGAGACCTGCCAGTTCCAGCATGTATGCCACTCTATCAGCCACCTCATTCCTTGGCACTCCATACAGGTCTGCATGGTACTCTAACGCTTCCTGTGCTGTGAGGTCCTGATATAGGGCAGTTTCTTGTGGCATGAACCCAATGCGTTTGCGAACCTCGTTTAGATTCTCTGAAACCTCGTATCCTCCAACCTTTACACTGCCATGTGTGGGTCGTAGAATACCAGTGATCATCTTCACAGTTGTTGATTTCCCTGCGCCATTTGGACCCAAAAGGCCCACAACATCTCCTCGTTCAACTCTAAAAGAGAGGTTGTCCAGGGCTTTAATTCTTCCACCATAGATATGGGTGAGATGAGAGATTTCTATCATCAGAGGCAGCCTAACCACCATCTGATACATATCATCATGGAGATATGAAATTCGTGTTACATCAGGTGTTACAGCGCGAGATTCATATCTTGCGAATGTTTTTGGTCTAGGGAGGATAGATTGAACCTAGAATTTCTCCTTCAGGCAGAGGTATGGGCTATATTGAAAGAACTGAGTTGGGGAGACCGGTTTGATCGGGATCTTCAGACGAAGGTTGCCGAGGTCAAAGGAAGCCCAGAGAGATTTACAGAAATCAAAAAGTGTTTGACTGAGATGGGCTTGGTTTATCAGCTCAGGGGAGGGAGGGGCAGTCCATATCTTTCGTTGACCTATAAGGGGCAGGAAGTAGTGAATCGACTCATTCAGGCTGAGGAGATTCTTGAGTCAGACAACTGAAAATAATCAATAGTGTCACCTCAAAAGTGACAAGGGATTGAAAAGATTGGGAGTTAATCGTATATTTGGGTGCAGCTTTGACAGGTGATGCAATCATATCCGACATGATGAGCCTTGGATTAAATCTCAACGAGGCAAAGGCATACAAGGCACTAGTGGCTTTGGGACAAAGCACTGCGAGAAGCGTGGCAGACCTCTCTGGAGTTCCTCGGAGCAAGGTATACGATGTCCTGTACTCTCTTGAAGATCGAGGTCTAGTCCGAAAGGTCCTAGGAAGTGACCCCGTCGAGTTCCGGGCATATCCTCCCAAGGAAGCAATCCCATTTCTTCTCGAGAAAATACAGCAGTCAGGCTGTGCGGTTCAGACAGCCCTTGAAAACATTGAAAGCGAGAGGGATTTGGAGCGGAGGGAGTATGTCTATACAGTCGAGGGCGATGACCAGATTAAGATGGAGATGCGAGGCATCATAAGCGGAGCACAGGAGGAGGTATTCAT
>JBHLQK010000246.1:0-4003 GCA_048884925.1 Candidatus Thorarchaeota archaeon
TGCTCTCCATCCAAGAATCACTATTAAGCATAATCGACAAGACTCCATGGACTGGACCTAGCTAGGGGTGTTTTGCAGCTGCCACTATTTGCACCTGGTGACATTATTCGTGATATCATTCTGTTGTTGGACGGGGCAGTAGTATTCTATTCATTTCTCTTGGGCATAGTCCTACTAGGCCAGTGGTATCGAAGTCCATTCCGAAAGCTAATGGACGTTAAACTAGCATGGGGTCTCTTCTTCATAGGAATGGTCGGCAACACGTCTGCCTTCATGCTTGCTGATTTCTATTTCATAGATGAGCCAATGAATACTATTCTCGTCAAGATTGGCTATATGTGCCTAATCTTGGCATTGGTAGCATTCTTCTCAACAATCGAGCGAATGCTGCCATATCGACTTCATCATGGCTTCTCCATCACAGGTTTGGCTTCTGCAGGACTCACTCTGGTTTTCCCTAGAGAATACATCGAGTTTGTTGCCCTCTTCATCTCAATTGTTACTCTGGTAGGAGTGATGCTATTCCTCACTTTTTCCATCAATAACACCAGCGGGGCTGTAAGAAGAAGTATAGGGCAGATTGTAGCAGGATTTCTGATAGGATTTGTGGGGTTCCTCGGTAGGAGTGATTTCTCCTACAATGTTCTGGGAGCATTAATCTACACGATAGGCGCAGGTCTGATGGTCATCGGACTCATATTGTTTGGCTATGCTCTGATTATGTCACCTGCCTTAGACGAACTTGACTGGCGACATCAATTAGTCGAGTTATACATTATACAAGACGGCGGATTACTTGTCTTTCACCACCACTTTGAAGAAGATTTGGATATTGATCAAGTCCTCACTGCTGCAGGTATCTCTGGTGTTCAATCACTCTTCCAGGAAATCACTAGAAGTGAAGAAGGACTCAACGTCGTTTCAATCGGCAATTATGAAATTCTGTTTGCCCATGGCGGTTGCTTTTCCTCGGTGCTTATCTCTCGGAAAGCATACCACATTCTACTGTCCAAGGTTCAGGAATTCACAGACAAGTTCGACATTATTTTTGGCCCCATTATTGAAAGATTCGAGGGGAGTCTTCGCGAATTCAGTTCAGTTCATGAGCTTGTTGCGTCAGTCTTCTAGCTGTTCATCCTAGCTTCACTAAAAAGGTGACCTTCGAAAAGACACTCGAAGTTGGCAAAAAAGGGGTGCGTGACACATGCCAATTTTCCCACCTGGTGATATTGTTAGAGACCTCAGTCTAGTGTTGGATAGCGCAGCTGCATTCTACTCTATCCTAATGGGGGCTGTCCTTCTCCGACAGTGGCATGTGCTTGAGTTCAGACAGATTGTAGACATACGGCTCGCCTGGGCGACTTTCTTTCTCGGAATGGTAGTAAATCGGAGCGCGTTTATATTCTCAGATTTCTACATCACCACAGAGCCGCTAAACACGAACTTCACCAAATTTGGATACATCGGTCTAATCCTTGCCTTATGTGCTTTCTTTTTCGCCATTGAAGCCCTTCTTCCATACGATACTCGACATGTTTTCTTCATTACAGGATTGTTTCATATTTTGCTGACAATCGTATTCCCTCGAGCTTCGCTGGAGACTGTGGCAGCATCAATCGCGATGGTGACTCTTGTTGGAGTCATGCTTTTCTTGAACTACACAATGCGAAATACAGCAGGCGATCTGAAGAGAAGTATCGAGATGGTCGTCACAGCGTTTTTAGTAGGTTTCATAGGATTCCTTATGGCCAGCGATCCTGTCTACTATAATCTCGGGGTAGGCCCGTATCTGATCGGCGAAGCGTTTTTGGTCATTGGCATAACAGGGTTTGGCATTGGGCTTATCTATGCTCCCACGCTTGATGAGCTCGACTGGAAAAAGCAACTTGTTGAGCTTTACATTATACAAGAGGGAGGACTTCTAGTCTATCATCATGAATTTATGGAGAATGCTGAAATTGACCAAGTCCTGACAGCAGCAGGAATATCTGGCGTACAGTCTCTGTTCCAAGAGATAACTCGAAGTGATAAAGGACTCAACATTGTGTCAGTAGGCGAGTTTGCCATCCTCTTTGCCCATAGCCTCACATTTACTTCCGTGCTGATTGCCCACCAACCGTATGCAGTCATATTAGCTAAATTGAATGAGTTCACATCTGATTTCGAAACAATGTTTGGACTAAACATTCAGAACTTTGAGGGGACATTAAAGGAATTCAGTTCAGCTAATGAATTGGTTGAGGCCATTTTCGGTGGTTACCAATCCGGAAGCTCCTCAAATAGATGACAGAAGATCCAGTAGTCTTTCTCTACTTCTCGATATTCCGGAATCTTTGTTTTGCAGATATCTTGGGTGTATTCACATCGAGGATTAAAAGGACACCCAGGCGGTAGATTTGCCAAGTCTGGGGGATTTCCTGGAATTCCTCTAAGCCTTAATCCTTTCTCTCGAATCTTGCGCATAACTTCCATGCTGGGATTACTCATTATGAAAGCACGTGTAAATGGATGTCCGGGAGAATTTAGCACCCTCTCAGCATCACCAAACTCCATAATTCGTCCAGCACTCATCACCGCTACCCGATCTGAGGTTTCTGCAATCAATCCTTGGTCGTTGCTAATAAGAAGCAATGATAAATCAAGTTCTCGCCGTATAATTCCGATTGCATCCAGAATTCTTCGCTGCACTCCCATGTCAAGTGCAGTCGTCGGTTCATCCGCTATCATTAGACTTGGATCTGAAATCAGAGCCATAGCAAGTAGAATACGCTGGTCCTCCCCCATTGAAAACTCACCAGGTTTCATAAACTGGCGTTGATCAGAGTCACCAATCTCAACAAGATCTAAGGTTTCCAGAACCCTGCGGAGGACTTCCCTCTCTATCCAGAGATTCTCTTCATCATGAGCCCACAGGGTTTCAGCAGTTTGTTCGCGTATCTCTGTATATGGATTGAGAGACTTGATTGTTCCTTGAGGAACGTATGTTATTTCCTTTCCCCGAATCTTTCGATATTCCTTATCATTAAGCGTCAATAGGTCTTTACCCTTAAACCAGATTTTCCCTTCAACTCCTGGAAGCTCCATACTCAGGTCATCTGATTTGAAACCTTTTCTTCTGGCTTCATCTTTCTTTTCCCAGAGTTTCTTATTCTCCGGGTCACTTGAGGCTGATGTATAATATCGAGAAACTTGATCAAATATGCCCATTATTGCCAAGGCTACCGACGTCTTCCCAGCACCTGATTCTCCGAAGAGTCCAACCGACTCCCCCTTGCGAATGCCAAATGTGACGTTATTTACCGCCTTAACAAGTCCTTTTCTCGATGTATAGAAGGCTTTCAGTTTCTCTATCTTAAGCACGTATTCATCAACGTCTTTGGGCATGGCAGAGGTCTTGTATCATCCTCTCAAATACTCTACGGCACACGCAGTTGCGCATTCGTTTTGAATCCGCTAGCCATCCCAACGAATTGGTACTATCTCCGCAACCGTTAATACCGCCATCTTTTGCCCCACATTGCACTCTAGGAGCAACCGCCTGATGGGACGACATGACCGACCAACGGCCGCAGTGTATCTGGTCTACGGACTTCAGGCAACTGGAATCGCAATCAGTTGGCAGTTTGTAACGTTGTTTGTCAAGCATGAATTGGGCGCTCCAGATTTTCTTACCCTTACAATTGTTTGGGCAGCTCCCGCATTTGTGAACATACTTGCTGTGAATTTCTGGGGAGCGCTATCCGATCGCTCTCGAGTTCGCAAGCCCTTCATGATTATTGGCTTTCTTGGGTATGCCTATACGTTTACTCTCTATTCCTATGTGACCACAAGCTTTCAGTTTCTAGGTGTTGCAGTCCTAGGTGCTATGCTATCATCTGCGTCTATGCCAGCAGGAACCGCTCACTTGACAACAGGTACAAAGAGCAAAGGAGAACGGATGGGATATTTTATCGCCGTCCAGTCCGCTGGTTGGTTTGGCGGAGCACTGACTAGTGGGGTTTTG
>JBHLQK010000247.1:0-3980 GCA_048884925.1 Candidatus Thorarchaeota archaeon
GAGATTGCACCATCGTAAACAACTTCACAGCCCCAGTCCACCACTGGATAACGTCCATGAAATGATACCTTCATGAGATCATGGTCGAACCGCTTGTGGAATGCAATCTCTTCTGCTGCAAGTCCCTCAGGTGTGCGGTCTTTCTCCGGATGATGTTTCCATATGGAAACGGGAATATTCTCTCCAAGATTTCCTAGGAAGGTTTGCTTGAGAAGCTCGAACTTAGACATGACTATGCCATCACTAGATATGAGATAATGAGCGTTTCGAAGTGGTGCCTGTCAGCGTGAAGCGGCTCGGAAAGGTCATTAGTTGGTCTTGGAAGGAAGACGTGCTCAGAATGATTGAAACCAAATGATGACACACCAGAAGTAATATCAATTCAAAATCCAGTCTGGTCAATCTGCTCAATGATGGAGGAGAAGGTTTGTCCCACTTAACAGCTGTGTTCAGCCCTGAAGAACTGCTCAAGATGGATGGAATCGATGAGCTGGACACCATGAGGATGCAACCGAATCCGTTCTGGAATAGACCACGTCTTGACATAACCTGGGGGCTTCCGGTTATGTCAGGACTGCTGCAGAGTGATAGAATATCCTTGCATCAAATGCGACTAGCTACGCGCGAGGAGCTAGGACTCTATCATGATCCCTCATACATTGAGACCCTAGAGCTGTTTGGAAACATGGGATCTGCATTCTCCTCACGCTTTGGTTTGGATACTGATGAGTGTCCAGTGTTCCATCAGGTGGATAAGTATGCAAGTTATCCAGTGGGTGCGACCATTGATGCAGTAATGGGTGTTGCAGATGGCAAATTCGAGGACGCTATGTCTATCATCGGCGGGTTCCATCACGCCTATAGCTCTAACGCCGGTGGCTTCTGCTATCTCAACGATACAGTGATTGCAATCAAGAAGTTCAAGGAGAAGTACCCCAACAAGAAGGTGCTGTACTTGGACACGGACGTCCATCATGGAGATGCGACTCAAGAGGCGTTTTATCATGATCCCTCAGTTTTGACCATCTCAACGCATGAACTAAGCATGGGCTTCTTCCCGGGTACTGGGCAACCCGAGGAGATAGGAATTGGTGAAGGAAAAGGCTACTCGGTGAATATTCCGCTACCTCCCCTCACTGACGACTTTGAGTATTGGAAAGCCTTCGAAGAGCTTATTGTGCCTATATGGCTAGCATACAAGCCAGACCTAGTCTTTTGGAATGCGGGTGCGGATGCACATATGGATGATCCTCTCGCTGACCTCCTTCTCAATCTTGACACGTATTATCGTCTATCTAAGACTGTACGCCAATTGGCCCATCTAGGAAACAAGAAACTGGTCATAGTAGGAGGAGGAGGGTATCATCCGGTGGCAGCAGCTCGAGTATGGACAGTTCTGCTTGCAGACCTTGCGGACATTGCATTACCACCATTGGTTCCAGCACAATGGATAGAAATGTGCCATAAATATGGCTTTGAGATTAAACGAGGTGGCTGGACTGACCGTCCTCAAAGAATGTATGCAGAGCATGAATCAAAGGTAAAGAGAGCAGTCGATGAAACTATCGAAAAGGTGAAGGAGCTCATATTTCCGACTTTTGGGCTGGAGAAGTGAGCTGTCTACTTCTTGATGGCAAGAACACATCTATGGCTTTTTTCGTCAATGTGGATGCTTTGAATGTCAAAACTTGCAAAGACATTGTAGATTTCATCTTCAGTGAAATAATGGTGAGGGATTCCAGCCTCAGGACCACTTCGAGGGATGTATGTTCCGGGCTCTATTTGTTCTAGCTCCCAGTCCTTATCACCCTCACTAGGAACTTCAGAGAGTTTTGGAAAGGAAACAAAGAGTATGCCACCAGATCTAAGGACACGCTCTATCTCGCTCACAGTGAAGAGAATCTCACTCATTCGATTATGATGAATCACTTGTGTTGATACCACAGCATCGAAGAATGCATCCTCATAGGGGAATCTTTCCTCCATTCGGTGTTCAATGATTGCTGAATGAAGTCCTTCTTCTTGGAGCCATTCTTGAGCAAGAGATAGGGCTCTCTGGGAAGCATCAAATCCATAGGTTTCAAAGCCTTTTTTGGAGAGATATACTAAGTGACGCCCGGACCCGCATCCGACATCTAGGACCCTCTTCACCTGATATTCTTGGAAGACTTCAACAATCCTCTCCATGTCTTGATGCGGCTCATTGAACACTCTACCTTCTTCTTCAAAGATCTCGTCCCACTCTGGCATGATTGGCTTTTAGGAAATGATAGGAGATAAATCTCGGGGAGAGCTTCGTCAACAGTACCATACAGAGGAAACTTGACTATGGCAAGACTCAGACCTAGATATCTCGTTTTGATTGTGAGCATTTTGATTATGATTTCAGGCGTAGCCTTGGCAGCCAGTGCTCAAAGCGGATTTGGATCTGTATTCGTGACTGAAGTTGACTTCCAGGCTGCAGATGGCTCTTGGATTCACAGCACTCTGCAAAAACCAAATTACGCCACATATGCAAATCCCTTGCCTGGAGTAGTAGTGATACATGGCGTTATTCAATGTAAAGAATGGCTCATGGCATTTGGAATAGAGCTGTCAAGACGAGGGTTTGTGGTATTGACAATAGATGCTAATTCGCATGGCAACTCTGAACCAGGTACAGGAAGTGGGACTGCAGCTTTAAGCTACCTTGCGAGTCTTGACTACGTCGATAGTTCCGCAATAGGCCTAATTGGGCATAGCATGGGAGGTGGAATTGCCTGGAGTGCTCTTGAAGAGTCGTCTGTCAATGTCGATGCACTAGTATTAGTGGGAAGCGGGCTGAACCGGAGTGAGGTACCATATATCCCAAGCACGCTCCTAGCCATAGGAGAGTTTGATGCTCTCTCCTCATACACACACAATCTAGCATTGCTGGAAGGATTCTTTGGAGTCACAGGAATTCAAGCGGGAGTCACTTACGGTAGTTTTGGTGACAATACCGCCCGGAGAATTGTCCTTCCAAGAACAAACCATCTTTTCGAAACAATAGACCCCATTATAGTTGCTGAGAGTGTGGAATGGATGAAGGAAGGGCTCAAGAATGGAGTGGAAGACTCTTACTGGATTCCATCTGGAGACCAAATCTACCCGCTCTGGCTTGCTGGTGGGTTCATTGGTCTGCTAGGAGTAGTCCTCACTCAATTCCCCCTGTTTGTGATTCTAATTGGTGTTTCTCCGTTTCGCAAGCTTAGAGAGGCTTCTTCAACTAAACACGCGGTTGGGAATCGCACCTTCTTTGGATTGGGAATCTCATACACAGCAATAGGCCTCGGATTATTCTACCCTTTACTCGCGATAGGTCTGTTTCTGCCATTCCCGCAGTCATATGGGCTCTCTATAGCCCTATGGTTCCTAGGCAGTGGTTTGTTGTCTTTCTTGATTCTGAAACTAATCAGACGAAAGCGCCCCCAGATGAATTCTGAAGTTGGAATGGGACCAAAGGATACTCCTAGACATGTTGCCGTGGCCTTTCTCTTGGCAGTAGTCATTACAGCTTGGATATATGCTTGGACACTCTTCGTTGATCTAGGACTAGTTCTCGATTTCCGCAGTTTCCTTCCCGGATTCAATGATCTGACTGCATCACGTGCAATCATGGTCCCAATCTATGTCATCCCGTTTCTTGTCTACTTCTATGTTGAGAGTCAGTGGCTGGCAGGTGCAATGCGAACCAAGGCCAGAGAAACATGGATAGGAACGCAATTTCATTGGACTCTGAAAGCGATTCTCATCAAATGTGGCCCTTATTTCATCCTCCTGGCGCTACAGTATGGTTATGGGATGATTACTGGACTTGCACTCCTGCCAGGTATGTTAGGCTTTTCATTCCTGTTCCTCTATGCCTTTGCTCCTTGGTTTGTGATTTCAACAGTGGTAATTATGTGGAGCCATCATTTGACGGGTCAACACTGGCTTGGCCCTATTGTAAATGCTGTGTT
>JBHLQK010000248.1:0-3973 GCA_048884925.1 Candidatus Thorarchaeota archaeon
CCTCTTTCTATTAGTTAGTGGGGGACCATTCTTTGTACTTGCCATAGCGTATATTATGGACCGATTTGGGCTTTGGGAAGAAATGGTTGAAGAAAGAATCAGGAAGAAAGAGTGATCACGCCAAACCACTCGCAAAGCTGGGCTTCATAATATACTGCCTTGCACGAGATGTCTTTGCGATATTCTCTTACTCATGCATGTTTCACTCAGCAGGGGGATTGCTCATATTTTTGAGTGGTCAGAGTTGGTGTGAATCACGCACCTGAAGAATTCAATTCGCAAGGATTTTCTAGTCTGGTTGCGCAATCCATCGAGTTCTATTCAAAAGTTACGTGAGCCTTCATCAGTGGAATGAAAATTCCAATTGATTGGTTCAAAACTCTTTCATCTGGTGATTGTTTATAGGCGTATAGGGGAAAGCAGTGGCAGTGAAATGAAGTGAGTAATGGCACAAACTCAGGCTGCAAAATTGGGGGTGTCATTGGACTTGGCTTCTGTGCCCCAATGATTTTTGTACTGGTGCTTTTCCAATTCCTTGGAATTGCAGAATATGTCTTTCCCATTGTCATTCCAATCTTCATAGGCACTGGAATAATCTTCTTTTTTATAATCGGTATTATCATGTTTGCAATCCGGTCTGCTTCCATGAAAACCATGCAACTTGACCAAGCATTTGTTCAGTCATATGACGCAGGGATGGTTGCTGGCACTGGTTATATGGATCAATATCCACCCGGTGCATCATATGAGATTCCGGTATATTGTCCGTACTGCCAAGAATCAATTGAACTCGACACGGTAGAATGGATTGGTTCAGAGAGTTTCGTATGTTCGAATTGTCACAATCAAGTCAGAGTCGATGTTTCAGAGGACTAAGACGACAGATCAAGAAGAAGATAGTCTTGCATAGGCCATTCATGCGTCTGGTCACTGCATTTCTCCTCCAGCTTATCGGTGGTATCACCTGCATCATACTCCGGATTATGTGCAATCCATCGACATCAAAAGGTATGGCTAACCAAAATCAAGCTCCTTCAGTTGAAGTTGGTTTTAATTCTCTGACAAGAAACTTGGTAGATTCCACAGGACCAAAACCTCGCTGTCCTGAATGTGATGCTGAGATTGATTTCAGTGTAGACCTTGAGTGGATGGGACCTACTGCGTTTCTCTGCAAGAGGTGTGAACAGGTTATTGAACTAAACAGAATAAAGAATCTCTAAGTCTATCGTGGAAGAGATCTGAGGTCCCAGCCCTCAGTAGACTTTATCGCAGCCTCTCGCTCCTCTTCACCCAGGGGATGTATCGGTGCTCTACATAATCCTCCTGCAAGGCCAATATGATCCAAGAGTGCTTTAATCACAGGCACATTGTTTGCGGCGCCTCTTCCTTCTCGAAGAAACTCAAGAGCGGAGATCATTGCTTGTATTCGCATTGCTTCATTGTAGTCGCTCTGCATCAAGGCATTATACATTCTCTTTGAAACATGAGGAGCGAAATTCGCTAGACCTGATGTGAAGCCTTGTGCTCCAGCCAGCCAGAAGAATGGAGCAAATCTCTCGGCAGTGCCACATGACCATACGATTGAATTGCCTAGAGTTTGAACAGAGTTGGCAAAATCAACAACTCGTCCGAATGCATACTTGACACCAACCAGATTCTTGTAGCCCAATAGTTTTGCGAGAACTGCATCACTGAGAAGTGGTCCCTTCTTGTATAGAACCACACCGATGTCCTCAGACGCTTCAAGGACTTGTTTATAGTAATGCAGAATGCCTTCCTCTGAAGAGAAGACATGTTGAGGGTACATCACCATCACAGCCTCTGCACCCAGATTCTTGGCCTGATTCATCATTTCAATTGCTGTTGTTATAGAATGGCCCACACCGGGCATGACGACCATTCTATCCCCGACAGTTTCAATCGTAGTCCTAGCGACATTAGTCCACTCACTCTCCGAAAGGGAATAGAACTCTCCTGTATTCCCACATGGAACAACCATTCCTATCCTCTCCTGTTCCAGAAACTGAAGATTCCTTACAATGCCGCTTGAGTCAAGGGCTCTGAGATTTTTGGAAAACGGTGTAGCTGTTGTCACCGATACGCCAGCCAGTGCAGCTCGTAGTTTGGTGTGCTCCATCTTGAACTCCGCCACTTGGTTTTCATTTGACTTCCGACTCATATATGCGGCGATATATCAAAGTACGAAACGAGGAATCATTTCCAACCCACGAGAGTAATGTTTCCATCGACTTGGATGGAGCAGCTAGATGGCAACCAAAGGGTGGTTTCAGAATAGCCAAGTCAATGTAACTAGGGAAATGCTTGGACAATAGCCTTCTTGTCAGAAGATGGTAATGTGAAGTCTAACTTTATTTCTTGGAAGGTATTACTACAAGGATTGCCTCTAGATACATGCATCCTGATGTCGAACTCTTTGGAATCCGTTTTTAGAACCTCAATTATATAGCTGTAGGATGTTTCCCCAAGGAGGGGATTATCAGGATTACTCACTCTATGCCGGCAAATCGAGTTATAGCCCCGTGAATCACTATGATTGCTAACAATCTCCATCATGTCTCCAATTGAAACTGATGTTTCAAGCATCTTTGCAGCCATTTGACGTCGGTGCTGGCTATCTTGAATGGGACCTCCTGCTTCTCGTTCCTCCGGGCTTGCAGCTTTCAGGGCCTCTACGGTAGGAAGTTTGAGATGATGGTTTGCACGTGTAATCATAACAGGAAGCATTTCAGCCTCCATAATCCCATCACCAATCTCAATAGCGCCAACCTGCTCTGATGTTGCCAATATGAAGTTGGACCATTGGTACCTGTTTCCTCTCTCCAAGTCAGACCTAACTAGTTCTGCCGCCTCCTCTATGGTTTTACACTCCCTTAGAACTCTTTCGAGCAGCAAATCATATGCAGTATCTGCGTTAGCCAGTACCGTGGAACTGCATGCCGATAGACCCCATATGTTTACACCTATCGAAACGCCCATCGGAACTCCAGAACCTATGTGGACACCAGTTACAGCAAAAATAACCTCATCGAAGATGGCGTGGTCTTTGAAATCTGGATAGACCAGGTCTCGATTCTTGAGCATAAAATACCGTGGACCTATGATCTTAGCAGCGAGTGTGCAGCCTTCGCTCATGCGGTCATAATATCCTTTCTCTTATTTCAAACTGATGGTCCAACCTGCTCCTTTGCCGGGGCATGAAACGCATCTTCAGTTTCTTTAGCATCAGCCCCACTTGTGTCTAAACCTGACCCTACAATTCCCAATAGTGAGAACGCGAGGGCCATTGCTACCAGATTGAACATCATATTAATCCAGGAAACCGGCTGAACTGTTCCGAAAACAAATTGAGCAAATAGGCCTCCAACCACTGGACCCATAGCAGAGCCTGTATTCTGAGCTCCGCTTACCAATGACATCGCTCTTCCTCGTTCATCTTCTCCTGATAGGATAGCGGCCAATGCATATGCCGCAGTGG
Organism: Candidatus Thorarchaeota archaeon; assembly: GCA_048884925.1. GTDB lineage: Archaea > Asgardarchaeota > Thorarchaeia > Thorarchaeales > Thorarchaeaceae > SMTZ1-83. Next base: position 3,497 of record JBHLQK010000248.1, read on the forward strand.
ATGATAGGGGGTAAATTGGAAGAGACCACATAATCGCAGCAACTACAGGATCGGCAACCAATGCAAAGGCGAATGCAAAGACGACATATGACGCAGTAGACAGTATCATTATCCTGACAGGACCCCGTTTATCCACCACTTTTCCAATATAGCCGGTGATAACTACCGCAATCATCGTCGCAGCTGAATTCGAGAGCCCGACATATAACGCCAATCCACCAAGTTCGTCTATGATGATGATGGCATACATGAAGGAGATTGCATTCATCCCAATCTGACTCAAAGCCACAAGAATTATGAGACGTGCAACTCCGGGTCGCTTAACGAGGTTCAGGAAGCTGGTCTTCTCTGTTGGATGCACTTCTCTCATTGGAATGTCTCTGACAAATAGAGCAGCGATTCCGGTGGCAAATACACACACTACGGCTGCGAATCTGTAGAGTGTGAACATTCCCACAACATCGTACAAAACCCCAC
>JBHLQK010000249.1:0-3906 GCA_048884925.1 Candidatus Thorarchaeota archaeon
GGAAAGGTCCGCTTTTGGCGTATGAATACTCTCTTGAAGCGCACACGACGATATCCTTTGTGGACCTCACAACCTCGCACTCGAACTTTGAAGAGGATGTGCCTTTGTGAACTTGGATTCCACCTACATTACTAATAATGGGAAAAGACTGGGATGGTCTGGCAAAGTGTTTTGGATTCATAGCTTCAATATGATAGTGAGGTCCTGTCCAGAAGCAGAAATAGCGCGATCTAACTAGACTCCCAATGAAATCACCTCTGGAAATACTGTCGCCTACAGAGATCCCTGGTTTGCAATGAAGAATCCGGACAATGGCATCTTCCACTCCTTCGGGAACAATCCCAATTGCATAGTCGTATTGGGAGCTAGGAAAGACCTTCTTTTTCCCCATTGAAATGGTTCTGATTTCAGTGATTTTACCATCTGTTGGCGAAAATGCATGGCTACCCCATGTTCCATCTGAGGGATATACGTCAATTGAACTTGACCTTCTGTGTCCAATGAAGGGGCTATTGAAGTAGGAGATGTAGGAATCGTCTTGCGCATGGAGAGAAATGCCCCCTGCAATTCCTATACATCTCATAGATACACACTAGTCCGAGATTCTGCTACAATGCCTTTGCGGCTTCATAGATTGGGGTGAGACGATTTCTCCAAGCTGCAAGTTCCCTTGGCGAATCAGGATACTGCCTATAGACCGCCTTAACATCATCCATCAAGCCAGCAACTTTGTTCACTCTTCGCAGAAGTGGTATGTTTCCAATTCCTGACACGAGCCGCTTGAACTTGTCACCCTTGCCAATCTCCATCTTGCCTGTCATACTGACACTAAGGAGGTCGATTCCCTTCACGATGCCCTTTTGGAAAGCAAAATTAATCTCTTCATTTGTTACATTGAGGAGGAACCATCTGAAGACATCCAGGGATGCTTGTTTTATTCCATAGCTCTCCATGTATCGAGGATTGTAGTCCCATAAGGATTCAATGGATGTGTCGTTCCGCTCAAGAGCCTCTGATGCAACATTTCCAGCATGAACACCACCAAGCATAGAGGATCCAATTCCGCCCCCATGTATTGGGTTTACTTGGCAGGCTGAATCACCAACTAGCATGAAGTTGTCATCAACCATAGTGTCAATTGGACGCCTGATTGGTGCGATTCCTCCGCTGCTGTCGTATGTAACTAGTTTTGTCTTCATGAACTCCCAGTTCGTTTTGACGAATCTATCGAATATTGTTCGCGGATGTGTATATCCAGGGATCATCATCACGCCCAGCCCGACATTGACTCTATGAGAGCCTGCCGGGAACACCCATGTGTAGCCACCAAGAGTCTGTTCCTGATTCCAGTGTATCTCTAGGATGTCAGGGTTTTCGAATTCATACTCTGGGGTCTCATAGATGTCTCTCCAGGCAACCATTTGATCCTCTTTGGCAATGGTCTTTTCAATAGGCGAACTATCAGGTAGCTGACGACGCAGCATTCCTGTGGCACCAGTTGCATCGACAACAATACGTGCTTTGATGTCCTTCTCTGGTTCCTCTCCCTCCTTTGATATCCTGACACCTGACACCTTTCCATCTTCTAGTAAGAGCTTCTTCACACGGGTTGATGGCATCACTTCAGCACCAGCTTTCTCAACCAATGAAACAAGCCATTGGCCCATCTTGTGCCGATTAAACGAATAACCCCTAGTTGTTTCGCCCACCATGGTAAGTTTGTGCTCTCCATTGGGAGCATAGAGATCCATTCCTGAAACATGGTGTTCAACAATATCCTTTGGCAAATCCGGGAGTCCAATCATCTCTTTTAGCTCTCGGATATGATGAGCTCCAAGAGCGTCTCCGCATGTCTTCAATCCAATTGTGTCCCTTGCCTTTCTATCCAAGACCAGAACAGAGTGACCTTTCTGAGCTAATGTCAGCGCCGTAATAGCCCCTCCTGTGCCAGCACCAGCAATAATAACATCATAATCTACCATAGTGTTCTACCTCGACATATTCCATGTCTGCTCAAGAAATCCTTCGAGCTGCAGAGATATCAGATCATTATCAGCCCATCCGCATACTGAGAGATCAGGCATTGAGATAAGGGCTTCCGCACCATCAATTACGAGATTGACTGCGAGTGTGTCTTCCCTGATTCTCTGCTCGACATCGTATTCAAGCTTAACTGACTCTTTTGCTACAATCAATCGTATTAAGACACCCCGCTCAGAAGCTGTTTTCAGCGCAGAATGCATAGGTTCGTCAAACATCTCCATACTTGGTGTGACCAAGAGAATCCTTTCTGACGCCCTTGAAATCATCCCTTGCATCTTTGATTCTACGACTACTCTGCCCCTTATTGTATATATCAACGTAGGCAGGAGTTCTTTTGCTTCTCGCTCTTGCTGTATCCTCTCCATATCTAAAATGAGCTGATCCAGTTTTGTGGAAAGTAAGTCTCTCACATTTGATAATGGAGTGAACTCAAATCTGCGCGGTCGTCCCTCATGTTCAATGACTAGACCTCTGGTAACCAGTCCATCTAGAACAGAATACAGGTTTGCATGATGAATACTTGTTGCCGAGGAGAGGTCTGCCACAGTGGCACTGTCCATTTGGTTCAATGCTAGAATCACTGAGGATTCATGTGCACCAAATCCAAACTCTCTCAGCGTAGCCTCTGCTCGTGAGCTCACCTGCTCCATTCTCTCTTCAGTTGTTGTCATCTCTGCCGGAAATTATGTGCATTTGCTACAAATTTAAGCCTTTCTGATAGGCAAATCCTGTTAGCACTTCCTTAACAACATCACGAGCAGCAATTGCTCCCAGGCCGCATTTGTCACTCAATGGATTCAGTTCCACAACATCAGCATATCGAACCTTACCAATACCAAAGCAAGCCCGTATGAAGTCGACTAGAGTTTCGACATCAGGACCTCCCGACTCAGGGTGACTAACACTTGACTGGACATTAGGTCTAAGGATGTCAAGGTCTATGGTGACATACAACGAATCAACTCGTTCTGCAATGAGCTCGAGCGATTCCTGAAATGATTCAAGAGTATGAGTTTTTTGACCGTCGCCTAATATTTCCTTTTTCTGCTCAGGCAAGGCAGACCGAAGATCATAAGCAATGATATCTTCCAGGTCTATAATTTTCTCCTCCACAAGTCTCTTCAGGGTCGTTGCGTGTGATAGCGAATAGCCACCATAATCAGCGTAGAAATCAGCATGAGAATCGAAGTATGCAAGTCCATATCGCCCAGGACGTGCGCGTTTGATTCCCTTCAACAACGGATACGTAATGAAGTGATCACCGCCAAGAAACAGGAAATCACAGTCAAAGACAGCGAGCTTTGCCGCAGCCTCGGAGATATCAAGTAGAGCAGCATCTGGAAGGCGGCCTATAATCTCCAGGTCACCGATATCTTCCAGAGTAATTAGCTTGGATAAAGAATCCTCATTGAGCCTTGGTTTTGCTCCTATATTGAGCGGAAAGCTATGAGACCTTTCCGAGTCGGTCGCCTCCCTAACAGCATCAGGTCCAAACCGACATCCTGGCATATGACTGGATGTAAGATCATAAGGCACCCCTAGCACTCCTACGTCTGGAATTCCTTTCTCAGGCTCTCCAATCCCAAAGAATTTCCTTGGCAGCCTTAAGAAACCGTTGAGTTCGTCGCGCAGAGGCATTTCAGTTCACGAGAGGTCTTGTTCAGACTCATTTCTGATAAACATAATGCAGGAAGGGGAAAAGAAATACAAAGGCTCTCGCCTGCTGACGAGAGCCGTATCAATACTCTATGTCTGATAGAACTCGCTCCCACCGCCACCGCGAATCAGTCCAAGGACTGAGTAGATGCCAGTGACAGCCACAAGACCAAGGATAGCTCCTGTGAAGGGCCAGCCATCTGCAAT
>JBHLQK010000250.1:0-3905 GCA_048884925.1 Candidatus Thorarchaeota archaeon
ATTAAAAACGGGTAGGGAACCAAACTATAGATAACTCAAACAAGACGAACGAACATCGTCTGAGTTTCATATTGATGCCCCGATGACAATAAGCAATGCTTGGGGCGATAGTCATTGATTGAGTATAGATAAAGTAAGAGAAGGTATAAGCTTTGGCAAAACATGTTTACAAGTTTGGTGCTGGAAAGGCTGATGGCAAAGGCGACATGAAGAACCTGCTAGGAGGAAAGGGAGCGTCCCTCGCAGGTGCTACTCTTTTGGGATTGCCAGTCCCACCAGGATTTACGATTTCAACTGATGTCTGCAACGAGTATCTCTCGACAGGGGGCCTTTCAGATTCCATCAAAGAGGAATCAAAGGAAGCACTTGCTTGGATTGAAGAAATGTTGGGAAAGAAGTTCGGCGACCCAGACAATCCCCATCTCGTTTCATGTCGCTCCGGAGCTAGACAATCCATGCCTGGCATGATGGAAACAGTTCTCAATGTTGGCCTCACAACTTCAACGCTCCCAGGACTGATCAAGGCATCTGGTGACGAGAGGTTTGCCTATGACTCCTATCGCCGACTTATCATGATGTACTCTGATGTGGTCATGGAAAAATCTGAAGGAATTGAGCCAGAAGAGGGAGGAGGAATTCGACAGCAGCTCGAATGGATTCTTAACAAGAAGAAACGAGAAACTGGACGGCGAAGTGATACAGACCTCACTGTTGAAGATCTAAAGGATTTGATTGAGGAGTTCAAGGAACGAGTAAAACACGCGCTTGGAAAAGAGTTTCCAGATGACCCCTATCAGCAGCTATGGGGAGCTATAGGTGGCGTGTTCAAGAGCTGGTGGGGAAATCGTGCAGTTGCATACAGACGCATCGAGGGAATTCCTGATGAATGGGGTACTGCTTGCACTGTGCAATCAATGGTTTTTGGTAACCTTGGCGAAGGGTCAGCGACTGGTGTAGCTTTCACCAGAGATCCAGCCACGGGAGAAAACAAGTTCTATGGCGAGTGTCTTTTCAACGCGCAAGGGGAGGATGTAGTAGCAGGAATTAGGACTCCCAATCCAATGAATAATGAGAGCAAGAACGACCAGAACAAAGACTTGCCTACTCTTCAGGATGAAATGCCTGAATTATACGGAGAGCTTGTTGACATCAGAAACCAGCTTGAGGATGATTCGAGGGACATGTTGGACCTAGAATTTACGATTGAGCAAGGCCGCCTTTTCCTAGTTCAGCATAGGGTTGGCAAGCGAACTGCAACAGCTGCTCTGAACATAGCTCTGGATATGCTTGAAGACGGAATGATCAATAAACCAACCGCAGTGATGCGCATCAGTCCTGAGCAGCTCGGTCAATTACTCTATCCAATACTGGATCCAGAAGAGGAAAAGAAAAAGACACCAATTGCACAAGGTCTTCCTGCAGGTCCAGGGGGTGCAGTTGGCCAAATTGTCTTCACTCAGGAAGATGCTGTCAAATGGGCTAATCAAGGGAAGAAAGTAATCCTAGTAAGAGAGGAAACAAGTCCAGAAGACATTGAAGGAATGCGTGCCGCTATTGGAGTTCTCACCGCTCGTGGAGGAATGACAAGTCATGCCGCGCTAGTAACCCGTGGGTGGGGCAAGACTTGCATCGTAGGGGCCGCAGCGTTAGAGATTGACCCCTTTGACAAGTCCATGTCAGTGAATGGAAAGATCTACCATCAGGGTGATATTGTGACTCTCAATGGCTCAAGGGGCTTCATCTATGAGGGTGAACTCCCAATGATGGACTCCAGCAAGAATCCTCGGCTTCAAGAGTTCATGGATATGGTTGATGATTTCAGACAAATGGGAGTGAGAGCAAATGCAGACACACCTGAGGATGCCAAAATTGCACTAGAGTTCGGTGCTGAAGGAATTGGCCTATTCAGAACTGAGCATATGTTCTATGGAGAGGGATCTGAACAACCTCTCTTTCTTCTTCGGAAGATGATTGTCAGTAAGACAAAGGCTGAGAGAAGAGCCGCTCTGGAAGAGCTAGCACCATATGTTAGGAGGGACATAAAATCAACACTCGAATTGATGGACGGACTTCCGGTGACGATTCGTTTACTCGATCCGCCACTTCACGAATTCGTGCCACAGAGCAGAATTGGTCAAGAGAGGCTTGCTCGTGCTCTAGGGATTGAGCTGGAAGAGGTTCGTGTGCGAGGTGAATCTCTCCATGAATTGAATCCCATGATGGGCTTGCGCGGCGTACGTCTGGGCATAATCTATCCAGAGGTATACGAGATGCAAGTGCGAGCTATATTTGATGCTGCAGCTGAATTGATGAACGAAGGAAAGACTGTGAAGCTCGAACTCATGATACCTGTAACAATTGGTGCTGCAGAGCTGAGATACATGAAGATGCGAGTAGATGATGTCTACGAGAAGTTCAAGCAGGAAACAGGTCTAGAGGTGGACTTCTTATATGGCACTATGATTGAGATTCCTCGTGCTTGCATGCGAGCTGGAGACATGGCTCAGAGTGCGGAGTTCTTCTCGTTTGGCACTAACGACCTCTCACAGATGGGCTTTGGGTTCAGTCGGGATGACATTGGTACCTTCCTGCCTGAATATCTTGAAAGACACATCTTAAGGAATGATCCGTTCCAGAGTATCGATAAACGAGGAATCGGCCAACTCATGGAAACTGCAATCGACAGGGGGAGAAAGACGCGACCTGGAATGAAGATTGGCGTGTGCGGCGAACACGGAGGAGATCCAAGGTCTGTTGAGTTCTTCTACAAAATCGGATTGGACTATGTATCTTGTTCACCCTATAGACTGCCTCTTGCACGACTAGCTGCAGCTCAGGCTGCAATAAAGAAAAGCCGTGGTGAGCTTGAGTAGGAAATGAACCACGAATTCACAATACCTTTGTACCCCCCTCCCACCACAGGAAACAGAGAGAGTACCGTGAATAGCGCTTTCGTTACAGACTCCGAGTCGCAGACGGTTTAGGTAGCATTCAGCTTGCCCAAACACTCAAACAAGGGAACGTTCTTGAAGAAGAGAATAAGAAACTAACTTTAGAACACACTCTAGGCATTTGAAAACATTCTATTTCGCGCGCAGCGCGGAATTGGTGAGTCCCCGAAGCTTTTTATCTAGGCTCTCTCGGCCTCAGCCCTGAGGTTCGAGGCTATGAACGATATCCTCTCGAGAAACAGGCGAGTGGCAATATGAAACGAATCCTAGTAACTGGCAGCTACGGACAGATTGGAACTGAGCTGGTTGGTGATCTAAGAAGGAAATATGGTGGAGAAAATGTGATTGCGACAGGGAGAAAGAAACCTCCGGAAATCCTCAAGGCAGATGGCCCCTACTATAGACTCGATATCCTTGATGAGAATCAGCTTCACACCATGTTGGTTGACTATGATATAGACATTGTGATTCATAACGCATCTGTGCTCTCAGCCACCGGGGAGAACAACCCTCAACTCGCCTATCGGACCAATATCGAAGGCACATACAATGTGATGGAAGCTGTTAGAATTCTTGGACTGAAACAAGCCCTTGTGCCAAGTTCCATAGCAGCATTTGGTCCATCTACTCCTCGGGACAACACACCCAACGATGTAATCACTCGACCCATAAGTATGTACGGCGTAACAAAGGTCTTCGGTGAGTTATTTGGAGAATACTATCATCAACGATACGATGTCGACTTCCGCTCATTACGCTATCCCGGGGTAATAAGTGCCGAGGCTCCTCCTGGAGGCGGCACAACAGACTATGCAGTGGAAATCTTCCATGAAGCCCTCAAGGAAAAGAAATACACATGTTTCCTTGGACCTGAAACTCGATTGCCGATGATGTTTATGCCCGATTGTATTAAGTCAACCATTGACCTCATGGAAGCAGAAAATGAGAAGCTTA
>JBHLQK010000251.1:0-3864 GCA_048884925.1 Candidatus Thorarchaeota archaeon
GGAATGAGAGTTATGAATAGTGCGTCGAACCAAGTCAAATCAAGAAATTGACGTTCCATTATACCCTCACACCACAACGTCAGAATGGCTGTTCTGCATGTTCATTTAGTAGTCTGGTCTGATAAAGCTTGCCAGAGAAAATGTGTGTGTAATAATAGATAACGGGTACGTTAATTAGAAAGATAGTTGACTTGTCGAGGGTGTTCGTGTGAGCAGGGCCTCGTCATTCTTTGGTTTCTCAGATTCTAGCGAGAGATTGCTTCGACTTGCGAAGACTATGATGACATTGATGCCATTTATTACTGGAACCCTTGCGATGTCATCTACGTTCTATATCATATTCATTGCTGAAGCGTTGGGTGGAGGGCCGGGACAATACATTCAAGGACTCGCTCTCGTAAGTGTCCTCCTCGTCGTTCAACTTGTCACACAGACGGTGTTCGATTATCCCACTGGCACCCTAGGTGATCATATAGGTCATCGCTTTGTTCTCTGCTCGGCATTTATCTGCTATGGCTTGTCATTGATTCTAACATCAATAGTCGTTCCAGGGTCTCCATATATCATCTTCATTCTGATATTCTTCCTCTATGGGATCGCTGGTTCACAGGAGAGTGGAGCTTGGCAAGCATGGTTCGATAACAATTTCCGTGCTGCAATGCCAGGAGATGAGGATAGGAAGCAGTATGGGGTTTTTCTTGGGCGATTGGGGATGCTGATCACAATATGCACAACAATTGCAATTGTACCTGGAAGCATTCTGGCAGCTCTGTTTGGTCGTCCCTGGGTATTTCAAGCCGAGGCAATTGTATGCTTTTTCGTAGCGATTCTCATTCTGAGATTGGTTCGCGATTTCAAGGAAGTTGAGGAAACTCGTGAAACGCGTCCATCATTCGGAGCATATATTGGTCTCTTGAAATCTGGAGTTAAGTTTCTGAACTCAGATCCTCTTGTTCGATGGCTCATTATAGGGGGCACGCTCGTCCTGAGTACAATGATTGTATGGTCCTATTTTATCATCTTCCCGTTATTCTATGCCTATATGCTGACAGATGTTGCAGTGGCAAGCTTCAGGACTGTTCTAAGAATTCCAGGAATCTTCACCGATGAGAGATCGGGGGTCTGGTCTCAAAGATTCGAACCAAGGAAATGGATTTCGAGGTTCCGGCTAATTCAAACCTGTGGATTCACTTTCTACCTATTCTTTGTAGTTCTAATCTTTCTATTCCCACCACTATTGGGAGGGACAATCATTGAGTTTTACTTTCCTAACACTGACATCATATTTCTTGCCGTTCCGGTGGAATCACTCATTCCTGTGATTCTAATGCTAATTGTGTTTGTTGTTAGTGGCCTTCTGTATGCTTTCGCAGATATCTTGACTCAGCGAATTCTCATTGATGTTATACCTGATAGAATTCGAAACAGTGTCTATTCACTTATCCCCACAGTAGCCATCCTTTTTGCCATACCACAGATACTCATCGTCGGACCTACTATTGAGATCTTTGGCTTCATACCAGCCCTGGTCTTCTGTGCTCTAGTTTCTGGATTTGGAGCGTTTCTTGTTGGCAGGGGTCTGTCACACCCGATGCCGATTCTAGGAGAGGAAAAACAAGGGTCAGCAGTCGAGGAAATCGAAGACGAGAGTAAGATTAGTGCTGATAGCGACATCTCAGATGATGCTGAAAACTAGTCATTGCTCGCCTGCTGAGGACTTCGAATTATTAACTGGCCAGACCTATGAACATTAATTTGAAGCTGTCCTCTGAACTCTGTAAGATATACATTCTCCGCGCGGACCGTTTCTCCCGACCTAATCTGCCGGATCATATCATCCCAAAGTACTAGGGCGGCAGTTCCAGTCTCATCCATAATGGTTGCGTTGGCAACATGATGTTTTTTCCGGTCTTTTGATGAGGTTACTTCCCTGCTTTCCGCAATCTTAGTGATCTCCCCTTCAACAACCAGTCCGCTCATACCTTCACCAAGTTCTGAGATCCGTGTTATAGAGTTTCGATAGCCAGTATCGGTTAGCTTGACGTAGTATCGCAAATCAAATGTAGGCACCCAGCGAAGAACTCCGACCTGTATGAATCCGAGTTTCTCATAGAATGCCTTTGTTCTTAGATTCCACTCAGGGGTGTCCAAGGACCATTTCCCCACATGTGGGTATCTACTCTCAATCAGATTGAAGAAGGCAGTACCGATTCCCTTTCCATGAAAGTCAGGGTCTATGAAAACGCCATAGATGTAGTGGTGTCTGTCATTAACACGATACACTCGTGTGCCACCGACAATCCTTCCATCGGCTAATACGTTCCAATAGTCCGTATTCTTTAGTTGAGTGTCTCTCCTATGTGTTTCGACTGAATCGTAACCTGGTGGTCCTCCAGGTCCAGGAGCGCCAACCTGAATATCAGAATCAAATGCTCTTTTCGAAATGTCAGCAAGGATTTCCGCATCTCCTGGTTCTGCTAATGCAATCTCAATCTTGTCTGTCATCAGTTTACACCTCTTCTATGACCTCTTGCAGAAACTTTCCAGTGAACGATTGACTTGCTTTCGCAACCTCTTCTGGAGTTCCTGCGGCCACAATTTCTCCACCCTCATCGCCACCGGATGGACCTAGGTCAATCACGTAATCGGCTGACTTGATGACATCCATGTGATGCTCAATAACAAGCACACTATTTCCATAATCTACAAGTCGGTTCAGGCAGTCTAGCAGCTTTTGTATATCTGCGAGATGAAGACCCGTGGTTGGCTCATCAAAGATGTACAGTGTATCGCTTGAGGCTTTGATCTTTCCGAGCTCTTTAGCCAGTTTGACTCGCTGAGACTCACCGCCGCTTAGCTGGTTTGATGGCTGTCCTAGCTTCAAATATCCAAGGCCCAGCTCATTCATGGTTTCAAGTTTGTGTGAGATTAGATTAATGTCCTCAAAGAAGAGAATTGCCTCTTCCACAGTCATATCAAGAATATCAGCTATACTCTTTCCTCTGTATTTAATCTCAAGAATCTCGCGAGTGAATCGTGCCCCCTTGCATGCTGGACAGATGCTCTCTATGTCGGGCATGAACTGGAGCTGCGTAGTAACAATCCCCTCGCCATTGCACTCTGGACATCTCCCTCCGCTGTTCATATTGAAACTAAAATCAGCCATCTCATAGTTATTCTCCCGGGCTTCAGGGAGATTAGAGAACAACTCACGAATTTTATCAAAGAAACCGACATACGTTGCCGGATTGGACCTGGATGAACGGCCTATGGGGGACTGGTCAATGTTCCGAACATCTCTCAGAAACTCAATGCCGTCTATTCGGTCATGTTTGCCTGGGATTATCCGTCTATCTCTGAAGACTGAATGGAGCTTCTTGTATAGAATTTCATTGACTAGGCTGCTCTTCCCTGAACCTGAAACCCCGGTAATACATAGGAAAAGGCCCAGTGGTATTTCTACATCAATCCCTTTCAGATTGTTCGCTCTCCCATTGTAAATCCTTATGGAGTGCCCGTTTGATTTCCTCCTTCTAGCAGGAAGTTCAATCCTTCTTGTTCCCCGGAGGTATTGACCTGTCACCGACTCAGCTGTCTGCTCAATATCCTTGATCACACCCTGTGCTACAACCTTGCCACCATGAACTCCAGGACCTGGCCCCATCTCAATGATGTGATCAGCCGCACGCATGGTTTCGATATCATGCTCTACAACTATTACGGTGTTTCCGACATCTCGCAATTTCTTTAGTGTATTAATGACCTTGATTCCATCTCGCGGATGAAGCCCGATAGATGGTTCATCAAGAACCACAAGCATTCCCATAAGCTCAGAACCGATTTGTGTGCTTAGTCGGGTCCGTT
>JBHLQK010000252.1:0-3856 GCA_048884925.1 Candidatus Thorarchaeota archaeon
TCAATATCCCTGTAGTCTACGCTCATTTTCTTGAGTAAAGACCTTGGCTCTTTCTTAATCTCAAGGATTCTATGGAGCTCACAGGGGTCATGATATGGGAATTCGCTCTTGTCCTTGTATTCAGGAAGGCTCTCATAACGACGGTCAAAATACTGTGTGTGATGAAGAGCTTCAATCTCCCCTAATTCATGATGCTCCTTTAGTTGAATTAGACATCCAGGACAGCAGGTAACCACTTGTTTGGCTCCCGCATCAAGTATGACATCCCTGTTATGTTTACGAAGGTCTGATGCTCCCTCATCGTTACCCATTAGATACAATGGATGGCCGCAGCAAAATTCCTCTGCACCCATCACCAGGTAATCTGCCCCCGATTTTTCAAGCGACATGAATAATGATTTCAGGACATCTAATTGTGAACTCCGAAACGACATTAGACATCCAAGGAAGACCATAACATCTGCTTTCTTCCCTGGCTCATAGACACGGTCTGCAAGACCGGGAATGTCATCTTCCAATTCATCGAGCCAGAACATGGCTCTATCCTCTGGATCCAGTCCGTAGATATTTTGAACATTCTCAAGTGCACTTGTCAGAGAGCTGAGATATGCGAACTCTTCAGGATTCTCTCTGACGGCCTTGCCTCTCTGCTCATGCCAAATCTTTAGGACATCAACATCAGATGAGCAAATTTCCTTGCAACGTCCACACATCGTACAAGTAAACAATAGTCTTCTGAACTCTTTGGCTGCTTCTGGATCCTCTTCGATTTGGTCCATGACTTGGAGTAAATAGTTTTTTCCGCGAGGTGAATACTGCTCTTCACCCATGGCGTCAAAAATCGGGCATATTTTCAAACATGAACCGCATCGAACACAACGGTCGTAAGACATTTTTTTAGCTCCTGATTAAACGGCGTTACGTTGTCTGAATTACTACATTTAAAGGACTCCCTTTGACCATGGTTAGCGAGCGGAATTCCTATTCAATCATGGCAACGATTAGTGAGATTGAACTATAGATGCTCTTTTCGGTGTGTATTTATGCAGATTTACTCCGTGATTTGATGGCTCCCACTTCGTATACATTAGAAGTGCAGTTCAACTCCATTGTGTGCTGCTCAATATGATTCAATCAATTACTATTGCTGTAGCAAATGGATATTTAACCTTGTCAAAGAGCCATGCAATGAACTAGATCATTGGGTCGATTCCCGTGTCGAGAAAGAGAATTGGATTGGCTATTTCATGTCTACTGGTAATATCTTTAGCCACTTACTTGGTATTGTATCAGTCAATTCAGAGCGAAGAAAACTCTCTGGATACGAGTTACACTCCACATCCATTCAATGACTTGAACTGGTGGGATCTTCCTCGTGAGCTCACTAGCTCATCAAATTTGATTAAACATCTCTTAGAGATTGACACATACCCCTACCGAAGTCATGTTTTATCACAGGCGGGGTACGATGCCGCAGCGGAATATCTTGAATCGACGCTTCTAAGTTTCTCACTTGACACTTGGTACGAAGGTGATCACCGTTCCCTTGTTGCATTTCAGGAGGGTTATGGAGCTGATAATAGAGCTATAGTCTTTGGTGCCTATCTCGATACTGAAGCGGGACAAACAAGAACAGTTCAGTTGAATGCAGGAGGGTGTGCCGCTGTTGCGATGATTGCTGAGATTCTAAGCAAATTCAGGCTTCCTGTTGATGTCTATTACTGTTTCTTCTCCTATGCAAAAACGGGGGATTATATGCCCAGTGGGGATCTCTTGCCATTCCAGTATGGGTCCAAGGAGGTATCTCAATACCTTCTTAATTCTGGAGTGGATGTGATCGCGTTTTATAATTTTGAAGGTGTAATGTACTCTGAAGACTCAGGCATCTTTGCTGAGTATCCTATTGATACAGGGTATCATTCAGGCATATACTTGGCAGAGGTGGTTGATGCGGCCTTGCGGCAAGGTGGAAAAAACATACTGACAATACAACAGAGGGACAAAGTGATTTCGGAGTCTATAATTTTCTCCGAAAAGGGAATCCCTACTATTAATTTTCGTGGACAACATATCAATCCAATTAACCCCCCTGTGGATTCAATCTATAGTGCTGATTATAGTATTGATAATGTGGCATCTCTGGCACAGGCATGTGCAGAAGCTGTTATTTTCATGTCATCTAGCGGTAACGGGGAACAGATTCACTACAAGCATGTTGCAGATATACAACCGCGTACCTCATCCAATCTGTGGGTGGCAATTTCCCTAAGTCAGCAAATATCTGTGCGACTATCTGCGAATGCAACCCAGCCAATTACTCTTGCCCTTCAGAGAAGCAACCTTTCAACAATCGAAACAATACAAACCGATGCACTTAACTTCTCTGCATCTTTCTCAGCTCCATCAGAGACCGGAGTCAAAAGAATCAGGATTTCAAATGATGGAAATCAAAGTGTCCATGTTGTTCTATACCTTGATTTTGAGAATGACATCACTGGTGATGCAGTCCCAGACTCTATACAATATAGTTGGCCTGCACCTATACCTGAACTAGATTGGGATGAAGATGATTTGCCTGATGTAGATGAGGTGTATGCTGGGACCGACATCTTTGCTGCAGACACGGATCGTGATACAATGGAGGATGGATATGAGGTACGATTTGGACTTGATCCATTGTCCGATGACTCTCTCAAAGATTTGGACGAAGATGGGCTGTCAAACATCCGTGAGATGGGACTTGGCACTTTTCCAAACTCCACAGACACAGATCAAGATTTGATGGATGATTTCTGGGAGGTCACATTCAAAACAAATCCACTATCAAATGACTCCCAATTGGATCCGGATAACGATACTCTGAGTAATCTGGAGGAGTTCCAACACGGGGCTGATCCATTTTCACAAGATGGTGATTATGATGGCGTTTCTGACACAGAGGAAATTGCACGAGGAATGAACGCTCTCGACGAGGATTCAGACAGTGACGGCCTCCGAGACCAACTCGAGCTAATTGAGGGTCTGAACCCACTTGTCCCTGATTATGATTTAGATGTGGCACCAGATGGTTCTGATCGCAATCCCCGTATCAATTCACTCCTGATTATTATTGGTCTGGGATTGATTCCTGTGGGAATAAGCACCATATACTTCTCAAGGAATCTGAAATAACTAGGTTATCAGAGAAAAAAGATACGCGGCGGGCTTCCGCCGCATCATTGTCCTAAGTCTTCGGTGCCTTTGGAATAAAGCCCTTCTCATAGAGGATTTCTGAAGACTTGCGAGCAGTTCGTATAACCTGCTCAGCGTGCTTGTAGAGGTCTTTCTCTTCCCAGTGAACTCTAGCAATGCCTTGTTCTATGGCTTTCATGCCAACAGCCGTGGCTTCCGCGGGATACAGTTCCCACTGGTCCATGGTAGGTATCACCTTCTTCACATTGGCTTCCTTCGCCCCTAGGTCTGCAAGTGCTTTGGCGGCCGCAACACACATCTCATCTGTGATGGTATGTGCCCTCACATCAAGGGTACCTCGGAAGATACCTGGGAATCCAAGAGAATTGTTGATCTGATTCTCGAAGTCGCTTCGGCCAGTACCAACAATTCGGGCACCAGCTGCTTTGGCATCCCACGGCCAAATCTCAGGCAATGGATTTGCACACGCATAGACAATGGAGTCCTTCGCCATCTTCGCAACCCATTCCTTCTTTATGGTTCCTGGTGTCGGAGTTGATGCTGAGATTAATACATCCATTCCACCGATAACTTCACCAAGGTCTCCTGTCATCCTATCAGGATTGGTCTTTTGTGCTAAATCATACTTGAAGGTATCATAATCTCTTTCTGCAACCACATCCTC
>JBHLQK010000253.1:0-3822 GCA_048884925.1 Candidatus Thorarchaeota archaeon
GGTACCTGGCAATTCAGTGGACAAGCCCTCAACTGCTTTCAACGGATCAGCGTGAATTCTCATCCCTTTCAGACCATCTCTAAGGGCTTTCTCAATGGTTTCTCACATGGTTGCTTTGTGACGTTCCGAGTGGATGAATGTAACGGCAACAGCGTCTTTTAACGAGTCATTTGCGAATCTTGCGATAAATCGCAATTCCCAACACTAGGCAAATTATGGAAACTAGAGTAGTCACAAGTATTAGGTCATTTGCATTGGCACTTGGGAATGTCGATGCTAGACCACTGAGCCTATGCAAAGTTGCGGAACCCAAACCTTCGCATGTCCAAAATGCTCCATTAAACCAAGTTAGACCGCTACTAGCTCCATCGGTTTCCATAACACCAATTGATTGTAGAGAGCTCCCATAGGAATCAGCTGCTTCCCACACATGAATTGCATCCAAGGATGATCCAGGTTTTGAGCAGTAAAGGACTCCATCCACTTCAACGAAATCCTGAATGTTTTCCGATGGTGGAGGTCTAATATCATTCAAGCGATTCCTGTCAAGGTCATACACATAGAGATTGCTGGTTCCGAAGCTTGCAATGTAGACTCTCTCTAGCAGAGGAAGGATGCATATTGCGCCCCAATGCACATTACCAATTGAGCTGCTGTTGATCCACTCATCAATGAACAAAAGGTTAGTATCATATCGGACAATCTTGGAGGGATTATTGGGAACAAGCCCTCTTTCTGAAAGAGGAATCCAAAGAAGTCCATCATAGAAGACCATCCCTCCACAATGATTGAGCGTGCCATAGCGCACAAGTACTTCATCAATATAGGTTCCGTTAGGGAATAGTTTGTATAGCCAAGCATCGCCCTTGCCGGTCACAGTTTCTGCGGTGCTGATGTAAAAATGCTCTCCATCGGATGCGAGACCCTCAACTTCACTATCGGTAAACCATGTGAGTTCGATTGAGACGTCAACCTCTGCGATGTTATGCCCCGCTCTCTGTGACTGCATCAAGTGAGGAATGGAACTACCAGCAGGCAAAATCAGCAGCAATCCAAGAACCAATGGCAATGTTAAACAGTGACGCACCTCTTACAACCGAATAGAGCTCTTGGATTGATGTTCATAAGCTTTACCGCGCGCGATACGTGGGTCGAGTCACTAATGGCTCCTGATGAATGTATGCGGCAGAAATCTTGAACATGTCAATGAAGTCTATATCATTCCTGGCTTTAGTGGTGGCCTTCGTGGTCATGTCAGGCAGCACCCCCAAGAGCGCACTTTGATCATTCTTCTATACGGAGTACACTATATCTGTTGCATATTGTTTCCAATGATGTTGACATGTCCTAGGACTTTCTCTTGATTACGACAAACAGCTTTCCATAGCTAATTGTCGGAAAGATATGCTCTAGATTTAACAAAAAGGTGCCGGTTTGAATCGAGAGTGAACCCGCTCTACACTATGTCGAGAGCAAGTCGCCGACCTCTTTGGCATACTTCCTCATCTGAGTTGTAGCCAGACCCATGGATGTCAAATCTTTAGCAGCACCCATAAGCAGAAACTCGCCAGCCTGTGAAAGGACACAAAATCCCTTCGCTCCTCTGACAGTCACCTCAAAGAGTTCTCCCAAATCCAACCTATCAGGAGATGCAGCCATCTCCCCCGTCATCAACAGCGCCGCACTTACAGCTGCCATAAGATCTGGGTCTGCTTCAGAGTCTTCTGTGGCGAAGTACGCCAGCTTTACACCCTGTTTGCTGACAACAGCAATAGCGTCAAGGTCAGCGTAGTTGGTCAATCCCATCAGGAGCTCTACGAGCTCCTTCTCCTTCTCTGGGTCGAGATGTTGCGACATAATATCTTACTCCCTATTGATTTACTGGTTATTTTGCGACGAGCTTCTTCTTTTTAGTGGTCTTGGCTTTGTCTTTGTCCTCGGTAGGTGCTTCTGTTTCAGACCTAAAGAATGTGATAAGGTCTCCCAAGCGCTCCTTCATCTCCTGCTTGATAGGGCTAAGAATGGCATCAGGTGTGCCCTTTAACAACTCAATACCTAGGACTCTTCCATCCTTCACAATGACACGAGGTATGAATCCTTCTGCCATGAATGTGCCCTCTGGGGGGTCTTTAACCTTCTCAAACTTCCTCTCAACTTTCTCCTGTCCAAAGACTGCTATCTTATGTTCCGCAACCGTGAATAGCTCGTTATACACAATTAATAGCTCTCTCTGATAGCCTTCGGGCGGATCGGTTGTCTGCAGCTCTTCAATCATGGCGTTTATCTCACTAGACAACGGGGCTGTTGGAATCGATGTTGCTGGAGCTGCACTGGGAGCTGTTGCTGGCCTTGGTGGCGTTGTTGTAGCAGCAGGTAGTTTCGGAGGGGGTGCTGCTGCTTTTGGCTTTGGTTTGGGAGGCGGTGCAGTTTCCGTCCTCGGAATAGGTACTTCAACATCAGGCTTTTCTGTCCTAGGTTTTGGAGGTGTCGGAGGCGGAGCTTTCTCGCCTGGCTTTAGGACAGGTGTAGCAGCCGTCGTGCCATTCAACGCTGTGAAGAATGTGGGCGGCTCTTCGCCTTCATCAACCGCACGTACTTTGAAGTGGAATCCGTACTCAGTTCGAAGATTGGTCGCGACCCTGGCACCAATGAACTTCCTTCTGATTCCCGCTTGAGTGCCCTTCCAAAGGTATATTGACTTGGTTTCGTCATCAACAACACAGACTACCATCTGAGAATCCAAGTCTGCCTTGGTCAGCTCCACTTCGTTGAGGGTCCCATCCTCCGATACCTCATAACCTACGACCATGATTGATCACTAACTTGCAGTTTGTCCTAGATGTCTTCATGCTGCTTTGCCCCCAATTGACTTCGGGCACCTGAAGACCTCTGAGATAGGGTCATCTCTGTAGACAGCAGCTATTCGCTCTTTGTGCTATATGAGAGTTATTGTGCTGGATATGAAGACATATCCGACTGATTTCGAGCAAACTCGTGCCGTTAAGAAGTCTTATCTATAACCTATGAGATTGTGTTTCGGTTGGTTCCGATGTCCGGACAATCAGCTGAAGCGTTTTACGCAGAGCAATTTGGGAAGAGTAAGACACTCTCGATCAGAGCTCTCATCGTGGGCTTCATCCTGTCCACTCTGATTATGATTGGGTCCACATGGGGTCTCATCTATGTCTATGACGTTCTAACACCTTTTACCATCTCTCCATCGAACCTGGGCATATACACGTTGGCAATGATGCTTGGATCTCTAGTGGCAACGATTATTGGCGCGGCTGTATGTTTCATCATTCTCAGGTATCCACGCGCAGGAGCATTGCTGCTTAGGGTCCATCGGTTCTTCAAGAGGGGAACCGGTGAGTATTTCCTATGGCCAGAACCAAAAGATCAAAGCTTGCGACTTGCCTTTCGGCGATCACTGTATGGTTCTATACTGATTGTTGGGATTGGTATGACCGTGGTAAGTTTTGAACTGATGGGTGTTGCACAGACTGCAGACCTTGCGGCATTTGGTCTTTGGGTTGTCATAATCTCTGCTGCTGTTCTCCCACTTACAGTCATGGTCCTTTATTACGGTCCCTGGCTTATCAAGGATGCAGGGCTTTTTCACTTGGACCTTGTGGATCGGTCACTCAGCAATGTGGGCGACGATTTAGAAGACATACTCGAGTTCTTTGCAGGAGTCGATCTCTTTCTGGTATGGATTGAGCTGACTTTGACTGCTGGTTTCGAACAGCCATGGTTTTCGGTTTTTGTCATAATGGTTGCACTGGGTCCATTGCTTTCTATTGTCTTCAACTTCACTCTTGT
>JBHLQK010000254.1:0-3803 GCA_048884925.1 Candidatus Thorarchaeota archaeon
ATACTCGTCTGAAACAGGCATTCGAAGAAATCCTAAAGGCACAAAGGAAACGAGAGCGCGTATTAAGCCGCTTCAGAAGAGAAAATGTCACAGAGATGATTCTTGAGCCTATCCATGGATTAAGCAGCCATGAATATGAGTTGAGCATTGCTTCTGAGGAGAATCACGACGATTCTTCACTGCAGGCGAGTGCAATTAAAATGGAAGAGAACTCGCAGCTATTCTTCTTGAATGCTTCCGCTAAAGCCACATTCTTGCCTGAGGTGAGTGAACAGTTAAAGCGATTTTCAGAAGAATCTGGTAGTCATATTGCGCTGCTGAAATCAATGAGATAATCAAATTCTAGTGGGCATTTCCTTGGGTCTTTGGAAGAAAATCTCCAATTGAGGGTTATTGGCGCGTTTGTGAACTAAAACGATAGCAATAAGTGGGTAGATTTCCCTATCTACCTCAGAGGAACTATACACGCCTTGTTCCCGAAGACATTGTTGACGGAGGTGGCAGCAGTGTCACAAGTCAGTGAGCCACTGAAAGTTTGCATTCTCGGCGAAGAGGGAGTAGGAAAGCGAACATTACTGGGATGCTTCATGGGCGATGACTTGTCAGATGAGGTGTTATCTGCTGAAAAGATTGTGAAGGACTTTTCATCAAAGGACTCAACACTTTGCGATGTGCTTCTATGGAGTTGGCCCTTCAATGACAAACCAAAGGATATTGAGAGCTATTTCAAGAACGCAAAGGGCATTGTTCTCGTTTTTGATTTATCAAGGGGAAAAACGTTTGAAAGCGTTGCTCGATGGGCTGAGCTTGCTGAGCGCGAAACGTTCGAGGATGTCCCCATGGTAATTGTTGCCAACAAATCAGATCTTACTCCCGAGGTGGACAGAGATGCCATTCTTGAGGTCGCACTTGCACTGGATGCTCCTTGCTTCATGACCAATGCGATGACTGGCGAGAATGTTAGGGAATCAATTGAAACTATTTTGGAGATTATATGTGAGCAGGACAGAGCATAGGTCTTGACAAACATTGAAGTTGCCTAGTATTCACGAGACCAAGCCTTGATTGGAATCTTTAGAACTGAATCTCGACGCCATGGAATATCTAGTGTTACATCAAGCCAATACTCTGTCCTCATTAACTCTGATGATACAGGTGGATCCCAAGAAGTATCTGTTTCATACCACAAATCTAGCCACACATCTCGAACTAGATCTTCATCAGGTATTTCGACACTGTTAAGCAGCTCCCAGTGTTCTGTATCCCGCCCGTCTGGCCAGACATATTCGACATGGTAGAGATGCGCTCTCAGTTTTCGAAGCTTGATATCGCGGGCCACAATAGCACGGAATTGGAATCTTTCTCCTAGAATCATTAAGTCTGATGGCATCTCCACCTTGAATGACCATGTTTCATCTTCTCCTGATACAATGTGAAGCGGTCTTTCCTCCGGTGGATTGCCGGGCCATGAAAATGGAATGTAGAGGTCTAGGCGGGCTTTCGGATCCAATGCCAAGGAAATCTCCACCCTGGCTTCCAGCCAATATCGTACCCATCCGTGCATACCATCGTAGGTTGGAGGAAGAATTCGTGGAAGTAAAAATGAGAATTCGTACCTGTTATGTCCTTCATAGATGTGACCCTCACCTGTAAGTTCATGCTCTATATGCAAATGCTCCACTGTATCACGGTACGTACGCCTATCATCACCACTTCCTACCACGACTCTTGTTTCTTCTTCACCAAACAACTCTATGACAACTCGGTTGCAGTCGAAGCTCTTATCACATTTGAGAATGACATAGCCTTCAATCCTGTCTCCAGGGAGGTAGTCAACTCGGGAGACCTGAATCTCCACTTCTCTCATGAGTTCTCACTCCAGACTAGAAATCAAAGATGCTAGTACCGAACTCGTCTTCTTTGACATCATAACTAATTCCAAGGGGTACTTCTATACTCTTGTCAAAGCGCCATGGGATATCGAGGGTGACCTTAAGGATGTATATGCATTCTATCAATTCAGACTTAAAGGGGTCAGGCCATTCCTTGTCAGTCTTAACTGTGACATCCACCCAACTCTCTCTTGGTAGTCTATACTCTTCCCAATATTGTTCATCCATCTTTGTATCAGATGAGGTTTCTCTTCCTTCAGGAGCGACTTTCTCCCGCCAGATGAGTTCAGTTCTTGCGCCTCGTACATTTGCTTCGCTGCCAACAAGAAATCTAAATCGAAAATCTTGTCCTCGTCTAATGGTGTTATTGTCTGCCTCAATTCGGAGCAGACTTGCTCCTTCCTCACCATGTTCTTCCTGAATCATCATCTGCTCCAAAACTGTTGATTGCTTAGGTGGTGCAGTAACGATGATGCTTCGTTCAGTTTTGGCATCAAGCGCCCATTTGACCTCTATTTTTCCTTTGATTTCGTATCGGATCCAGCTATAAGTGCCCTCGAAGCTAGACACTGAATTCTCAGGGATATCGAAGGCAAATTCTATTCTTGTTTCTCCTTCCAATACTCTTGTTTGATTCAGCAACTCATAAAATTTCTCGAAATGCTCACGTTTTTCTCGATATACTCGCGTATATTTGCCGCTGCTCACAACTACTCTTGAAAGCTCTTCGCAGGAGAAGGTTAAATTCATCGACTCACAATCGAAGTCATCGTCGCAGACAACAACCGCCTGACCCTCGATACGTTCGCCTGGCAAAAACTCCTCTTTCGGAAGATGTAGTGATATCTCTCTCACTGATTTCTGCACTTTCCTTTCGAAACCAATCCCTGGATATCAATGTCCTTTAATGGTCTTAAAACAATTCTGAAATAGATGCAGAAAAGACTTGCCATTAAGAGAGGATTGGGCTTTTTAAAAAAGAGCCCTTCTCACTCCTAGGTTAGAAGGAGAGCATGTGTGCATATTTGTGTTCTAGGAAGTCAAGGAATGGACCCGCATCTAACTCATACCCTGTCACATGCTTCACAAGATCTGCTGGGTCATACAACGAAGCTTTGCTCATGATGTTCTCCGCAAGCCACCCGGTAATTGGGCTCAGGTTGCCCTTTGCAATATGATTGACCCACTCTGGCAAATCTCTATTGATCTTCTGGAGCCATTGGCCATCATACACGTTACCGAGGGCATAGCTTGGAAAGTACCCATAGTATCCACTCCCCCAATGAGTGTCTTGAAGGACTCCTTCTGCATCATCCTTGATCTCAACCCCTAGATACTCTTCATATTTCTCGTTCCACACCTGCGGCAACTCTGAAACTGATATCTTGTCTGCGAATAGAGCCTTCTCAATCTCAAATCGAATTATCACATGAAGTGAGTACGTGACCTCGTCTGCCTCTATCCGAATCTTTGATGGTTTCACTAAGTTCATAGCTCTGACAAAATCCAAGAGATCGATGTCCGAAAAGGCATCATTTGTGAATTCATTGAGCCTGGGAAGATAATACTCCCAGAATTGCGGAGTTCTTCCTATGATATTCTCAACGAACCTTGACATAGACTCATGAATGCCGAAACTTGCGGCTGAACCAACAGGCTGGAATATATAATCACGGTTCAAGTTTTGCTCATAAAGAGCATGACCCCCCTCATGAAGCATAGCGTAGATTAGGGAGGCAATGTTGTCTTCATGGTAATGAACTGTCACTCTGACATCATCAAAATATCCATTTGTGAAGGGGTGTTCAGTTTCATCAATCCTCCCTCCAGCTCGGTCTGTAGTCGTGTCGTATCCAATCAATGTCCCAAGGTCAGTGGCTATCTTGCGTTGGACATCGATGGGAACTTTCC
>JBHLQK010000255.1:0-3711 GCA_048884925.1 Candidatus Thorarchaeota archaeon
ACTACTTTCTCTCCTCGGTAGTAGATACAGCAAGCGGCACCAAGCTCATTGCGGAGCTCGAAGTTCTCAACAAAGGCTTCACGAACAGCTTCAAAATCAGGCTTGACGAAACCCGACACTTCACTGCTATGAGTCAATGCGATTCACCTTGGGCGGCGGTGATTCGTGTACCTTTAATATACCTTTAGTCAATTGTTGGCATACACAGATGAAAGAAGTGCTTTAGCGCTCCGGTGTCCACACGTCTGGCAATGAGGTCCATTAATTATGAATTCGCGAAGGCAGGACTCGGATGTGAAGTCCGAAGATTCGGGCGATGCTGTTGCTTTCAGGGAAATAACTCGCAAATCCACTAGACCCATAGAACTTCTAAATAACCTCGCACCAAAACACCGAATCTACGGACTGGTCGAAATTGATGTCACCAATGCTAGGAACTTCATCTCAGAATCTGAAGCAAAGACCGGAGAGAAGCTATCCTTCACTGGCTGGGTGATAAAGTGCATAGCTCAAGCCATTAGTGAGCACAGAGAAGTCCAAGCCATGAAGAAAGGAAAGAAGAGGTTGATTGTCTTCGACGATGTTGACGTTGGAATGATAATCGAACGACAGGTGAAATCTGAAAGATTCGCCACCGCGTATTGTGTTAGGAAGGCAAATGAAAAGACCTTCAGGCAAATTCATGATGAAATTCGCCAAGCCCAGAGGGGTGAAATCAGTGGGGAGAGTGATTCTGATGAAAAGCCTCCCCTGTCGGTCAGAGTATTCTCCCGCTTGCCAGATCTTCTAAGGAAGTTATACTGGAGGAAGATCAGGTCGGACCCTTTTCTGAGAAAGCGACTCATGGGCACAGTCGCCGTCACAGCAGTAGGTATGTTTGGGAAAGGTGGAGGATGGGCAATCCCAATTGGTCTGCACTCCGTTGTGTTTGCTTTGGGGGGCATCTCTACAAAGCCTAGAAATTATGCTAATCCAGTTGAGCTGGGTGAATTCCTCAATGTGACAGTGATGTTCGATGAGGAGGTGTCCCTTGGCGCTCCCGCAACACGGTTCCTCGCCAGACTTTCCGAGCTCATGCAGGCGGGCTTTGGACTCGAATGAGTGACAGCTCACTGCCTAATGCATCTACTTTCCTCTGATTATTTTATCCACATTTCTGCATTTTGTCAGAACCTGCAATTTGGTCAAGGAATCGGGTATAATCACTGTCTTGGACTTCCTTATTTCATCAACGTATTGGTCAAATAACGACCAATCAACGTCATCACCGATTGTAAGGGTCTTAATACCGCTGAACCCGATGGGCCCCCCTACCGATTCCAGTTCATCCTTTGTTATAGTCAATTCATCCAAGTTCTCCACTCTGAACGGCTTTTCGGTTGTTTCCTCGAGAAAGATGCGCATGACTTGCGTCACAAGCTCTCCTATCGGAACGCTTCTCCGTCTCGCCTCTGCTGAAAAGAGGCTATAGACATGATCGTCTATGCCTCTTATAGTCACGTCAGTCACTTAATCACCCTCTTGTCGATGAGCCATCAGAGATCACGTAGGACAATACTCGGGGAACTTCTGAGGAAGACCGCTATAGCCATGAAGAAGACTCCAAAGAGAATCACTCCGGTGGAGATTATTATCTCTAGTGTAAGTGGTACAATACCCAGAAAGAGTAGCATCATGAACGTTCCAATGAACGTTATCAGGAACCCGATGTAGAGGACAAAGACCCATGCCGAGCTTGCTTCTTCCTTCTTCCGAAGTTGCTCATCTATCTCTTGGAATCTCTTCCGCATTCGATCTCGTACTTCATTATCATCGTTGTTGGGTGTTTCTTCAGATGTAATATTAATCACCATTATCACCATAAGCAACATATGGTTATAAATATGACGATGATGACATAGGGTTCTTTTTTAGATGACACAATCACAGCCATGATGCCAAGATGATCAACTACAAGGGGAAACATAGCATTGAGAGTTGGTGAGTTCACGGAGGAATTTCTCCTTCAACTGGCTAGGAAGGCATATACTCAGGGTGATGCCCAGTTCGAGATCAAACCTGAGAGATGCGTCTTGTTAGTTATTGATATGCAGGATGAGTTTGTCAAGCCTCATTGGTCACCTGACTGGGTTCCTGAAGCCACTAGGCAAGTCCCTCGCATCAAACAACTCATCGAATACTGTAGAAGTAGGGATGTGCCTGTAATCTACACGGTGTATTCCAAGACACACAATTACTTGGACCGGCCCAAGACTGGGGAATTCATGCCTGGACGATATTCTGAGCTTGATGTTGACTTCTCTATGTTCTATCAAGAAGGACGCGTCTGGCATGAACTTGAACCCAAGGCGGATGAGATAGTGATCAAGAAATCATCTTATGGAGCATTCTACGACACACCGCTTGAAACGATTTTGAAGAACATGGAAAAAGACACAGTGATAATTTGTGGCACTTTGACAAACTACTGCTGTGGAGCTACAGCCAGGCAGGCATACGATAGAAGCTTCAAAGTTGTATTTGGTAGCGATGTAACGGCAACTGATGATCCTGATATGCAAGAGCCCGAACTGAAGGTTTTGCGAAAGGGCTTCGCGAAAGTCTTGACTTCTAGGGAGATTATCGATGCATTAGGCTGACAATCAGATTGTCAGATTCGAATATTGCTCGCACTATGACCATCAATCATTGAGTATAGAGCAAAGCAGAGGGTGGAGTAGTCAATATCAACTCATTCCCATTCTCCCATCGCGTTAGAACCCTACTATACAGTAGGGTATCCTCGTCAATTGTTGGAGAGAAGATAATGTCTCTCACATTGGTGAACTCAAAAACAGCGCTCCCACCTGGTCTGATCATAGGCCACACAAAATACTGGATATTTGAAACCAAGTCGAGAGTGACCAGGGGCGAGCAATTGTCGTAGAAATAGATAGTCATTCGAACAGCATAAAAGTATTCGACTGTGATGTTGCCGATGTTTGTAACGTTAATCCAGATTATTGTATGGAACGGGGGCCCCTCTTCTGGGATTTCCGGCATGAAGTCTTGCCAATATATCGCCTCTGCCCAGCCTTCAAGTCCTGCTTCAATGACGATTTCTGGTTCTTCTCCTGGTGGCCCTGGAGGAGGGGGAATCTGCAGTGGATTGGAATCTGCAATTAATAGCATTCCTCCAATTACACCAAGACCTAGAACTGCGACTACGATGATGCCTAATGCAGTTACTTTCCATGCTGACATGAGTATACTAGTACATTATGGCTCATTCAGATATAATGCTAGATTTTAGAACACCTAGTCTAGATTTTAGAACACCTCAGTCTATTAAGAAACTGCGTGTCCTAGACTGCAGCGAAGCATTATTCAGGAACTATTGAGTCCGGAAACAGTAGTATGAAGAACTGAACTAGAGAAAGAAACACCCTCAAAGAATTGCATGATGGCATCAGGCTAGTGGGTGAGGTAAAGGCAGAGGAAGCTGAAATATCACCTTTTTGTACCAACCCTTTTACTGACTCTTCATCAATCAAAAGGTCCAACTAATCGGGTTGTAACTTGAAAATTGAAAGATATGAGAGATGCAGACGCTCTCGAATTGAAACCTGAATCTACATCGGTTTCTCCTACCAACAGGGTTCAATCCTGTCCCGTTAATAATGTGGATCCAATATTGTTACGGTACAATTCGCAAGTTCTGCAAAATTATCT
>JBHLQK010000256.1:0-3702 GCA_048884925.1 Candidatus Thorarchaeota archaeon
CAAATGCAACTGTGCTAATGGCTGGTGTGTATGGAATCAATGTGACTGCAACTGATCCCTATGGAAACTCTCTCTCTGGCGTTTTTGTAGCTACAATTCTATCTCCTGAGCAAGACATAACTCCGCCTACCTGGATAGTGGCTCCCGTCAATCAGATATTGGAATATGGAGAGGCGTTCATACAAAGGCTTGGTGCCTGGGATTCATCGGGCATTGAATATTGGTGGGTGAATGATACGGTTAATTTTGCCATCGACGAAAATGGTGTCATCAGGAATGCCACTATCCTTGCACCCGGTGTGTACCGACTCGAGGTGAGGACATTCGACCCATTTGAAAACTACTGCTCTGCAACTCTTATCTTGACTGTCCTTGAGGCTACGACTACTCCTTCATCTACAACATCTACAACAACGACCACAACTACCCCCACAACCACCCCAAGTCCGACGCCTGATATCTTTGACCCGATTGTGATGTTCCTCTTTGGAGTCGGACTAGGGGGCGGAATTGTATTAGTGGTGATAATAATGCTATACAGAAAGAGGTTGTGAGATTACGCAGCACTCTTACCTGTGTATTGGTTATCATTTTTGACTGAATGTTCTGTTCTATTTCTGAATGATATAGATGACTGAACCGTAGAACTCTGAGTCGTACTTCCTCACGATGTCGATCTCTTCCTGATTCAAATCAAGATAATCAATAAACGCTTTATTTGACGGATGAGTTTCACGGAGCTCTCTGATTTTCTTCTCAAGAGGTAGGTAGCAGTATTCCATGGTTTCTGAGGTTGGAATGAGGATAGTATCAATGAGCCTATAGTGTTGGTGATCAACTAAGTCCACAATCTCAGCATGGTTCTTAACTGCAGGATAGACACGCTCCCAGTAGTTTCTAGCATTATCAGGAACGATGTCCTTCATTTTGACAATCACTGAAAACACAAGGTATCCATCAGGTTTGAGGAACGGTCGCCATGACTTGAGGGCACCTTCGAGGCCAATGCCAAAGATAACATTCTCAGCCCATATAACATCAAAAGTCCCATCTTCAAAGTCCATGGTGAACAGGTCTTGCTTGGTAGTCCTTATCCTGTCAGAAACATTCTGTGCTTTTGCCCTCTCGTTCAAGATGTCAAGGTAAGTCTGGTTGCTATCTAGAGATACGATGCTGCCATCGGAGATTTGTGCGAGCTCGATGGAAGTCATCCCCGTAGCACATCCAACATCTAGGATTGATGGTTTTGGTTTGAGCTGAAGTTTACTGAAGACTTGCCGGATGGTTATGGGAGAACCTGTACCGAGCTTGGGGATATCTTTGTAAAGCTCAATCAGAAGAGCATCGTCCATTTCCCTTTTTCCTCGACATGTAATAGGCATGTCCATTATTTCAATTGCGTCTTAAGGTCCCCGAGATTAGCTTTCATCATATTTCAATTGAGAAGGTCTTGGGTACAAAGAGCACATCCCCGAGAAGAATCTAGGGAATCTTCAGTTCTGGAATCATTCAAGGAGACAGGAGCTCATTGACTGACTAAGACACTCACTATAGAAAACAGCTCTACTACTCTCAACCAAACCATTCGAAAATCAGTTTACGCGGCACGAGCTCTCTAGATATTGTATCCAACGTATCAGTCGCCAAACTACCAGTGCTCACAATCTGACTGCCTGCATCTCGAAGAGCTGCAATGATGTCTTCATAAGAATCGCCCCTCTTTTCGCCTTCAGGTATCACCCATGCACATGGACGGAGTACAGCACCAACGAACTCTCGACCCATGTTCAATGCAGCGGCCTTCATATGCGTAACAAGTGGATCAAAGTTGTCAAGTTCTGTAAAACCACTCACCGATACCAGTACGATTTTGCTTGGTTTCGTTCCTTCTCTCAACGGATGACGACAATGATTCTCCCTCAGCTCCCACTTTCCCTCAAGCAGAGGTATGGATCGGTCCATGAATGTCTTCAACTGGCCTGTCATCCCATCAACATAGACGGGAGTTGCATATACCGTCAGATCCGCATCTGCTAGTTTTGGGAGCATGTTCTTCATGTCATCATTCTGGACGCAGATTCCTGGAGTCTTCCACCAGCAATCAAAGCACCCTCGACAAGGGTTTATCTTCAGCCTCGGCAGATTGACTAGCTCTACCTTGGCTCCAGCGCCCTCCATACCCTCAATGAAGGGCTTGAGAACACTTGCGGTTGCTCCTCTCTCTCCTCTAGGGCTGCCATTGATGACTAGAACCTGCATGAACTGTGGTGATTTTAGCTCGTCTTTTGAACATGTTGGCTGCAGTTTTTATCGAAATAAAGCCTCGCTGCGGATTTTGCCATTCTAATACTGGATTACCACTCCTATTTCCTGCGAATCCTAATGGCCGCAACAATTACTGCAGTTGCTATCACAATGATTACGCCAATAGTCAGGATTACATCAAACTCTCCCACATTCTCAATGTCCCTCGTTGATAAAGAATCAATGCTCTGGTCTGCAAGTTCGACCAGGATGTATTCATCATAGAGTAATCTCACTTCCCTAGGCACTCCCGTCACTTCAAGAGTCAGAATGGTCGTGCTATTGATCCAGATGAGTTCTTGAGCCAGAACCTCATCTGTAGTTCCGAGAACTCTGATGGGCACCTTTTGCGAATATGCGTACGGATTATTGGCCTCATTTTCATCCTCTATTATTATAGTCATATTGCTGTTCATTCTATCATAGACGACGCGTCCAAACGAATAATCAGGCAAGCGTGGATTGTTGAACCATGGGATAAAGAACCAATCCAGAGACCCGCCATGCACCGATTCCACAGCAGCCTGCAAGCCTGACAATAATCCTATTTTGAAGTAGTTCTGCTTGAAGAATAGTGCGAGGCCCTCCAGAAACTTCTCATGACCTATCTCAGTCCGCAGCTTCTCCAGAATTAATGGTGTCTTAGTGTAGCCAAGATATGTCGTGAGCTCAGGCCTATCATAGTTCGATTGGTTTATTGCGCTCTCTATTCCATTCTCTTCAAAGAAAGTCCTCACTAGGTCTAAATACCGATAATATTGGAAGAATTCCCAGTCTGAATAAGAGTATTCACCAAAGTAGCTTTGAGACCAACAGGTCATTCCTTCATCCAGAAAACCCCAGTCAATGCTATCCACGCCCACAAGTTGCGACCACCACTGATGTGCCACTTCATGGACAACTACTAGCTCAAGATAATAAGGAGGACGCTCCCCTGCTCGCAAAAGCTGAAGAATGGCTCTTGTTACATACACTTGGCAGGGATATTCCATACCGCCGTAGAATGCAAACTGCTCTACAATATTGAGCGTTGAGTACGGATAGATCCCATAGGTCGTGTTGAAAAGAACTAGGGCTTCATAGGCCCAAGTCAGGACATCATCTTCCCACTCCATCTTGGAATCTGGGATGTAGAAGCTCGATACATTGACAGACCCTACCATCATAGATTCGACGACATAGTATCTAGATGCAGAGAATGTGACTTCACGTACTGGCAAACCTGGATTGAAATGATAGGTTGTGTTTGTTCCATCGCTAT
This sequence comes from Candidatus Thorarchaeota archaeon, assembly GCA_048884925.1. Classification (GTDB taxonomy): domain Archaea; phylum Asgardarchaeota; class Thorarchaeia; order Thorarchaeales; family Thorarchaeaceae; genus SMTZ1-83. Next base: position 3,566 of record JBHLQK010000256.1, read on the forward strand.
AGCTTTCGATTATTTGGCCAGTTGCCGCTATCACCATGTCATCAGGGATTTCAACGAAGAAATCGTAAAATGCCATGTCAAGGTAAAAGGGATCTCCATAGTCCACATACCGATCAATGTTCCATTCATCATATTCA
>JBHLQK010000257.1:0-3698 GCA_048884925.1 Candidatus Thorarchaeota archaeon
CCGCAGACTGGGTTCCCGACTGTTCCTACTCCATCAGGATCATCCATCTTGCCCATGTTCTGCGGATTCTTGAAATTCTCCATCACCTTGTCGCTGTACATAGGATTTCCTCACGCTCCATCCTTTTTTTATAGTGTATATCGTTTTCTGTATAGACTTACCAGTCGTCCTTCGGCAAGTCGTGATTATGATGCACATCTTCTTCGTTTGCAAAGTATACTCCCGTTCGCAGGGGGCTGAACTCCCTCAGCCGTTCAACTACTGGCACAAGAGTTTCAATAAAGTCATCTATCTCCTCTTTGGTATTGAACCTTGAGAAAGATGCTCTAACCGATCCATGAGATATCTCTGGAGGCAAGCCAATTGCCTTGAGCACATGGCTGCCAGTCAGTGTCTTTGATGAGCATGCTGAACCTGTGGAAACAGCAAAACCCTCCATATCTAGATGAACGAGGATGGCCTCTCCCTCTATCATTTCTATGACCATGCTGAAAATGTGGGGAACGCGTTGTGTTGGATGACCTGTTATCTTATACCCGGTCAGCGATTCTGAGGTTCTTTTCTCCATATGCTTCCTCAGTGAAAGGAGGTATTCATCCTCCTTTTCTCCCCAAATTTCAATCGCTTTTCCCATTCCAACTGCTGCAGGGATATTCTCAATTCCTGGTCTGAGTCTACGCTCTTCATCGCCACCTTCCATCACTCTTGTGATTCGAGTCTTTCTCCTGATGAATAGAGCTCCTATTCCCTTTGGTCCATGTATGTGGTGAGCATCAAGAGTGATGAGATTGACAGGATTGGACTCAGTATCAATTGGCACTTTCAAATAGGAATGTGTTGCATCGGTATGAAACATAATATCTCTTTCAGCAGCAATCTTCGCTATCTCATCAATTGGCTGAAGAGTGCCTATCTCTCCGTTAGCATGCTGAATAGATATTAGCTGAGTGTCCCCTCTGATTGTATCAAGAAGCTCATCGATGCTTATGAGTCCGTACTCATCCACACTAAGATAAGAGATATCATACCCTGCATCAGAAAGTCTGCGGCAGGATTCAATGACTGATTGATGCTCAATTGGAGTGGTTACGATGTGTTTTCCCCTCTTCTTGTTGGCAATCGCGGTCCCCCTGATGGCGAGATTATTAGACTCTGTTGAGCCTGATGTGAATACAATTGCCCTGGGATCTGCATTCAGGGACTGTGCAATTATCCTCCTAGCGTTTTCTAGGCCTGTTAGTGCGGCAACATCTCTCGAATGGCTAAGTTCAAGTCCTGCAGTGCCATAGTGCTCTCTGAAGTAGGGGAGCATTGCCTCTATAACGCGTTCATCTACCAATGTAGAGTTCGCATTATCGAAGTAGGCCAATCCCATCTTACTCCGTGCTACATGCATTGCAATCCATATGAACACCCTGGCAGTGTTCACGATGGATGTCACATAGGACTCCTGAATCACGCAGAACCTCAATGAGTCGATTTATCTCTCTTGTCGTGGTCTCGTAGGCGTTTTCCCTTGGACTTGCCTTGCTCCACGCTTCAATCATGACATCAGCAGACTTGAGAAGCTCGGGCTTTAGACTCCCAGGAATCTTGACTTGGTCGCCTCTGGACCTCTTGGGTTTGTCCTTCTTACTTAGCATATATTGAGTAACTGCTGGCTCTGTCACCCCTAGCATCCGTGCAATGGTCTTTTGGGCTTGGCCGCGATCGAACTTCAAAACTTTAGCGAGCTCTCTCCTTAGAGCAGGTAGTACATACCACACCTCTACTTCTTGAGGCATCAACCATTTCCGTACCTTTCGCTGCTTGGGTTTAGACTCTGACATTCTGTGGGACCCTCATTCACTATTGTTTCATTCACGATAGTGAAGAAAAGTTCCATATAAGCATGATGGCGTTGGCAGGGCATAGAGATTAACAAATTGATGGCAAACCAGTTAAGGTGTTTCAAATCACGAATGATAATGGTGGAATAGCTTGATTTATGAAACAATGAAGGACGCCGCGAGAATCATCTCCGAGGCTGAATATTTAGTTGCGCTAACTGGCGCTGGAGTTTCAAGAGAATCAAACGTGCCCACATTCCGTGGTGTCGATGGTTTCTGGAGGAACTATGACCCGATGGAACTGGCTACTCCACAGGCATTTGCTAGAAACCCCAAGCTTGTGTGGGAGTGGTATGCTTGGCGCCAAGGTCTCATTGCCGAATGCGAACCAAATCCCGCTCATACCACAATTGCTGACTGGGAATTAAATGGAATCCTAAAACACTTGATAACGCAGAACGTGGATGGACTGCATAGACGAGCAGGCTCAGAGAAAGTGCTCGAAGTGCATGGGGATTTATGGGCAACAAGATGCACCTCATGCAATTACCATGGATTTTTGGAATCGCCTGCGGATGGCATTCCTTTATGCCCTGAATGCAATAACATGCTCAGACCAGATGTCGTTTGGTTCGGAGAGAGCTTGAATAGCCGCATCATGTCTAAAGTTCACGAGGAGCTTGCTTCAGCAGATGTTTGTCTTGTCATAGGAACTTCTGCTTTGGTTCAGCCTGCTGCATCATTCCCACTTGTAGTTAAGCACCTAGGCGGTAAGATAATCGAATTCAACGTAGAACGTACTCCCTTGACACCAGCCGCTGATGTTCATATATCTGGAAAAGTAGGAGAAACCCTGCCAGAGATAGACAAACTTCTCTAGTCCACAAATTAGTGGGAACAGATAAATGGCGGAAAGATGGCTGGCCATCTGACGGGGTGTCAGCATGAAGGTTCTTGTGACAGGGGCTACTGGGTTCGTTGGAAGGAAACTTGTAGCCGCTTTGGTCGAAGAAGGTCATGATGTGACAGCCTTTGTAAGACCGACAAGCAATAAAGCTGGCCTTCCCGAAGGCATCAGGTTCTCTGAGGGTGAGATGCTAGATGAACCATCTCTAAAGAATGCAGTTGAGGGACAGGATGCTGTAATTCATCTTGCCGCATACTTTGATTTCTATCCAACTGATGTTGACCTTTTGTATCGCGTAAATGTCGAGGGTACTAAGAAGCTCATGAAAGCATGTGTTGGAACATCTGTCCAGAGATTCATCTACTGTTCAACTACTGAAACGATAGGTCCCGTTAGATATCCGCCAGGCAATGAGGACACAGAGCTCAGACCTCAATTCGACTACGCGAAGAGTAAGATTGAAGCTGAATGTGCAATTAGGGAGATAACCAGTGAAACAGACCTGGGCCATGTTATTATCCGCCCAACGGGGATTATGGGAGAGGGAGAGCTATACGTCATCTATGAAATAGCTCATCAAGTGCATGGAGGCAAAGTCTTTGCTCTACCCAGAGATCTTAGCACCGAATTCATGTATACCTACATTGATGACGCGGTATCTGGCTTCATTGCAGCTCTCACGCCAATGACTGTGCTCAATAACACCATTATACTCTGCCCAGATGAGAAAATGACCTGGGAAAAGCTCCTAGAGTTGATGACAATACATCTTGGTGGTAAGCCACCTCGCCTCCGTGTTCCGAAGATTCTCGCGAAATTGGGTATGGCTGTCTTAAGCCCATTCAAGAACCGGAAGAGGATGACATTCTTCTGGCACATGAAATCTGTTGACATTATTACTGGCGATGATCGTGTGTTTTCAAACGAGAAAGCAAAGCGTTTGCTCGGATGGGCTCCGAAGG
>JBHLQK010000258.1:0-3686 GCA_048884925.1 Candidatus Thorarchaeota archaeon
CACGTCGATCTTCGGCATGGATTATTGGACCAGATAGATAAGCCAGTGTCATCTTAGAATCTCACCACAATAACTTGGATTGTATCTATTCGCTTATCTCGTCAGAGGACACCCCTTTTCTGAGCTCCGAAATAGATGGGAGGGACTCGTCGTCTTCAATGATTTCAAAACGTCCCGAATGTCCAAGTGAGAGCTGCATTTTGCCCTGCCACTCCTTTGCCCAACCATCAGTTATCCTAATGACCATTCCTGCCGATAGCGTGGCTCCTTGGCCAAAACCCCATAGGGTTAAAATGGTGGTACCTGTACGGTCAGCTACAAGCACCTCTGTGAGCTGAGTCTTGCGACCTCCTCTGGCTCGGACTATTCGAGGAGGAGCAACTGAAACTACGCGAACTATTAGGTCAGATACATTCTTGCCAATCTCAACTTCATTCAGCTTCAAGTTATAACCTCGCAGTGACCAGTAGACTGGAACGCGTGCTCAAAGGGATATACGGTCACAGAAGAGTCTTACGTGCGGTACAAAGAAAGCCCTATTCGTCCGATTTCTCATTAGATTCGTCCTTTGACATGGTGCCTAGAATAGCATCAATCTCAAGAATGGCTTCAATATCTACGGAATCCATTTCCTCAGATTCGCTTTCTTCATCTTCCCTCCTAGGAGGTTCAGAAACTCCAAGAAACATCGCCAGCTCTCTTTTCGAGTCTTCATCCAGATCTTTGTCGACCTCTTCTTCTCCATTGGCTGGCATAATCTCATCATGGGAGAATGCTTCTAAAGCCGTGTCAAGTTCTTCTTTTGAAACCTTTTCAATCTCGGCACTAATCAGCTCATCAGCCTCCAAAGCTTCATAGATTAAATCGATGGCCATTTGGCGCCCATTATCCTCAATTGTGGATCTCTCAATTACACGTTGCTCCTCATCAATGAACTCAACATCCACGGGTTCTTCTGAAGCATCTGCGGCCTTAACCTCCAATTCTTGGATTTCTTCAAGTTCTTCAAAAGCCTCCTCTGGCGTTTCTTCTATCTCAATTGCCTCTTCCGTCGGTTCTATTGGAGTTTCTGCCTTCATGAGGGGCTCTTCTTCGACATGATACTCAATCAGGACCTCATCTTCTGGCGCAGCCTCTTCAGGAGGCTCTTCTAGCACCTCTTCATCCGATTCGGCTTCTGTAGGCTCACCCTCTTCAGCGGGCTCCTCATCAATCTCCTCAACAACTTCTTCGATGATCTCGTATTCGTCTGCATCTTCAATTATATGCCCATCTTCATCTACAAAAATCTCCTCAACAACTTCTATTGTTTCATATTCCTCTTCTTTTTCCAGACGTGCAGCTCTTGCTTCTACCTCTGCTATGGCATCTTCCGTAGCTTGGTCAGTAAATCTCAGGAGTTGTCTGGCAGGAAGGTCGGGGAGAGCAACTCCAACATAGGTTGCAGCAGCATTCATGAGAATTCGCAACATCTCATCTCTTCTACTCTTGTCTATCGCGACCATCGGATATGTGGGAACTCCGAGTATTTTCTGTACAACTTCGGGCTTCATCACGTTGGGCTTGTCCTGTTTGTTCGCAATTGCAAACAATGGCACCTTAGGAGCATCCCTTCTGATGAGTTTGAGAATATCTTTGCTGATGATCACATTACGAAGTGATGAATCGCATACTAGGAATATCACATCTGCACCATGGAAATAAAAGCGCCAGAGCTTTCTGAAACGTTCCTGACCCGCAAAGTCCCATAGCACTAGAGAGTAATTGCCGAATCGAATATTTTCAACCGTTTCCAAATTGAGAGCGATGGTAGGGACATATTGTGTTGGAGGTGTGTCTCCCAGAAGCAGGTGTAGAGTAGTTGTCTTTCCGACACCACCTTCGCCGACGAGAGCTATCTTGAGTTTTGTGATAATTGACGACTCGATAACAAATGCGTACTCATTGATTGTGGTCTGCAGGCTAGACTGGACTATACGATTCTTGACCGTATCTGCTCCGTTTCGGAGCTTCTCTGCTATTGCTCGCTCATCCTCTCGTGTATCAGTTACAAAGACCAGGAGAAGGTCATCAACAACTTCTGCCGCCATGTACTTGTTGTCGTCGATAATGAGGGGTAGTTCGGTGAAAGAATCAGGAGATGCATCCTTAATTTCACTCCTTGTCCTTAGAAACTCACGAATCTCATCTTCAGGAACGTCAATTGGCCAGTATTTTGAGGTTGCCAGGATTTGACTTGTTGATATGCGGATCAGATAGGTCTTGATAATCAACTAGGTTTCACCATCTAATTGGGAGGTCTTGCGATATTTTCAGTACTAGGTCTAGGCTTGAATGGTATTTTAAAGCATTCACGGTCAACCCTTTGGTTTCTCAATACGTTGTCTTATACAGGATTTCAAGGCGGCAGAAAACAGACAGAATATGTTGGGACGCAGAGGTTCGCTATGCGATCCTCCGCATCCGTCGGGCCTTCAGTCTGAACGCATGCGAAAATCAATTTGCGCAAGTATTGTTTGCAAGGGGATTCATCCTCTTGAAGCGCAAGCTCCAAGAGTCCAATGCTAGAACTCGCAAGGGACCGTGTGTTGTAAATCCGAGTTCTTTTGACGGGGAAGTCATGCGTTCCACGACAAAGGCAGCCTACACCGGAGTGCAGACCAACCGACATCACGATGATGCAGCATATGAAGCTTTCTGGTTTCCGAAATAACGAATAGACAGTTCATAGAACGTTATTAACACCAAAAAAGGCTCTAATATGCAGGGGTGACTTTCGTACGTAAGCTGAACATATGGAGTGGTTCTTTGTCCCCTAGCAGGAGATTATCGTGGGAAGTTGTCTCTTAGGAGACGAAGGTGATGATGGACCATTTCCATAGCCTTTGCATCATCTGGAGTCTTCTCCAGTTCTGTGATTAAAGTCTGAAGGAAGTACTCGGGGAAGAATAGCCTCACACGTATATCATTGAGGAGAAACAGCCATTTGTCATATTCACCAGACGCCCCCTTTCTTCTTCGCTCTGAAACCACTCTAAACTTCTTTAGAGTCTGAACAGCCTGTTTCAATTCCTTTGGAGGAATTCCAAGAGTGGCTTCAAGCTCAGAGATATTGACGGGTCTACGCCGGAGCTCGTTCAAAGTATCATAGCAATCTGGATCTGCTAGAATGGATGCCACTGATACGGTGTCCTCTGGTGTCTTCTGCCATTCAGTAAGGAATTCGAGAACTTCAGATTTGTACTCTGCTGTGAGTTCAGGATCAAGTACAGATCCCGCTGCTTCCATTGCGAGTAATGGAGGTGCTCGAAACACCTCAAGGTCTTTTATCATGAAAATGCATGTGCGGCCTATTTCATCAACCCATTCGCTCTTGACCAGACCAAGCTCGTCGAATGGTGCAAGGATTGAATCAACTGATACACTGGGTAGACCAGTGACCATCTTAAGCCACTCCTCTAGGTCCTCCTTGGAAATCCCTCCCTTCCAAAGCTTAGGAAAGACAGCTCGAGAAATCTCATCTGAGAATAAACGTGCAAGCCTAGACTCATCAGTCATGCCTGCAAGTCGAATGATTCGCCTGTAGGTGTTATCGAGTTCTGTTTTGAGTTCTGCATCCGTCATCGCTACAACAGCATTTGTCAGCGGTGATACAATCGAAGTGATGGCAGCCTCGTATACCTTGG
>JBHLQK010000259.1:0-680 GCA_048884925.1 Candidatus Thorarchaeota archaeon
ATGAAATCGCCAGGTACAATTGACAATGCTTCTCTCTCTATTGTTCCCAAGGACACCAAGTCTCGAATAACTTCACTTATGTCATCACTTTCTATCCTAGGGTCGATTGATGTCAAAATCCCCTGGATTTCAGCCTGAGTTCCCATACTCCTAGTGGCAAGAAAGGCCACAACATGCGATCCCAGCTCTCCAAGCTTGTCATAAACTGCTCCTGTTGGTTTTGACGAGCTAGTACTTTCTAACTGAACAGCTGTGTCATATTCAAAAGAGGTTTCTTTGTTTCGTTTCGATTTAGTTTCAATCTCAGTTCTATCATGAAGTACGGATTCAGTTGGTATTTTCGAAATGGATGCCATCTCAAATGGCCAAGTGGCAATCTCGAACGGTTCTGTCCCGGGTAAAACAATCAGTGCTCTCCCACGCTTCAGTGTTTTCAGGTAACGTTCCTGCTTTTCATCAAGGGACATGAATTTCGCACCGATTGAGCTATCATAGGGAAGACGGAAAGTGATCTTCGTGGCAGTGTTTGCCAAAATGTTTGAAGACACATTTGGTCGAGTTGAAATCACAATAACTCCTTGTCCAGTGGCTCTTTGGAGCATCACCATAGATTCTCCTGTTGTTACATCTGCAGCTGTATGCCTAGTATAGCTCTCAGGTACAAGATTACTAGCCTCCTC
>JBHLQK010000259.1:690-3675 GCA_048884925.1 Candidatus Thorarchaeota archaeon
CGGGAAGGTGAACAACCTGATTCTGTTACCTTCCTGAAAAAACAGATCAGTGAGTTAGATGATGAAGTCCGGGCTTTATACCTCGGTTCAGTGCATAATCAAAGATACGTTTTGCAATTAGATTATAGAGTAAACGGGCTGCCTCCATTCCTCCTGCTCTAGCAACATGCTGCAAATCAAGAATGACGCGTTTGTCCAGAAGATTTGAAATCCTTATGGCTTCTCGACCACCACTTAGAATAGTCCCAAGCGGTTCTCGTGACAGTATCTCGAGACGATTAAGCAGCGCATCCTTGGTCATAATGCCAGTACGGTCCTTTCCTGCAAGTTCTGATACTGCACGAACAAGCGCTTGAATTGAATTGGTCCTGTCGGAAGTACGTGCAACCTCTAAGACTGCCTCACGAAGAAGCCTCTCCATAGCAGGAGAAAGCTCTGAAGATACGCCCCTCTCATTAAGCAGCTCTTTCAGGATTGTAAAAGTTGAATGTGCATGCCTTTCACCAGAATCAATCTCCGGGTCCATAAAATCAATTATGAATGATGGGTCCACCCCAGGTCTCAACAGAAGAACAGCATCGTCAGATAAGTTCACCAGGTCATGATATTCAGATCCTTTTATATCAAATATCCACCATGGAACATTCGATTTTGTAGTCAGTTCCGCAATGAGATGCTTCACAAGAGTAGTCTTGCCCGTGCCAGTGGCACCCAATACTGCGATATGTTCTCGGAGCCACTCAGGTTTCAGACCAACATCATTTAGACGACGCCCTCCAAAAACAGCCTTTCCAATTATGAGCTCGTTATTCACAACTTCTCTTGATGGTATGGAAAATGCAGGTACAGGGGATGCAGCAATCACTGGTAGCTGCTGAACTGGTGTATTCAAGAAAGCCACCAATCTATTGACATGAATCTTCTGCGATGCAATGTGGCGTCTGAGAAGGAGTTTGTATATCACACCCTTTCCAATATCTTTCTGTTTCAAGGTGATTCTGCCTTCTCCCCCCCATATCGAATGAACAATTCCAGACACCCCCTCTTGAATGCTTAAAAGCTGTTCACGACTGTCTGTTCTTATGGCAAGAAAAACAGAGGAATCAAACCAGCCGATATTCCCCTGTATCTCTTCATAATCCCGTAGCAGTTTCCTCTTTTCTGATTGATCTGCCAAGGAGTCTTCATTCTTCTTTTCCTTCTCGCGTATTGTTTTCCATTGCCCCTCCAATTTTCTCTGTTCTCGTCCAGGTTTAGACTTTGAAAACACACATGTGAGACTCACATTGTATCCTTGGCGAAGTGAAGTGGAGATGAATGTCCCGATTTGAGAAATCTCCAGACTGGGCGCCACAGATGGATCTCCATTAATCAGTAATAATTCGGTATGCATTTCTTCAGGCGCTGGTTTTGAACCCGTTTCCAAGTCAATTGAAAGAATACCAGAAACCGCATCTCTTAGTTCATCGCCTCTCAACTGACGGAGTTCTACGTTATTTAGAGAGGAGAGCAGAATAGCCTCAGTTCGGGTTGCCTCCCGCCTAAGAGTGCTTCCAATTTCTCCTATAGTCTTGCCTAATCCTGTTATAAAAATCCGTAGGAATGCCTCACCACCATACACGCCTACTTCATATGCCATGCTGACCTTTTCATCCATTCCTGCACGAAGAGCTAGAAGGAATGCAGTTGCATACTCTGGTCGGTCGTTTCGACCAACGAGCACTGACCCGGGAGCAGAGATGATATCAAGACAGCATGTTGCTATCACACAATTGCCTATGCGTATTGACACTAAGTCATCATCTAGGACGGCTGTCAACATCTCATCCGAAGTAAGTCTTCCATGTGCCACGAGCCCGCCCATCAAGACTGGGTATATTGAAATTATCATTTCGATGATTAGTTTGGATGGGATTGAAATTGGACCAATCAGTCCTAGCAGTGGAAGTAGGTAGACTATTACAAAGTAAATCAACATGACAGCAATACCAGAAAGCCACCCCAGCTCAACCCATCTCCATAATCTCAGATTGTTCTCTCTGGGTGCTACTCCAAATCGGCCTCCCTCGCCTAATGCATCGCTGGACATGTATCATCACTCGTTTGGATTCAGAGCACTGTGAACGCCTCTAATGCCACCACAGTCCACCCTTGGTGATTTACAATTGCATATGAACTCCCCCAGAACTTGGTTATTCGATAGGAGGTTAAAAACAAGAATGCAGACTCATGAGAGAAATCGGAATTGATTATGCACGAAGGTTCTGTATAATCATCACTAAGAGAAGTCCCAATGCAACATCATGAGGTGACGGTATTTGAAGCGAGTCTGCACCGGATTAGTCATGATATTCATAGCACTATTTCTCATATCTAACATAACTATAGACTTTGTATCTGCTGAAGAAACCCCTGTCATAGTACGAGGGGAATTAATACCTATCACCGCAAGACTCCTCCAGAACGGCACCTTTGGAGATCCAGTAATGAACCAGTTTATTCTTTTCTATGATCAGAGTCAGGATGCTTTGATAGGGTCTGAAATCACAGATTCTGATGGTTATGCATCAGTGCTATGGAATGTTTCGATAAATCATCCCTTGGGCTTATCCTTACTAAATGTCACTTTCGAGGGTAATATCTCTCTTTCACTATCCCCTTCGTATCAATGGTTATCTGTTATCGTTGTTTCTCGAACATCCATTGAGGTTCAAATTGATGAGAATGCAATACACCCAGAGGATGAGATTAGGCTAACAGCTAGGCTTGTAGATGACCTTAATTTTTCCATTGTTGGTGCTTCAATAGATGTTTATAGCGACAGCACTTTTCTAGCAACTGCCTCAACTAATGCCAGTGGCTATGCAACTTTTGTCATAAACTGCAATAATTCCTGGTGTACAATCGGTGAAAACACATTAAGAGTGGTCTTTGAACAGGACTTAGGACGATTTCTAAATGGATCAGTGAGTTTTATTCCATTCA
>JBHLQK010000260.1:0-3599 GCA_048884925.1 Candidatus Thorarchaeota archaeon
GATTTTGCTCCTTCTCCCACATGTCGGAAATATGCTGGTTCACCGGTGAATCTCGCTCCGTGGCTAGGAAAGTCTTCGCCCTCTCTTCGCCAGAAGTCAGGAGTGTCAGTTGTAAATGAAACAGTTTCCGTAATTGTTGCTACGGGACTCTTCTTGCCAATCAGAAACGCTGCACCGCCTGCAGCAGCGGAATACTCAAGGGCATCCCCTGGACGGCTCTGTGCTGTATCCGAACCGATCGCTAGTCCGATTTTGATCATCTCTGAGTCCACTAGACCCATGCATGTCTGAACTGCTGCCGTTCCTGCTTTGCAGGCGAACTCAAAGTCTGCGCACGTGATGTCATGCGTGCATCCAATAGCCTCTGCTACAATTGTTCCCGTAGGTTTGACTGCGTAGGGGTGTGACTCCGAGCCCACATAGACTGCTCCTATGTCAGTCGGGTCAATCCCACCATGCTTGACAGCATTTCGTGCTGCCTCCACAGAAATCGTAGCGACATCCTCATCTGGCCCTGGTACCGACTTCTCAAAAACACCAAGACCCTTGGCCAAATTAGGGCCATCTTCGCCCCAAACGGAAGCAATCTCTTCTGTCTTTATGCGATAGCGTGGTACGTAGACTCCATAGCCAACAATGCCAACCATTTGCGCTCTCTCCATTTCGATTCGGCAATTGTCGAATCGTGTTACGTCATTTTAGTTGAAACTTAGACCAATCCGTACTGTGCCTCTTAAGAACGTTATTGAAGTGTCTTATCCCTGTAACGACTATCACCGAATGTCGTTCATCAATTCGATTGATGCCGATAGTTCCTTCTTTTCTCCTGCTATATATGACTAGCGTTGGTACGTCTGAATGTGTGCGACGCCCACAAAAAACACGGCTGACAAGTTGCTGAGCGAATTAAGGATATAAGCCCAAAATGTGGTGTATAGCAAGGCGAGTTCAATGTCAACCCTGAGTACTAAATACAAACGAATCACCATCGAAGAAAGCAAAACAGCAAGGGAGCTTCTTGTGGAATTGGAATTGTCCATGGATCATATAGTACTTGTTGAAGGGAAACGAATGGAACTGAATGAAGTTATTGATGAAAACACCCTAGTTATCGTACTTCCACTCATCGCAGGTGGATGAAGATCTAATCAAGCCTATCCTCTTCATTTCTCGGACGTCGCATTGTGCATTCCGAGTTCTGAAGCTAGGCTATATAGATACTCCTGCGCCTTTGCTTTCTGCCTTTTCTTAGGAATATCCTTCATCCCGTTGACATTCTCTAACAAACTCTTCATCAAGATCCTGCTAGAACCAGAGCTATACTGTGTAGCCTTCTTTGGTGAAATACAGATGCTCTCCGGCAAACCCAAATGCCGTGCCAGTTCTCTGAAGATGACTTTTCTCTCAGGCTGTGGCCCAAGACGGATTTTCCACTCCGAGGGAATCGAGAGTGCGAGATCAACAAAGCTGGTTGAAAGATATGGGAAGAATGACCCGATGCCATTTACCGCTATGGCTCTATCATCCCTTTCGATATTTACTTCATGTGTTTCTTTTGCCTCATTCCATAGCTGGGTATCAAGTGCGTTTTGACCTTCCTCCTCCAAGATCTTCACATGTCGAGCATAACCCGCAAACAACTCATCAGGTCCCTGTCCTGATAGCATAATTGAGATTCCATCTTCGGAAGCCTGTTTGGAAGCCAGATAGAATGGTAACGCAATCTCAACATCCAATAGATGTGCACTCTCGATGGCATAGATGAGATGTGGAAGTATTTCCCAGACTACGCCCTCGTTGATTTCTATGCTATTGAGGTTCATGCCTAATTCCTCTGCCGAGCTTGCTGCAGCAACTCGATCATGAAATTGTTGAGAAGATGCAGAATAAAGCAACACCTCCTCGCAAACCTCCTGCGCTAGTAGAGCGACAAGTGAGCTATCAACGCCACCTGAAAACAACACACCAACGCGTCTACCTGTGATTCTAGAAAATGATTCCTTGAGTGCTGCAGCCAACTGCTCAATGACTTTTTCACGAGGTCTGTTTCGAACAATAAGGGGGGATTCTTCTTTCTCGTCTTCTATAATCGTGGGCTCCCCAAATCCTGTAGTCCTTAGCCGGTGGCCTGGTTGAAGAGACTTGCTACTCTGATTGGTCACTTCCCAAAGTGCCTTTCTCTCACTTGCAAAAAGAACAACCTGATCAGTTTTAACATAATAGAGGGCCCTCATTGATCGTGAGTGGCGTCTAACTTCGATTCCCTCACGATTCACTGCCAAAAGAAACGAATTTGGAGAGTAGGCTTCAAGCGGTATATCTGATTCCTTATTTTCTTGCCCTATTTCTTCCAGAAGCAGAATCCCTTCCGAATCAGCTTTGCTAAGGAACGACTCAAATGGGTGAGACCTCACCTTGATGACGACAGTTGAATCTTCATCGAGTGTGAACTCGAATGTTCTCTCTTCTCCCCTATGTGAAATCTTCTTTGACATTTTCTGCAGGATATCCAGAGCCTCTTTGTTGGTGCTCTTTGAGATGAGTCCAGAAATGCCTACCAATGGATGTAGCACTCTCCCACTGAGGTGGACAGCAGCGTCCTACGAACTGCTGAAGGATGGTAGCATCTATGCAACCAGGCAGCAGATGTTCACTCGCCCACAGGCACCTGTTCAAGCACGACTTTCTGGACGCCTGTTATTCCATTCAGGAAGCCGTCCAGATCCTCCACGCTCACTGAAAGCTGCTGCGGGGTGAAATAGCACTCATAGTAGCATTGATCCGCAGCCTGACAAATGCCGCTCGTAAACAGAATATCATCAAGTCCTGCCTTCATGAAAATGGTAGTGAGTTCCTCGAGGAAACTCTTGCTTAATTTCTCGATTTCCAGTTTGAGATACATTACAACCTCACTGTCAACAGGATAGAGCTTGACATTCTTGTCTTTCATTACAAGAATTGCAAGACCATACGGTTGCTTTATTCCGTCAACGAACTCCTTTGGGAGTGTGACAACATTTCCAGCATTAATCTCGAGGACCCTTGCTCTCGTCATGTCGGCTTGTTTCAATTTCTCACCCTCTTGGGTATAGGAGCAGAAGTGAGCGCTTTCAATTTATCTCTTACGGGCCACCCAAATTCTCATCTCTTTCGGAACCAAGAGCGCAATTTTGCTATTGCAGCTGGTTCTGGCTTCTCAACTTCATGAAGCTTCCAGAGATCTTTCTCAGAACCATCAAACTCAAGGAACGCGACACTACCTTTTGACCTCAGATGTTCCATCTCTTGGAGTTTGCTTAAGAGCCAAGCCTTTCTGGAAACTGGCATTCGAGCGGTCGCGAGGTCAAAAAGATATGGATGCAGGTCAAACACCAACGCTCTCTCACTCAAATAATCTAATGCTCCCTCCTCCAAAGTCTTACTAATCTTCTCTCTATCAGTGAAGAAAGATGCCGCCACAGACATGTTTGGATACTTCTCTGGCAAATTTATGGCGAACTTGAATGATCTTCTGAATTTGGACAGATGAGTAGCTGCGTCAAGGATGAGAATTGTTTCCGGCTTGCCTTCAAACTCCTCATCTGACATATCCACATCAG
>JBHLQK010000261.1:0-3516 GCA_048884925.1 Candidatus Thorarchaeota archaeon
GGGGCAGTATCAATCTTATGCCAGTGCATTCCTACTGTACCGTAGACCCTCAGACAGTCCGTATTTATCTGTAATAGGAGACTATGATGTGGAAGACGTTACTGGATGGTGGCATATCAATATCACCCGAGATTATGATGGCAACTTTGAGGTGCATTTTAACGACACTTTGGGAATCACAGTCACGGATACGACTCACACAACAAGCGATCTGTTCACATTCACTGCTGAAGCCGGATATGCACTTGACAACATAGTTGTTGTTCCATATCCTGAACCGCCATCACCAACTCCATCCCCAACTCCAATCCCAACTTCACCACCCCTACCTTGGGAACTGATTGTCATTGGAGGCGGAGCGGCTGTAGCTGTAATTGTGTTGGCAATCGTTTTCCTTAAACGGAGATGACTGGGGAGCAAGGAGTGTTCTATCCTCCTTCTCCCTCTTCTCTTTCCTCAATTATTCGTTCATAGGTGAAATCCCCGTGTACCTCTTGCAATATTGAAAATCACTGTCGCAGAAGTTGTGGTTGCTGATATCGCCTTATTACTGAAGAATCGTCCCTAGAACATCCTTCCCATTGAGGACCTTTGAGGCTCGACAGATTGAATACAGAGCGAATTCATTGAAACGCGGAGATTTTGGTGATTAAAAGAGATGTAGAAAGCTCGAATAACACACCTTCAAATAATGAGATGATGAAGTTTCTTGGCAGTCAGGGTGGGAGGATGTGGAAGATCATCACCAAATACCTCAGAGAGAACTACGAATTTGAACCTGTGAGGGAGAATGATGAGCTTGAAGCCACTATCCGATACCGCAGAAGTGGCAAGACTCTAATCACTTTCTATCCAAAGAAGGAAGAACTCACAGTTCTGATAATCTTTGGAAAGAAAGAGGTCGAGAAATTCGAGAACTCGAAGGATGAATTCAGCCCGGAAATTGTGGATTTCTTTGAGAACACAAAACAGTATCATGATGGAAAATGGTTGCACATCAAGGTGCCACCATTCAGCGACTTTGAGGATATCAGGAAGCTGTTACACATCAAGAAAAGGCCGAAGAAAGCCACATGACGAGTGGACGGAGGAAAAGATTCCCCGATTTCCCGAATGGACAGACGAAAGACTTGAAAGCAGGAACGTTTCGAGCAATCGAATCAAGCAAGGGGAATCAAACATGGCTCAATTGATCTTCACGTATGGAATGTACTTCATAGGAGCAGCCCTAATCTCTTACTCAATTGCTGTTTGGGGGGAGCAGATTACTGGGGATCTCAAACCAGTCTTTGTGGTGATGTTCTGCATTGGTGTTCTCTGTGACACTACGGGAACAACCATCATGGCTTTGAACCTAGACACGGGTGGCACTGTCTTAGGCCCTCTTGATGCGATTTTTCACTCAGTCACTGGACTTGCGGCAATCATCCTAATGCTGATTCATGCTGTCTGGGCAATCAGAGTGTTGACACGGGGGGATGAGGTCTCAGCTGCGAGGTTTCATCGCTTCTCGAAATTTGTCTGGCTTTTCTGGCTCATACCATTCTTCTCTCCAATGGTTGCACAGATGCTCTAGGGTTTCAGATTCGCTAGACTTATACTTCAGTGCCAAGCTCAGCTTCCCAAGCGTGCGTTATGGCAGCTGAGGAGATCGTTGGATGAAACTCACAAGAACAATGGAAGAGATAGAAGAACGTTCTAGGAAGTATGCTGAGGGCTATGTGCTCAGCAATGCCACCATGATTATTGCGATGTTTACGACGACTGAGGACGCAATCCGACAGGTCATCCCGCCACCGCTTGAGCCAGGACCAATCCTTATGGCATCAGCCTATGTGGCTGAATTCCACGAGCCGAACTTCTGCCCGCCCTATAATGAAGCTGCGGTCTTCCTACCAGTGCAGTATAAAGGAGAAACAGGGAGTTACTGCATATCAATGCCAGTGGATAATGATATTGCGATGATTGGGGGAAGAGAGATCTATGGATACCCAAAGAAGATTGCAGATTCCATCACAGTTGAGAGAGTAGGCAGCAACGCAAAGGGAGTTTGTATCAGACGAGGAGTCCCTATTGTAGAGATTGAAGTGACACTTACTGACATTATGGAGGAGCGGTCTCCACAGGGACCTCATTTTCTAGTAAAGTCCATTTTGGACGAGAGAGGGCTTGGTGTCGGTATGAAGCCCTTGCTTATGAGGCAGCAAAATAGAACAGAGCTTGTCAAGCTGGAGATTGGTGAGGGTACTGTGAGATTCCCTGAATCAAAGTATGATCCATTGCATCAGATTCCAATAGTCGATGTGATGCTAGTGTCCTACACTGAGGGAGCAACGACAACTATGCCATTTGGGGAGATAGCAGAGGAACTGGACCCTGATGAGTATGCTCCATATCATTTCATCAAGTACGATTGGGATCCATAGTTTGCATTAATCAGCAGGCATCGCCACCTGATGTTGTCATCCAGCCAATTCAGATGATAGAGTTGAAAGTGACTCCATCTGTTCAGATGCAAGCGAAATGCGCATGGCACCAGCATTCTGCTCTGCCTGGTAGGGCGTACTAGCTCCTGGAATAGCTACGACCTTGTCCCCATGATAGTTGATTGTCCAACTCAGGGCTACTTGAGCAGCAGTAGCTTCATGCTCTCGAGCAATTGCCTCAAGCTCATCTACTAGCGGTCTACTCTTTTCGATCTTCCCTCTAAGTCTTGAACGCCGAAACCGAGGCATGCTGCCAAGTAACTCAGGATTGCTGTGCAGTTTCCCTGTAAGGACTCCCATGCCAAGGGGCGTGTACGCGGTAATTGTTACATCCAATTCTCTAGCAGTTTCAAGCACGCCATTATGTTCGATATTTCTATGTAGCAGACTGAACTGCACTTGATTTGTAGCAAGATGAATCCCTCTTTCAGCTAGAGCCTCGTGAGCAGAAAGCATCTTCTCCTCAGAAAAGTTGCTCACTCCTACGGCCTGGACCAACCCAGCGTCAACAAGATCCGCCATGGCATTCATCTGTGCTTTGATTGATGACCTAGAGTATGGCTGATGGACTAGATACAAGTTAATTGGATACGGGGCGAGTCGATTGGTGCTCTTCTCAGCCGCCTTTTGGATGCTACTAGCACTCTTCAGTACTGGCATCCACTTGGTGGTGATTACCACATCTCCAGGAGATTTCCCAGCTGAGGCGAGACCGTGAGATACTGCCCTCTCCGAAGCTCCTCCACCATAGATTTCAGCTGTATCGATCCAGTTTATTCCTTTATCAAGTGCTACCTGAACAATCTCATCCATGCAATCTGGAGTAATCGGGGCTAGAAAATATCTGAAGAACCCCTTTCCACCTGCGAACTGCATTGCTCCCAATCCAATAGGAGAAACCTCAAGTTCTGTCTTTCCAAGTCTGCGCTTCGCTGCTACCATTTTCAACGCGTCTTCATCTTAATAACCGCTTTTAGTTGCTATTATATGACCCCATGCTGGAAATAACCATTTATGAGGACATCATGGA
>JBHLQK010000262.1:0-3475 GCA_048884925.1 Candidatus Thorarchaeota archaeon
GTATTCTATTATTCTGGCACCTATGCCAATGACACCAATTTAGCTGTTTCTCTGCCATATCCTCTCTCGGGACCATTCACTGTTGCTAACTGGACTGCAAATTACTATAATCCAAGTCAGGATCAAACTATAGAGGTAGATACACAGATTATGATGTGGGTCATCATGATATTTCCATCTCCATTGGCCCAAAGAATACGGGTATTGCTATTACCCCATCAATTCTTGGCAACTTTGTGGATTTGTGCTGGAGTTGCATCATTTTATCAATGGAGACTGAAAGCTAAGCAAGAGAAAAGCGAACTTTGAATGAATGCTCGCATACTCAAGAAGAATGGAGAATCATAAGAAACTCTGATTCTATTGTTGCCAAGCTCGGCAAAAGAAACCTGAGTGGGTGCCCATCTCCGAAGAAATAGAGCACCCATTCATCTTGTGTTTTATGTCTGATAGAACTCGCTCCCACCGCCACCGCGGATCAGCCCGAGGACTGAGTAGATGCCAGTGACAGCCACAAGGCCAAGGATAGCTCCTGTGAAGGGCCAGCCATCTGCAATCCCTTGTGCCAGTAGACCTACCAAATCAGCTGTTACTTCGAAGCCTTCTGCTCTGGTGTCCTTTCCGAATACGTAGGTGTCATATTCGTAGGTCAACTCAGCTCCCGGGAATGTGTATTTGCCCTCATTTGTAAAGGTCACTCGATAGGTGATGCTTTGAGAGGCACCAGGGGCAAGTGATAGCCAAGATCCTGTCTGACTTCCCGAAACTGCAACGTCAGGATAGATCAAATTGAATCCGATATCCGATAGTGAAACGTTGGCAATCGGGTCATCGCCCGCATTCGTCACAGTGACTGTGACATCTGTGAACTCTCCGACGGCACAGCTAATAGGCGAGAATGTGCGCTCGAGAGTGATCATCGGGGGCAGTCCTGATGCGTTGAAGTAGACTGTATAGTCTGGTTGAGTCCCGAGTCCAGTGGAATTCCAAAAGACTATGTTGCTCACGTTGTCATAGAACGTGAGATTCTGAGCTTGATTCTCTGGCGTGTAGGATGTTACATTTACATTAGAGGGAAAGTTGGCGATGACCAACGACTGACCAGTACCAAGGGGTGTAACCGAAGACGTAGCGTCAAGGAGGTCACCAAAGATGTCAAGCTGAGTGTCTGTGTTAGTGAGAAGCTGGTCACCAACATAACCCACCGCCGCAACAGCCAGAGGCCCTTCAAAAGTGAGATTTCCGAATTGAGAAGTAACGAAATCAGCTAATGAGAATCCTCCACCACTCGTGAATCCCTCAATCATGCCTATGAGAGCATCCATATCAGGGACTGCTAGAAGTCCTGCAGCAGCTGCAGGCTTGCCAGCGAAAACAGTTTCATCAATGGCACCTGCAAATCCACTGGTGTCCATTACATCCCAAATTGCTTGAATGACATCAGCATTCGTCATTTGGTGAATGTAGACATCAATAGACTGGAATGGCAGCTGAAGCTGCATCTCAGGTGGGAAGAAGCTCTCATCAATCCTTAGGGAAAAGAGCTCGCTGAATGAGAAACCAAAGTTGACAGTTAGATGACTCATAATTTGACTCATGCGACTCCTTGAGGTCGTTTCTGGTAAATCGAGGAAGACGTTTACCAGCAAATTGAGTTCATCTCCAATTAGGTCCATTATCGAATCGAAGCCGAACATTTCCGCCTGCAGAGGAAAGAATTCACCTCCACTGTCTCCGCCTAGGAAATCTGTGCCTATCAGATCGAAGACATACTCAAGCATTTCCCCATAAGTTGCAACTAGGATCATAGCAATGCATCCAGTATACATCTCTGAGAGTGATCCTCCAGTTGTTAGACCAAGGGTCTCTGAGGGGATTCCAAGTTGTCCATAGATAACCTGTGGTGCACCTTCAGCATCAATATTTGCGAAGACAAGTTCAGCTCCATCTTCAATAATGTTGACTAGGAAATCATTGATGTCAAGTTCCTGAGCAGGAGTATATCCATGATTGAATACCGTTGCTGCTACAGCGGGAGATATCAAAAGGAAACCAACTAAAACCATGAATATTCCATATTTGTGGATGTGCTTCATCTCTTCCTCACTCCTTTGGGCGAACCATGGCGCCTATTATTCCAGCTACAATTACCACCACAATTGGTACAACCATCCATATTACTAGAGGCATGATCATTGAGAAAATATCCATTCCTCCTCCAGAAATTCCTGCAATCATTGGCAAGATTCCACCAATGACATCTTGAATCAATGGAATGCTCAGCACATCTACAATCGAACTACCCGGTGGCAGTGGAGGAATTGTACCCAAGTTAAATCCAGACATAAACATCTGGATAACACAGAACCCAGCAAGACCAAAGCAAAAGAGCCACGTCATGAATCCGACAACGAACGCGCCCTTTTTGGTGCCAGCCAGTATGCCTCCCACAAATCCAGCTGCAGCCCAAATTGCAACCATTGTGATATTAGTAAGTGGATTGACGAATAGAATGTTGACCATTACCAGGGTTGGCCGCACGTAATTGCCCAGTTCTGGAGCCATCCACTGGATTAAGGTATTATACCCAGCTGGCAAGAGAAACCAGCCAGCAGCGAGCACAATCGCCATAGCTGACAGCCAGCCGAAGTATTTGCTTCCGAAAGCCATAATCTGAATAAACCTCCAGATGAATACAAGGTTCACGAACCATATTCAGTTGCTCTCTTATTAACTGATGTAGTATCCAAGAAATCGAAAGGGTGCTTTCAGGCGGATTTGGAATTAGGAAAGAAAGATATATTGAGGGTGTAGTGGCGTCTTTGCATATAGCCTGGAGTTGCCAAAGAGATCGTGGTATCTCAGCGACCAAATGTTGTGTAAAGGGCGACACAAGCAAGTAGATGTGCCAAGGAAGGCATGATTACTATGGCAGAAGAAGACACACGGCGCTCTGTATATGAACTGCTCCAGCTCATGACTTCACTGAACGAAACAAGGAGAGCAATCCTCTTGGCGCTGGGACACATATACCCACGGAGTGTTAGTGGCGTCCAACTCAGTCGTCTGATAGGGTACAGTGGGAAATCGAGAAGCCTCTATAGGGGTGTACTAGCACATCTTCAAGAGGACAAGATGATCTTGATTGACCAGCTAACGCCTAAGCTGTATTCAATCAGAATCAACAATGAGCACCCCTTGTTGGGAGTGCTTGTTACCCTGTGTCGAGCTTATGGAAAAGAGGCGAAGAATATCTACCTGAAAGCCATGGAGGAAGAGTGATGGACCAGCTGCTTACCAAGGCAGGGGATCTCTACAAAGACAGAGAGAAGATTGCATTCTCTGCTATGCTCATTGCTGGCTCTGTTGCGTTTTATTTCTCTTATGCGCCAGGGATTGTTGCCCTAAGTCCTCCAGATTGGTTCCCAGATGGATTGATACAAGGGTTCGAGGTAGTAGCCTCTTACAACACAGT
>JBHLQK010000263.1:0-3430 GCA_048884925.1 Candidatus Thorarchaeota archaeon
GGCAAACTGCCCAGTCCTTCTTGTCGTTGACAGCATCAGAGACAGGACAGTGGGCAGAATATCAATGGATGTATGGAGTGATTACGAAGGGATTGAATTAATACTCAGGAAGGCATTGACTGAATCACGTATCGGCAATGTTAGAGAAGACCTCAGTTCAATTGAGGTGGCCTGGAATTTAGATATGGCAGCAGAAGGAGGCAATGCACTCGTTTTAACGATTACCCCAAATTCTGAATCATTTCTGTCAGGAGAACGGGTGTACTTCCAGGTTGACTATCAAGGCCTGGTGTCTGAGAGCTTTGAGGCCACCCTGCCGCAAGAGCAAGAGCGTCTGTCTGTCGCTTTGGACCTTAATAATGCATACGCTACTTGGGAAGATGACTTGGATGCAGTGTTTTTCGCGATTTCGCTAAGCGATGAATCGTGGAAGAATTTGGACAGATATCATCGTCTAGCTTACAGCTGGTATGATGTCTTGAAGCAGCAGATTCGGGCTAGGCTCCAGATAGGAAAGCGCTTCCTTGACATTCAGGAATTTGCTGCATCGATGAACATGAAGGAGAATGATTCAAGTGCACTGAAGACATTCATTGATTTTACTCTCAGAAGTGATCTTGCAGGATGCGAAAGTCAGAGAGTATCTTCTCATTGCTCTAGAGCTGCGATACTCACTGGTCTTGTCATTTGCTTTAATCCTGCCCGGGGCCTATCAGGGTATCTCACTCTATTGACCGGTCCTCTAAGCCCACCATCTCTTAGCGAGCTTGGAACTCAAAGGACATGGAGGGATCATATATCACAAATCGTTCAGTTAAGTGGAGATTTCAAGCCCCAAACAGGCAAGTTGACAATAACAAGCAAACGTCGTAGTCCAGGGCGTCCGCCAACACAGCTTGTTCCTACAACTCATCCAGTGAAATTGCTTGAGCAGTTTCTCAATGACCCCGAGAGTCTTGTATGCCAGTACTGCAGATTCCTAGATTGATTATGGGTGATACTTCATTTTCTTCTAATTGTCCTAGTGGATTCGTCGTATTCTGCATTCAATAATCCCTTTGAAATCATCTCTCTTATCGTTGATTCTGTTTCTGTTCTTGTCATTCCTGTTTGGCGTGATAATCTCTCGAGAGTGATCTGTTCATATGACCTTACCAGCTCAGATACTCTTTCTACTGTTTCCACTGAGAAACCTACTTCAGTATCCTTGGTTCTCCCCTTCCTCATGAATACAAAGGCGACACCAGCAAACAATACGATTCCTGATGCAATCCCTATGAACATAATTGGGTCTATGACTGAAATCAAAGCCAATCGGACAAGAGCGAGTCTTGCTGCATTTTCCCAGGGGAAAACCATAGGGTAGTAAAGATTGAACACTCCCAATCCTGATGGAAAGAGCATAATTGATATGCCAATCAAGTCCCCAGCTTGTGCATCGAGTTCCTCGAGTGGCACTCTGAACTCATAATGAACGCCTGTTTCTACCTCAACAGCAGCATATAGATACCCACTGGGAATTGGTTCGAGTTTGTAGTTGCCAATATCGCCATCAGCTGATTCGTTCAGAAAATGCAATTCCGAATAGCCCTCCCATGCTTTTGGTGAGCCCTTTGTATAGTACGGCGACATAACAGGACTGCTGGGCGAACCATGATAACGACCATCTGGTATGCCATTGAGTATTATGGCTGCACGGGAATCATGACCTGATGCAACAGGTGAATCAATGGCGATATAGCAGAAGGTGTCATCATAGGCTAGGTATACATCCACATCCTCCACGGCTCCATCCGGTCCGAACATATGAAGTACAGTCATTGAGTCATGTGGCCATTCATTCTCAGAGATTAATCCGTCAACATCGGGTGATTGTGATGTGAAGACGGCTTGAATCTCAGGAGGAGATGCTGAAACTTCAAAGACGTAATGTTCAGAAGCCCAGGTGCCATATCCGTACCCGTCTGCACAGTAAAGGTCAAGCGTATGAACTCCTGGAGAGGAAAGCAGAGCTAATCCAAATGGATGTACAGCAGTTCGGTTTATCTCACCATCCCAAGAGTAGAAGAGAGTGCCATTCGACCCTACTAGTGCAATATCAACTTCTTCTCCACCTAGATTCAATGTTCCATTTCCAGGTGAATTCACCACTATGAATGGTGGATTCTCGCTCTCCATTGATGCATGCGGGCTAATGCTCACACTGTCAATACATAGCCAACCTTCAGTCTCTTGGTCCCTGAATTCAGTAATTGTAATCTTGAAATGAAGTGGACCACTTGGAGTCTGTGCTCCTATCACTCCAGCCCTGATTCCATCGACGTATGCAATCGCTACGGTATCATTCCACACTATTCTATAGGTATGCCATTGTCTTGTGTCTATATCGGAGAGTAGTGATATGTAACGTATTGCCGGATCTGGATCCGCAACCTCAAGGAGCGCAGCGGATAAAGCACCCTGAATGTGTACGGAGTTATTGCCGAACCTGTAGTTCCAGCCAGTCGATGGTGTTTGGTTTGTCCATCCAACAAACACGATTGCTTCGTTCTCGATCATCCTCATCCTGATTGAAACTTCTTGTCCAACATTGAATGTCATCTTTGATGTCAAAGTTCTGTAGGAGTGACGCTTTGCGGAAATATTGAGATAATCTCCCGAAACCCAACTAACGCTACCCTCACCGAAAGACTCCAAATTCCAGATTGAAGTATTGTATCCTAGACTAGAATCGAATTCGTCGACCAATGAAGGGGCTGAAAGACTAGATGGGAGCGCATCTACAGATGAGTCAGCTTGACCAGAGCCAATATCTAATTCATTTTGAATGTGTAGTTCTATTGGGCTATGTAGCAGGACAGGAAATAAAGCAATGATACACAAGATGTAGGCTAGAACCAGAAACCTGTAAATTTTCATCTATATCCCTCAATTATCATGTAGCAACCGATACCAGATCACGTCTATCCCGTTCTTTTTCAGGTATTTCTATCATGGTGTAGTTGGAAAAGAAGTAAACTGTTCTTCTGGGGTTCCTGCATTTCATGCGCCAGGTGTTCCCGGACAAGCCGTTGATCGACATCGCGGACGACGACATGCTCTATCAGCTCCCCTACAGCTTCCCCGACGGGGCTCCGGCATTCTGGCATCATGGCGGCCGCCGCGCCCTGGGCATCAAGCATGAGGGGCGTTGGGTCGTCTTCTATCACCCCGGCGACATGAACGACGCCTGGAAATCACCCGGCTACACCGATGTGACGCCCGAGATGCGCGATGCGGCGATGAACCTCGGCATCAACCTGGTTTACTATGCGTTCAGTCAGTGGAATGACGCGGTGTCGAAAATCAAAAAATGAATTGGAACTACTTTAGTCTCATCGGCTACCTGAGCGTGCTGCTCTGGGTGTGCGTGCCGCTGCTCTGGCTGATG
>JBHLQK010000264.1:0-3343 GCA_048884925.1 Candidatus Thorarchaeota archaeon
CCTGTTCTTGTTGTGTGGTTTGTGTCATCGAATCAATCCTATAGAGTATTCTACTAGTATAATAATATGTATTCTACTAGTATAATATAATATAAGTCTTCTTCTGCGTCTTTTTCTATGTGCTTCTTCATTATATGGAATGCCGCATTTGAGAAATGGTCGCGTGCAAGGATACATAGCACATAAAGCCTAGATTGGAGCATCCTATTCTGCCTTGACTTCAGATCCAAGAGTCCTCTATCCTGTGGCATGGATTTGCGAAAGCCGATCCGTGACTGAATATCTCAGAAGGCGGATTTCAGCTGGTGATACCAAGGAGTTTCTTATTGCTGATTTCGCTTCAGGAGAGAATGACAGAATACCAAACTTCATTCATAGAGTATTACCTGATTTTCTTCCAGACTTGGATTTCTCAGCTGTAAGGCCTATAACTTATAGCACCGATCTACATCCATTGCGTTTGGATAGCCTATTTGGGCTTTTCCAAGAACAGCGTATAGAGAATCGTGCCAGAGCTGTCCATGCCCGTCTGGAAATGATGGTGACGCAGGCATCATATCGGCAGGATCAGGCTGAATACCTAAATGAAAATCAACACGAACAGACCGTCTTGGACAGAAGAATCATTCAGGAGCAGCGTATTGGAGAAGGTGCTTTCGACCTCGGCTTCCTGAATAACGATGTCATAGGATACTTGTTTGAGTACTACAAGGCATATACTGATGCGTTGACAAGTTTGGAGGCGGTTCAAAAGACCATGCGACCAGGTAGCCTCCTCATAGTAACAAAACCCTGTTCACTCTATCCTGTAGACAACATTGATGTTCTTAGCGGGATAGGTTTTTCATTTATAGAAGGAATTGATATTAAACTGAATTCTGGAGAAGTTTTACCAATTAGTGAAGATGCGGAATTGGACACCCTAAGCCGCATGGGCCACTATACGTATCTCGTCCTAAAGAAGGCCTGAATTCTATCAGATCTATTTGAGATGAACCCCTCCTTCCATAACTTGAAAAGAAGGGAGCATGTTATTCCTTTACTCTGAAGTCACTCGCTTCCAAGTACCAAGCAAGTATTTCAATTGACCATAGTGTTCAGTTTCATGCGAGAAATTGAACAAATACTTCTCTACTGCATTTTGTGGATCTACCTCTTTGGCAAATGAAGACTCCTCAATCAGATCATCAAGAAATCTGACTGAAACTTCTTTGGTTCTCTGCAGCAAGGCTATAGCTTCCTCCTTTCCTAGCATTTGCTCCCTATTGAACGCAAATCCATCCACACCTGGCTTATACTTCAAGATGTC
This sequence comes from Candidatus Thorarchaeota archaeon, assembly GCA_048884925.1. Taxonomy (GTDB): domain Archaea; phylum Asgardarchaeota; class Thorarchaeia; order Thorarchaeales; family Thorarchaeaceae; genus SMTZ1-83. Next base: position 1,310 of record JBHLQK010000264.1, read on the forward strand.
ATCTGATGTGATGAATTCGGCAAAGGTGTATCCTGATATTTTATCAGCAATCATTATCTTCTCAAAAGCTGAGATATGAGGGACTATCCATGCTGTGGAATTTGATTTATCTGTGGGCTGATAGAAGTAGCTCTCATCGTCAAAATTGCTGAGGAACTTAATGAGTGATTCTCTGAGCTTCAGATATTGCGATTTTACAAACTCAATGTCTTTCATGTGGGAATAATATCCTTTCAGAAATATATCTTTGAGGTGTAATCAGTGGGAAGACTCATAGAGCTTTGTGGTGATTTCAGAAGCTATGTCAAGCCCCCGCAATGATTTTGAGAAGTATCTGGCAATTGAAACTGCTGGAGGTCCTTCCTGGCACCCTAATGGTTCTAAGATTGCCTTTACGTATGATGCTCCTGGCCTTTTTCAAATCTATACAGTAGATATAGAGAAGAATAAGACTCTATGGCCAATTCGGATGACCTTTGAGCAAGACCGCTGTACCAATCCCCATTATCTAAGCGATGGGACTCTCATATTCACCCGTGATTATGGTGGAAATGAGAACTACCAAATTGGGATGATTGATGGCGACCTCAATCTCTCCTGGATTACTTCTGACATCAAATCCATTCATTTCATCACTCATGTTTCCAAGAAGAGCATCTTTCTTAGTGCGAATATCAAAGACAAGGCAAGATTCGATATCTATCGCCAGAGAATTCCTCTCAGCATGAATGAATCGGAGGTTGTTTATAGACCTGAAGAAGGAATGTGTGCTGTTTCCGCAATTACAGATGATGATAGGTATGCAATTCTCGAGCAGTTCTTTGGCAACAACAACATCAATCTGCTTCTACTTGAGGTTGCAGGAGGGGACGTCAACAATCTAACTAAATCATTGAACGATTCAAGAACTAACCGCTGGAGTGCTGTAAGGTGGCTCGATAAGGAGCACATTCTGGTTGGGACTGATTATGCTAGTGATATTGTTCGGCTTGGAGTTCTATCTACGAGCGGCGAGTTTCGGACTCTGGAGGGCATTGAGGGAATAGCCAAACATGAACTTGAAGAAGTGGCGTTTCGATCTGACTCACGACATACCTATTTCACATATAATGAAGGTGGATATACGAGTTTATGGCGGGGAATCTTCACTGCAGATGGAGCGTCGGGACTGACCCAAATAGACCTGCCAGCTGGGTCGGTGATTGCCAGTGGCGACCAGAGAACCTTCTCGAGAGCAATGCACATCTCTCCCAATCACAGTTTCATTGCAACGACTATGAGTTCTTCTGTTTCTCCAGTCAATATCTGGATCACAGATTTGGAAGATTTCTCAACTTGGAAAGCCACGTCATCAAATACTGCTGGACTCAATCCAAAATCTTTTGTCAGCGCCTCGCTTCATAATTACCTTAGTTTCGATAGTCTACCTATTCCCTATTTTCGCTACATTCCAAAGGGATTCAAACCAGAGAAAGGATGGCCTGCAATAATACTTATTCACGGTGGACCAGAATCCCAGATTCTCCCGGACTTCTACCCCTTAATTCAATTCTACCTGTCAGCAGGATTTGCTGTAATCACTCCAAACATTCGCGGCAGCACAGGCTATGGACGGTCATATATGGATGCAGACAATATTGAGAATCGACTGGATTCAATAATGGACATAAGGCACCTGGCATTGCATGTGAAGAAGAACGAGCATGACATTGATGGGGATCGCCTAGTGATTTTTGGTGGAAGCTATGGTGGATTTGCAGTCTTATCAGCCATGACCGAGCATCCAGAGCTCTGGAGGGCGGGAGTCGATATAGTCGGTATTTCAAATTTCGTCACCTTCCTAGAAAACACCGCCCCATGGAGACGGGAATTAAGAGAAGCTGAATACGGCAATCTTGAACGTGACAGAGAATTCCTCGAAAGCATTAGTCCAATTAACAAGGTTGAGCGAATAGCAGCCCCCTTATTCATTATTCAGGGTGACAACGATATGCGAGTTCCGTTATCGGAGTCGGTCCAGATATTTGAGAGTCT
>JBHLQK010000265.1:0-3342 GCA_048884925.1 Candidatus Thorarchaeota archaeon
GCTTTTTGTCACAAAGGAGCTTCTTAGCAAGACAAAGGGTTCTTTTAAGTCATGGGATGAATTCAAATCTGCGATAGAGGAAAACCGGAAAGCGCTGCACATTCGGATTAAACTCGCATCTTTTAAAGTTTCACCGAAGTTGGTGGTAATGACCTTTTGTGCAGCACTAAATTGTAAACCTGTTTTTACAAACGACTCACCGTAGGTTTTATTTACTGTAGTAGTAGCGCTAGACTGAGTAGAATTTTGAGCAGATAAATTACCAGCTGCATCTATAGACAGTCTAGTACTTGTAGATGTTGATACGCTAACCGAAACATCTACATCAGTGGTTGTAGTATAAATGTTAATCCTCCAGACACCCTCTTTCGTATATTCAATCCTCCCACCAACCATCGTCAGCTGCACCTCTATGTCAGCCAGACTGTCTTCCGGAACAGTCAGTGGATTGTCGGAGAGAATAACGAGGTCTGCAAGTTTCCCAACCTTAATGCTCCCCTTTACGTCCTCTTGAAACGTGCCATAGGCCGCGTCGATTGTTATGAGCCGCAGGGCTTGTTCTACACTGAGACTCTGATTCAACATCCAATCGGGAGGCGCGAGCCCTAGGTACCCAGTTTTAGTGACTGCCCTATAGACCGCTCCCATAGCAGATCCCACATCCGGATAGTAATTTGAGAAATCAGTACTTCCAATTGAAGGCATTCCCGCTTGAACAATATCTCGCCATCTTCCTACAATGTGGGAATAGTCCTGATAAAACTGGGTGTAATCTGGTATGGAATCTGAGTTACACCAGGAAAGTTGGAAGGATGCGATAATTCCAAGGTTGCTCATTCTCTGTATCTGATCATCTCTGAGTAGGACAAGATGTTCGATACGGTGACGGTAAAGCTCGTTCGATTGCCCTTCTAGGACTGATTCAAGCGAGTTCAGGACGATATCCGTGGCACTGTCAATTACACTATGAATTGCAATCTGGAACCCTGCTTCATGAGCTTCCTGTACGAGTGAATCCAGTTCAGTCTGATTGAAGTAGTGGACCCAATCCATCCACCAATAATCCATGAAGATCTTCACTCCTCCAATCCTCAGCTTTGAACCTAACTCCTGTCCAGGTTGGTAGGCTTGATACCAATCTCCAAGTCTGTAGAACTCCCAGCTCAGTTGAAGGTAGGCATTGACGCGAATTCGAAGGCGGTCTTGCTGATCTAGGGTTCTCAGCTCTTCCAAGAGATCTGGATTCACACACATAGAAGAATAACTCGTCCATCCACAGCTTAACGCAAAATCGACAGCTTCATCTGGCGTTGAAAAGCCCCCATCCGACCAACCCTGAACATAATGGGCATGGGAGTCAATGAAGCCCGGTAGAAGTGTCCTTCCTTCAAGGTCAATGAAACGGGTGTTTCGTCCTGCCATTGCGAGGATATCACTCTCATCACCAATAGCGAGGATAGACCCGCCTTGGATGGCTAGTGCCTCAACTTGTGCGGGGGACTGCTCCATAGTGAGGATTTCACCGTTGTGAATGATTGTATCGGGTGTGAGATCCCCATTCCAAAATCCTTGTGAATCGAGATACAGGGGAATGAACAGTGAAAGGGGGAGAATAATCAAAATGAGAACACTCAATCTGCGTCGATTCATTACAATGAAACCTCTCTTCATCATTCTCTCCTCTCCTACGAGTGCTGAAATCAAGAAGTCGATGCGCTCTCACATTTGTACTGAGAGAGTCTTGAAGCTGTGTCACAGATATGACAACACTGCGAACCAGAATATGTCCGGAGCTTCGACATAAGGTCTCCGCGACTCGAGATAGAGTGAGTCGTGACCGATCTCGGTGTTCTTGTTAGCAAAATCGGGAGGCTCTGGCAACTGGACAGGCGGCCTATCTGTGTTTCTGATAGGTCTGCTGGAGAAGACTCTTGGACTTTCCACGGCAAAGATGAGAGCCTACGTCTTCCCCTAACGTTTTGAAACTATACCTACAGGGCAGCCGACTTTCTCAAAATGGACAGAAAAGTCTTACCAACCCGTTCATGGAATGCGAAGACCTTTCATAACTCCAATTGGAAAAAGCCAAAGGTTTCTACGCCGAGCCTTGAAACCTGGTTTCAAGTGCATCAGCCTTGAATGCTAGACCTTCCACGCTGCTTAGGGTTTTGCTGATTGGATTGCTCTTCTTTGGAAGACAAAGCCAACCAGGATGAGATACCAGCCTATTGTGGGCATGCTGACTTGCGCTACACCTATTTCAGTCCAGAACCAACCCGGCCACTCCATAATCAGCGAAATGATGATCGTTGCCTCTCCGAAGGACCAGAATAGGAGACCGATCAGGACTACCCATACCCATTTCACCAGTGGGGACCCGCGGATTCTGTCCTGGCGAGTGTAATGAAATGTAGCATAAAGTGGAATCACGGCCATGTAGAGCACAGCGAGGATCAGCGCCGTAGCTCTCCATGCCAGACCCAATCCATACGCAGTCCGAGGAGAACTGCTGAATAGGAGTAGGTCGTAGACAATCGGTCCGATAAGGGCAACAATGATTGCCCACTTGCGCTCGCTGAAGAAGTTGGGAAAGGCCCAAATTGTCACATATAAGATGAGCAAGGCCAGATAGGGCCCTGCCATGCCGCTGGCGACATACATGCCCCAATTTGTCCAATCAGTCGGTGTAATCCAGTCCATTTTGATTGCTGCGAATGAAAGCAGTTCTATGGCGTAGCTCAGGGCAATTAGAAATGCCAGAAGTGATAGATTCCTGCTTCTACCAGTGCCGGCGAAGACGCCCCACAACATTAGAAGCATGACTAGGAAGACCGGAATCATCTGCAAAAGTGTCAGACTTTGCACTAGAAGTTCAAATTGCATCGAAACATCCTCCATGCAGGCATGTTGCTGTTAAGACTTCCAAAACACGTGGGATTCGGTTTGATAAAAGACCTTTGAAACTGATTATAACTCGGTTATAGCAAACAGTGGCTCAACAAAACCATGGAGTTCTCAGTCGCAGATACGGTATTGGCGGCATGCTTACTCTTCTTTGGCCACCATAATCGAGCGGCCTATCTGTCTTTCTGATAGGTCTGCTATAGAAGACGCTTGGTCTTCAAAGGATTAGTGTCATCCAGGTATGACGAAGAAAGCAAACTTCCACTATACCCAGGTTATGGAGTTCATTCTCTCCTCAATTGGACGCGGGAAGTAGTCTTGATGTTTTAGCTTGGAGTCTGCTGTCACAACTGTTGAGTTTCCAATAACCAGATGTTCAAGCTTCATAGCGTTGAATAGCGAGGAGATGTCCACCATGCTCATCGGATTGCCCTCGAG
>JBHLQK010000266.1:0-3292 GCA_048884925.1 Candidatus Thorarchaeota archaeon
CATACTCGTCGTAGTTGGTGTCATCCTAGTATCGACGCCCATTATTCTGATGATGGCATTTGCACCAGAGCAACCAAATGACGTTTCACCAGATGATGAGATCAAGATCACGTTTCTCAATATTGCAGGAGTCATGATCGAAGCAAAGGGATTGCGAATCTACATCGACCCTTATGTCATTCCTGACAATTACACCGAGCTTCCAGCTGATATCATATTGATCACACACCCTCATTTTGATCACTACTCATTGCTGGACATACGGGACATAGAGAAGAACGATACAACCTTCATTTTCCCTGAGAACATGACGGTGCAGATTGAACGCCATGATGGCATAGGTCTGGACCCTGGAGAATCGCATCAGGTTGGGGAAATCAATATCACCGCGTTTTGGATGTACACTCTGGATAGACCCAGCATGCCCTCGAGTCATCCAAGAGATTCAAACTGGATAAGCTATATCATTGACATAGATGGGTTCAAGATCTTCCATGCAGGCGATGCGAAATACATGGAGGAGTACGAGAGTCTTTCTGATACTTTTGATATTGCATTTCTTCCCATCTACTGGGACAGCGCCATGGGACTTCTTGAAGTCAGCCTTATTCCAATTGTAGATGTTGTTGAAATGATTCAGCCGAAGAACATGGTCCCAACACACTACAATACTTTCGAGAATGATACTTTCATCTCAGACTACAGTTTGCAGATTGAGGACGCGGGCTGTGCAATATTGAATCTGGCATTCTTTGAGTCGGTTACATTTTCCATAGATGAAAATGAATTATGACACCCTCATAGCACCCATATTGGAACCACCTTTATCCCCCTAAACATATCCTTTCTTTGGGCGAGCTTCTATTTGACCAAGTCTGAATATGTGTGGCCGTTTGTTAAGTTGATGCTTTAGAAGAAAGCGTTGTCTTTCGTGACCTTCTAGTTCCTATAAAATCAGCTAGAAATGCATGCGTTCTATGGCCTCGAGAAGGCATCTACACGAGTTTCCCACTTTGGGATTGTATATTAGCAGATATGAGTATATCTGAGCATAGATTAGGCCTTGGGAGCGGACTGGTCATGGGTGGAAGAAATGAATCCTGTAGAGAAGGCATCCGTATCAGCAAACACATTCACAGAAACCTTCGCGGTGAGCACTAGAAGAGGACTCACCATCCGGAAAGTCCTCATCGCGGGTTCCGGGGCGGTAGGCAAGACAAGCCTCGTCAGGGTCATGAAGCACAATATCCCCCTCTCTGGATTCGATGATGACACGACAGCGTATCATAGAACACCCTTTGTTGAACTGGAAACCGTGAGAATCAAGCGTTCTGCGAAGGAAGGAGTGTTTCAAATGGTGGATGTGGCTGGGCAGCTGGACTCAGTCATTCACCCGCTCAGAGACCTCTCGAGGGTAGCGATGGGGAGCGTCAATGTTGTCTTGCTCATGTTCTCAGGAAACAATGTTCAGTCATTGCTCGATCTGTCTCAATGGATAAAGACATTGACGGACTACTACTCGAAGATTCGTTCTAAGAATATGCCAGACTTTGTTCTCCTGAAGAACAAGGCAGACCTGCACGACGATATTGACCAGACGCTCATAGATGCAGTGATGAAATGCAATCCGATGATCTGTAAGTATCATGAACTCAGCTGTCTGACAGGTGAAGGAGTCAAGGAGATGATAGAATGGCTGGTCGCCAGATACATGACGATAGAAGGAGCAGGCTAGGAAAAGAAACTAGTCAAGTCAGAGGGAGGTTTCAATGTCAGGTATGCGGGGAGACCCTGTCCGTAGACCCCGAGGATGAGAAGACCTTTCTCTCGAAAACTGAACATGACGAAGTCTTTGGTATGCAGCTAGTGACCTATCGCGTCGCACACATTGCAGGCGATGAACGCCACATCAACGCGATAATTGCCGACCATGAGGGCTACTTTCGTGGTTATCGTGATTCCTACTCTGAGAAGATACTGCGTAAAGACCAACCACGCATAAACCACTTCTGGACCATATTTAGGGAGATTCCCACTCTGTCTGAGAGCCAACTTGTTGAACTGGCATTCATTACTGACAGGCGTGAAAGATGGGTGTTGGAAGTAGTGGATCCCGGAAGTGCCAAGATGCGTGAATTGGCATTTATGGCTGTTGACTGCGTTGAAGAAGCAGAGAGGGTCTGTGAGTCTTTACCTAGCCCTCTAATAGTAAAGATAGCAGACCGTGAGCTTGCAATCTGGTCAATGGACTCGAAACTCTTCTGTGTAGAAGCAAAGTCTAGCAGAGTGGTTGCACTGATGGACAGATTTGCTACCTTGTTGCAGAACTCTCAACAATATTCGCGCTTTCCTAGCAAACACCTGATCATTCTTGCAATGAAGTTGATTGAGGAGAACTCAGACTTTCTATATATCCCTGATTTGGTATTTCATTTCTAAATATTCTTCACTGCACAAAGTCTTAAAGTCACAGAACCTAATGTACTCGGTTTCTCAGGAGTCAAGACACCACAAGGGAAACAGGCAGATGGAGATTGCCCAATCGGAGGAGAAGTGGTACTATGGTTAGTTACAAGACAGTCTTGTTGTTGATTCTAACGCTCTGCGGCGCGGCATTGGTTTGCCCACCTTCACCCACAGGCATCGCGCTTACGCAGCATTCAGACATTGCATTCCAAGGACCAGTGGAACTACCAGCAATGCAATCCTCCGACATGCTACTTGAATTGACAGCTGAACTTACTTACTCCACTTATTTTGGGGGCTCAAGCTATGAGGAGTACGTTCACACCGTGACCGACTCCGTGGGAAACGTCTGGATTACTGGAGCCACTACTTCAGTAAATCTCCATACAACAGATGATGCCTACAACCAAACATATAGTGGGTCAACCGATGTCTTTGTTATCAAACTCGATGGCGAAAACGGTAGTGTGTTATACTCAACTTATCTCGGAGGTTCGAATTACGAAATACCAATGACGATTGAGATTGATTCTGAGGACAATGTTTGGGTATGCGGAGAAACTGGCTCAAGCGACTTCCCGACTACATCTAATGCCTACAATTCGACCATGAATGGATCTAATGACATGTTCATCTTCAGCCTTTCAGGGAATAATGGATCGCTTCTCTACTCCACATTTGTGGGAGGGTCTGGACTAGAATCTGCCCTCTCCTTGGACCTCGATAGTGAAGGAAACGTGTGGACGACAGGCCTCACGGATTCAGGTGATTTCCCTATGAGCCCATCTTCTCTATATCCGGTGCACAACGGTTCATTTGATGCAGT
>JBHLQK010000267.1:0-3264 GCA_048884925.1 Candidatus Thorarchaeota archaeon
ATTCTCTCTCACCGAGAGGTCCAAGACTATTGCCTTCTTTCTGTTCTCAGGGATGTAAGATACACCTAGATTCCTAATTGCCTTGACAGGCATATTCGTTATATTCACTTCACCAGCGTCTAAATGAAATAGTATCTCTCCCGTTTTCACATCCCGGAGATGCACAATCGATTCAAGCAGCTCGCGTTGACCATTTCCTGCAATTCCAGCAAGTCCTAAAATCTCGCCCTCTCGTACACTGAGATTGATGCTATTCACGACTTGCATTCCCATATCATTGTCAACGCATAAACGTCGTGTTTCCAATAATACTTGGCCGTGTTTCAACTCCTTTCGCTCTAGGTCATACAGTGCGGCTCGTCCCACCATAAGCTGAGCGAGCTCTCGGACACCAGTCTTTGGATCGGATTTTAGTTGCTTAACCTTATCTTCATCAAGCGTGTCGATAACTTGTCCCCTTCTCAGGACAGTTATCCGATCGCTTATCCGAATTGCTTCTTCAAGATGATGAGTGATTATTACTATGCCCTTTCCTTCAGCTTTCAATGATTCCAGAAGATCGAATAGACCATCGACCTCCGGTGGAGTCAGCATAGAAGTAGGCTCATCAAGGATGATTATTCCCGGGTCTGTTATGAGCGCCTTTAGTATCTCCACACGTTGCTTCTCTCCACCAGATAGCTTCCATACCTTCATTTTCGGGTCTAGATCGCCCAGATCAAACTTCTCCAGTGCATTTCTCACTGCTTCTTCTACTGTGTCTATAGATAGAAAGAACCCCTTTGTCAGGCTTAGAACATTCTCTGCAACAGTATGTCTCTCGATAAGAGTGCGAGACAGGTCTTGGTAAGCTATTCCAATCCCATGTTCAAGAGCATCTCGGGGCGTTCTGAGTTCGATTTCTTTCCCTTCTATGATAACAGATCCACTATCGGGTCTTCGACACAGATTCATAACAAGAGTGCTCTTTCCTGCTCCATTCTCACCAAGAAGAGCATGTATCTCCCCTTTCCTAAGAGTGAAATTGACATGGTCATTTGCACGGATTTCGACCGCACCCTCTCCGTAGTATGTCTTGCAGACCTCTCGCATCTCTAGTGCAGTTTCCATGTCAGTTTCCTCTGTGTTCTTAGCTTCTCTATACGGGGATTTGTGATATTTCAATAGTAGGCTTTTCTAAAACAGATTGTGTTCGAAAAAAAGAAAGGGGCGGGGGAATGAAATCCCCCTTTACATGGATTACGTAGGTATGTCTGCAATAATTCCATCGACAAACCAATCTATTGTCAATAATGTCCCCATGTCAGCACGTTCTCCAGCTGCCAACCATTGCGTCGCATTCTTGAAGTTTAGTGGTCCAGAAAATGGATCAAAGACCACATTCGGGTTACTCATCTGTGCTATCCTTGTCATGACAAGATCGTAGACACTTATGGTGCCAAGAAGAGGATCATCCACGTTGATAGCCTTGAGTTCATCCTCAAACAAGGGGTTGATTGGAACTCCAAACTCACCACCGAGTTCGATTCCCCCCTCCTGCAATAGCCAAAGATAGTCAACATCCTCAAGATTCGTGTTTGTATACTGACCAAGGTAAATCTTCTGGATAATATCGTCATAGATTACACCCCAGTCCGCCAACTGGCCACTGATTGTGCTAGTTGGAGCATAGGACTGCATGGGCGAATAATGACTGAAGACATACACGTCGTCCGTGGAGTTTGCCACAAGTGGTACCGCTGTAGAGTCTTCTGTGAAGGCAAGCATGTCGACACCTGTTCCTATCAGGGCATTAGCTGCAGTTGTAGCTCCTGCAGGATCAAACCAATCTGTCTGAAGCCAACGCACATCAATAGTAGCTGAATCATTGACCTCTTTAGCGCCAATCGCAAACGCATCGATATGTCTGATAAGCTCTGGTAGCGGGAATGCTGCAACGTAGCCTAACTTACCTGTCTGGGTAAGTGCACCAGCCATCAATCCATTCAGATAGTACAGCTGGTAGAAGTCTGCGAAGTAGGTGCCTACGTTATCACTTCTCAGATATCCTGAACAGTGGAAGAACATCTTGTCAGGATGTCGAGCTCCAGCTGCAATTGTTGCGTCCATGAATCCGAAGGATGTCGTGAAGACCACATCACAACCTTCATTCTCGATCAGATAGTCAATTCTATCTCCTGCTGTGGCTTCAGGCACAGACTCCAAATACGTAGTGGTAAGCCAGTCATACTTGTCATCTATGAATTGTCTTCCCACATCATGAGCATTGGTCCATCCGTAGTCTCCTATAGGGCCGACGTAAATAAAGCCCGCCTTCAGAGTCCCCAGATCGGTACCTGGTCCCCCAGGTCCGCCAGCATAGATCAGGAAACCCGCTCCGAAGCCGAGGCCAACGCCGACTATCAGAAGGATAACGGACATAGCCATAGTTCTTGAACTACTCAAATTTTCTCACACTCCACACATACATGTGCTGAGGCGTCATCTCCCGGCAACAACCTCAAGCATACCATGTCATACCGAGCCTAAATATCTTGTCAGAATTACTCAACGAATCATTTGGATTAAAAGGGGCATGAAGTGATTGATGGTGTCCCATTGAACTCCGGCAATGCCCATGTTACAGCGACGGAGTGGTGGCCGACGAACGCTGGCGAAGGCAGTCATGGGAAAGGCAGAACACGGAAGTCGAAGGTCATAAGGGAGGTTCGCTCACCTTCTCAGAAGACTTGAGATAGGTCGGTGCATGCATCCAAAAACATCTACTAATCTGAAAGATTATATGGTGCGTCAAATCTAGCCCGTTACTATCATATCGGGCGAATGACTACCAATGCCACCAAAGGACATGAACATCATAATCTTCGGCTGCATGCAGTGCATGTACGCCGCAGCAGATTTGGCGGGCACGATGAAGTTGCAGTACGATGTGAGTGCGCGGATAATCCGAATGCCGTGCACCGCGAGGCTGGACATCAACTTCCTTCTGAAAGCGCTACAAGAGGGGGCGGATGGCGTGCTTGTGGTAGGTTGTCATCCTGGGGACTGCGCATACAAGACCGGAAACTTGGGGGCAGAGCGACGAGTTCGATTTGCGAGGAAGCTCGTTGGTCAGTTGGGACTCAATGAAGACCGAGTCAAGATGGTCTTTGTTAGTGCCGCTGAGGGCGACAAGTTCGCGGCTGAAATCAACAAGTTTGCCGAGGAGATTCGGAAGATAGGGCCAAATCCAATCAGATTATAGCGGTCATCTGAATCTGGTTC
>JBHLQK010000268.1:0-3058 GCA_048884925.1 Candidatus Thorarchaeota archaeon
ATCGCGAATTATCGAGATGGTGGGAAGCCTGGTGAAGACTTTCGATACAGAATCTGGTTCAACTCGCAGGAATTGGAGGAAACCTCTAGATACGCCTGCAACGATGACTGTTAGCTTGGTTGCCATGGGATCTGAAATCCCGAATGATCCATGTGCAGTTGCCGTGAAGAGAATTGAGTGTTGATTTCATAGGTGACTTGTATAGTTTAAGTCTGTTTCAAGAAGAATCTGACGAGAAGACTTTCCTGAAAGAATCTTGAATTGGCCAGCCTCAATCATCCAACGGTGCTCCTCAATGTCATAGAACGCCAAGTCGGCAGCTTTTACTTCGACACCAACTGTCTTCACCTCTCCAGGGTCCAGCGTTACTTTTTCGAAGCCACACAGCTCCTTTGGTGGTCTATGAACGCTGCATTCAATGTCAGTGAAATAGAGTTGCACAACCTCTGAGCCTTTGCGATCGCCTACATTCTCAACATCTACCGTAGCTGTCAGCTTATCATCGATACTTGATAGAGTTGGCTTCTCTAGGTTGAGATTATTCTGTTCAAAATCCGTGTATGAAAGACCATAACCGAATGGGAAGAGTGGGCTAATCTCCTTTTGGTCAAACCATCTATAGCCTACATAGATTCCCTCATCGTAATACACCTTATTATTCACACCTGGAAATGTCCGCGGGGATCCTGTACTATGAGCTGGTGAGTCTGACAATTTCTTAGGGAATGTCACCGGAAGTCTGCCAGACGGATTGACATCCCCAAAGAGTACGTTTGCAATTGCCCTGCCTCCTTGCATGCCTGCATACCATGCCTCAAGAACGACAGGGATATTCTCCAGCCAGCCGTCCATAGCAAGTGGACTGCCCGCGATGAGGACAACTATAGTGTTTGGATTCGCTGCCGCAGTTTCATTAATCTCCATGACTTGACTCTCAGGCAGGGTCAGTGAGCTACGATCACCTGTTTCTGAATCTTGTCCCTTTGCATGGTTCAATCCTGCAAAGACTATCGCTGCATCGGCTTCTGAGGGATCTGCAACGAAACTGATATTATCCTTACAACGTTCTTTCATGCCAGCTAGAGGGGTTATCTCAAAAGGCGGAACTACAGCTGAAGATCCTCCATATAGAATCCTGCCGAACTTCTTCTTTAGGTTCTTCCCAAGAAGAGCAATTCTATCAATTGAGTCCAAGTCCAGAGGTAGGACCCCTCCTTCATTCTTCAAAAGGACCATTCCTTCCTCGGCTGCCTTTCGAGAGAGCTCCTGATGTTCCAGGGTGTTCCGAGCCCCAGTAGGAAGACTATCTGGTTGATCAAATGCTCCAGTCAGAAACATAACCCTCATGTATCTTCGAACAAGATCATCTAGGATTTCATTAGTGAACTTGCCTTCAGAATGAGCCTTCTCAAGTGACTTGATTTTATATCTCACTGGCCAGGGCATCTCAAGGGAGAGACCCGCATTGATACATCCCTCAGTAGTCTTGATGTTCCTTGTTGCAAACCAGTCTGTCATTACGAAACCCTTGAAGCCCCAGTTATCCATCAGTACTTCGCGGAGGAGATACTTGTTTTCTGAACCATACACTCCATTAACCATATTGTAGCATGTCATGATGGACCATGGATCGGCTTCCTTGACGATATCTCTGAAAGCTCGAAGGTATATCTCATGCAGTGTACGTTCCTGGACCTCGGAGCTACTGCTTCTCCGATTTGTTTCTTGGTTGTTCGCAGCATAGTGCTTGAGACAAGCTCCAATCCGCTGGCTTTGAACTCCCTGAACAAAGGGAATTGCCATTTCCTTTGTAAGATATGGGTCTTCGCTATAATACTCAAATGTCCTGCCGTTTAAGGGAGTGCGGCCAATATTGATTCCTGGAGCGAGCAATATGTGCCGTCCAAGTGCACGCACCTCCTTCCCCATCGCTATTCCTATATCTCTTGAGAGATTTCTGTTCCAAGTAGAGGCTACGGAAATTGTGGCGGGGAATCGAGTGTTCTTGTTAAAGCCACTTGAAAGATAAGCGGCTCCCAAAGGCCCATCAGTCATTTTAAAGGATGGAATTCCCACTCTATTGATTGCCTTTGTAGCGTAAATTCTTCTTCTTCCCTGACTACTAAGCAGAAGGAACTTCTCTCTGAGTGTGAGTCTGCTGAGAAGGTCAATCACTCTGTCATCAACATCAGTGTGTGCATCCATTAGCCGCGCCTCTAGATTTTGACTCAAGCAATATCCAAGATAATAGTCACTCGGTTCGTTGACTGTTGACGACGCTTCGTGAAGACAACTACGATGGCTATGGCTAGCTCTCATATGCCTCCATGGTATCCTCATAAATGGCTATTTCCAGCATGGGGTCATATAATAGCAACTAAAAGTAGTTGTTGAGAAGTGAACGCGTTAAAAATGGTAGCAGCGAAGCGCAGACTTGGAAAGACAGAACTTGAGGTTTCCCCTATTGGATTGGGAGCAATGCAGTTTGCAGGCGGAAAGGGGTTCTTTAGATATTTCTTAGCCCCAATTGCTCCAGATTGCATGGATGAGATTGTTCAGGTAGCACTTGACAGAGGAATAAACTGGATCGATACAGCTGAAATCTACGGTGGAGGTGCTTCGGAAAGAGCAGTAGCTCACGGCCTTGCCTCAGCTGGCAAATCTCCTGGAGATGTGATAATCACCACCAAGTGGATGCCAGTTCTGAAAAGTGCGAAGAGTATCCAAAAAGCAGCTGAAAAGAGTGCCAATCGACTTGAGCCTTATCCCATTGACCTCTATCTCGTGCATCAACCTACTTCGAGATCTTCTGTCAAGGCACAGATGGACGCCATGGCGGACCTTGTTGATGCTGGCAAAATTCGCGCAGTTGGTGTGAGCAACTTCTCTAAGGAAAAGATGATTTCAGCTCACGAATCACTTGCTGATAGAGGCGTGCCCCTTGCAACTAATCAAGTGCAGTTCAGCCTCTTGCATAGAAAAATCGAGCATAATGGCGTGCTTGAAGCTGCAAAGGAATTGGGCGTTTCCATCACAGCGTATACTCCCCTGGGAATGG
>JBHLQK010000269.1:0-3048 GCA_048884925.1 Candidatus Thorarchaeota archaeon
AATTCTCCTTTTCAGCTATCAATGCTCCCATATAGTCCCCTTCATGTTCCATAATGATGGTCTTCCCCTCATGAGCTAGAGACCTGATCCGCCCTGCGTCTGGGAAAATCTCTGAGCCAACAGACGTTACTGCAGACAATAGTCCATAGACAAGAAAGCTGGCTTCCTCCATCTTATTGTCGAAATCATACGTGTAAACTGGTAAGCCTACCTTTGGCTGCATGACGACGAGTCTATAGAGTTTCACCGGAACCAAAATCGGCTTTCGAGCCATCCCCATATCCATGAGCCGCGCAAATACTCCTGGAACCTCTTCCAGACTCTCTTCTATATCTGGCGCTTTCGGGATCATCCTGTTTATTTCAATAGCAGTATTCTCTAGGCTTTGCACTTCTCCTATCTCTCGATCAATCACTTTCACCACTGCACTAAGTTCATTTTCAATCGCCAAAGCTTTTGCCCTTAGTAAGTCATGTTTAGCGCCTACGACGTCTTTTGCAGTTCTCTTGAGTATTGCACGGAGAAGTAGTGACTCCACCATCCCTGGACCTAAATTCTGTTCTTCTGCAATCTGTGTAAGATTCTCCGAATAATTGTACGCCGCTTTGTAGTCTTGTTCATCACCATGAATCTGGTATCTTTTCAGATGAACAGAAGCCAGTTGAACTTGTGTCTTTATGACATAGTCAAACATGTCACCAACTACAGCGAGAGTAAGTGCATTCTCAAGCAGCTTGATTGCATCGTCTAGATTCATTCTTTGGTGCAGCAAAACACCGCGGGTGTAGCTCATAATGACATTCCCTGCATCAAAGGCTTTTTCGCCTTCACTCCTTCCAAAAAGAGGGTTGCCTTTGGGACCAGTCACGAGCTTATTCACTCCAATTCCATTCTAAATAGTCTATCTGATAAATAAGGAAGAAAGTATGACAAAAAGTTATTCTAGACTGATTCTCCCTTGCTGGATCAATCAGTTTGGCCATTGAATAATACCCAAACACTTCATCCTTCAATTGTGAACAAATATATTACGCAATTATTAATGTCGCCAAAAAAAGGGTCAGGCCTAAAAAACCATGGTAAGAATTGAAACAACCATAAAGATGACACCAAGTATGACACAATTGACGCAAGCACCCTCTTGGAGTTCCTGTTTGTCTCTCTTACTCATTTTCTGAGACTCTGTAACCTCTTCCTTATCGTCATCAGTCATTGCTGCCTCTCCTGATAGTCTGCTGTAGGCATTTCAGATAATAAAGCTGTGTATGGCTGGATATCAAGTCAGTCTAGGAGTTTCTCAAGCTCTATCTCGTCGCGAATTGGAATACCATTCTCTGCAACTAGCGGTATCTCGGGTTTCAGCCTCCTTGATTTCTCGATTGCATTGCTGTAAATTGCTTTTATAGAGTAGCCGCGCTTCTGATAGAATCCTAGAGCCTCAAGATTATCATTTGTTGTTATCAGCCAAATTCTCTTACAGCTCAGGTGCTTGGCTTCTGATTCCACAGCTTTGAGGAGCAACGAGCCAATTCCCCTTCCTGGTACAAGACTGTTCAATGTGAGGAGCTCGCACAAATTGAACTCTATTCTATATGTTGCCAATCCCACACGCTGCTCATCTAAGTAGGCAATGAAACCGGGTTGCTCCTCGACAAGATATACACTGCTTCTAGTGACAACGATTTCAGAAGCCCAATGCTCAATCGAGACCTGACGAACCCAGTCCCGATCAACTTCCTCTATTGGTTTGATGACTGGTTGCTCCATAATCATCATAATGGAATAGCGGAGTAATCACTAATGAAATCTATGCTAGAGATGAGGTGATGAATGGAAGAGTTGGCCCAAATCATGAATCTAATATATGTTCGCCCCAAAATCTCATATGTTAGTGTAGTTCTTTACATAGAAGTAAGAGAATGTCCCAAGGAGGCGTGCACGATGTACGACTATGCTGAAGTGATGATTAGACGGGCTGAGCTTGGAGAGGTTGATCTAGTCAAAGCCATCGTGGTCGAAGCCTACAAGCCTGTGAAGAAACAGCTTTCTCGGACTCCTGCAGCACTTAATGAGGGACTTTCGAAAATTTCGCGCCACATTCAGATGGGCGATCAGTACGTAGCACTAGTAGGAGAACAGATAGTAGGCACAATGCGAGTACGGCTAAGTGGCAAAACAGGTGTTATTGCCCGACTCGCCGTACTGGAGAAATTTAGAGGGCGGCGTATTGGCACACTACTGATGCAATACGCAGAGAACCTCCTTTCATCAAGAGGCGCACAGCTAGTGGAAGTTGAAGTTTATGGTGCAATTGAAGCGCAGCTCTCATTTTACGAGGGTCTTGGATATCAGGAAACTGGACGAACAAAACGCCTCGGCGAAGTCATTGTTTCAATGCAAAAGAGCCTTTTAGAGGAACTTGTTGAAGAAGAAGAAGATTTCTGACTTAGGGGATTATTTCGCATCCGTTATTGAATTCGGGATACTCAAAATCCTCCACTGCAATTGTTCGCTCATCCATCAGTTGTTTCACTGTGGGAACATGCTTCTGCAACGAGGCTACTAGATGCTTCACACTGCTACAAACCTTTGTGAAGCCTTCTTCTCCCCAGAGTCGCTGCTTGTTAGCAAATAGGCATCGCCCACCACATATTCCAAATATTTCACAGGATGGACAAGGCTCGTCTACGCGCATCACATATCTGAGATCTTCGGGTGAGGATTCCTGGATGTTTCCAACTATCGAAAACTCCCAATCTGGTGAGATGGGGCAAATCCCGATCGAGCCATCTACATGAATAGCAAACGTATCTATGCCTGACCCACATCGCAGCTCAGAGTCCTTAGATGTCACAAGTGAATGCATCAGTGAGAGAAAAGGAACAATTCCCCCCACAACCCCCGTCTTCATTGCTTCAATCCACTCATCTACGAGGCGTGAAATGCCGGGATTGTAGGAGTTGTTCAGCCAGCCATCGAAATCGACCCAGTTGCCCTCAGCATCCCAGACAACATTGAGCTGCCAATGAACATGATCGAACGATGGGT
>JBHLQK010000270.1:0-3047 GCA_048884925.1 Candidatus Thorarchaeota archaeon
AGCAGTCATCAAATAGGAGCGGCTTATTATGGGAATCTTCGAAAGTAAAATGAATATTACAGTCTATGAACACTTCAAGGACAGGAGCTCAAAACTTGTGTCTCTTATCCGTGAATTAGAGGGAGTTCTGGGTAAAGAAGAAGCACACAAGATAGTTTCCCACTGGGCTGAGAAGAACGCGGTGGAAGATGTGAGAACCGTTATTGAGTCATTAGATCGGCCAATAGAATCATTCAATGATGTAAAGGTGCTTCTTAGGCACTGGGTGGATGCACTAAATAAAGACAAAATGGAAAGCGTCGAGATCACTGAAGAAACCGCCAATAAGTCGGTCTGCATTGTGACAGAGTGCATCTATGCAAAAGTGTTCAATGATCTTAAAGCCCCGGACATCGGATATGTACTTCATTGCAAACAAGACTTTCCAGCTACGCCAGCTATTCACCCTAATATGAGATTGAAACGATCAAAGACTGTAATGGAAGGACAAGACTGCTGTGACTTCGAGTATTACTGGAAGAGCAAATGAAAGCAGTTCCCCCCAATCCCTCAGAGGGCTAATGCTAGTCGGAAGCAGCACAGACATTCGTGACGGTGTCCTTCACTCCATCGACCTTTCGTAGTGTATCAACGACAAAGGAACTCAAAGACTCAGGAGTCTTGAAGGCGCCTTTGATTAGAAGGTCATAAGCACCATAAATAAGGTGGGCTTCCTCAACTTCTTCTAGGTCCCTGACATGGACCAGAACATCACGGGCTTTTGCCGATTCAATCTTTGCCATGATAAAGGCTGTAATCACAATCATCACCCACCGAATACTACTTCGTGGTACATCTCCAGTGGGAAGCATAAAACTATTCCTTCTGAGCGAGATTTCAGGCTACTGTCTTTTTTCACGATCAAAGTGAATCTTGATGGCTTGAGCTTAGAGGAGCTCGTACTGCGCTACATGAGATGGTGGTTTTCAAGCCAATCCCGCAAGAGCAATCTCTATTCATGGACTAGTACGCACCGCATAGATATTGAACCATAGATCACCTTCGATGCGGAATGACTGACTCGCTCTCGAGGTTGTTTTAGAGCAAGCACATACAGCAAAGGCAAGTAGTGCTCATTTGTCCAGAATGCCTTGCCTGAGTTCGGGATTAGTTCATAATGAATGAGCGAGCGGTGTTCATCTGCATCTATCTTCTTGGCAACATACTCATCGAACTCATATGCCCAAGGATATCCTGTATGGTTCATTCTTGCTAGAGCCAAGTTATGGATGATGTTGCCACTTCCAATGATTAGAACCCCCTCTCTCCTAAGCTGGAGAAGGTCCCTACCAAGATCGTAGTGTTCCTGCGGAGCCAGTTTTTGATCGAGGCTCAACTGGAGTGTTGGAATGTCTGCATCAGGATACATTCTCCTTAACACAATCCAGGTGCCATGGTCTAATCCCCGGGAATCATCGGGATGGACTGATTTCACCTTGACTATTTCTTGAACTCTCTTGGCAATGCTGGGTGCTCCAGGAGCTGGATAGACGGCTTTGTAGAGCTCTTCAGGGAATCCATAGAAGTCATAGATTGTTTCTGGGTGGGATGTCGTAGCTACCAAGGTTCCGCTCGATATCCAGTGTGCGGAGACGCAAAGAATTGCCTTCGGTCTTGGAATCTGTGCGGCAATGTTTGCCCAGTTCGTCGCAAACTCATTGTCCTCGATCCCATTCATAGGTGATCCATGCCCGACGAAGAGCGCAGGCATGTATGATTCTGACTCTGTCATTGACCCAGCGTCACGGTCATTGTGTATTAAGGGCTGACATATAGCAATGCTAAATCCAGCCCCTTCGTCTGAAGTACATCACTAAAACTGATGTGATGAATAGCATTGCTACCAGGAAAACAGGATAGCCATAGTAAAACTCCAACTCGGGTATCCAAGGCCAGTTCATCCCATAAATACTGGCCATAAGTGTGAGAGGAATGAAAATAGTGGAAATGACAGTCAATACTTTCATCACCTCATTCATCTTGTTGCTCATACTTGAGAGGTATATGTCCAGCATGCCGGTTATTCCCTCACGGTATGTTTCAGCGAGATCAGTAACCCTAATGACATGGTCGTAGAGGTCTCTAAGGTATTCCCTAGTCGACTCCTTGATGAAACCTGAGTCATCTCTATTGAGTGCAAAGATCACTTCTCTTAGAGGCCAAATGTATCGTCGAATGGCCAACACAGAACGTTTTAGATTATAGATGCGACTTAGAACATCAGAGCTTGCACCCTCAATCAACTCATCCTCTAGATCCTCGATCTGCGCACCCACCTCTTCTAGGACTCTAAAATAATTGTCAACAACTACATCCACTAGAGTGTATCCCAAATAGTCTGGGCCAGCGTTACGAATCCTACCAGTTGGTCTTCTCAGTCGATCCCGTATAGGCTTGAAGATGCTCTCGGCTGACTCTTGGAAAGAGAGAAGGACGTTATTCCCAAGGATGATACTGACTTGTTCAGAAACGACCTTCCTGTTCTTTCCGATTATATCGAAGGAGCGAAGGACCAAGTACGCCTTATCACGTAACACTTCAATCTTTGGTCTTTGTCCAACACTGGGTATATCTTCGAGCACCAATGGATGAATATCGTAGACGTTTCCGAGGTAGTTCAGAATATCTAAGTCGTGTACACCATTCACATGAATCCACTTCACATTCGCTGACTCGTGAGGAGGATCACAGTCCTGCATACAGTCAGCAACATACTCCCTCATCTCTTCCTCATTGTACTCCACAATCTCAACAGTGACCTTCTCAGTCCGTGTGATACCTGTATGCACAGGTGTTCCAGGGGGTAGGCCGACCTTACTACTTCCATCAGGCATGGATCATAGCCTCCAAACTAAAGAGGTTACTGCACTCAATCTGCAGACTCTGACATAAGAATCCATCCGGTGACGCTCATGTTAGCCAAGCTGGATTCAATGAGACAATCACATCGTCAAAGAGAGCCACCTGTTTCCCGCTACTAATTCTGCCCAAAAGAAGGAATTCAGAGG
>JBHLQK010000271.1:0-2971 GCA_048884925.1 Candidatus Thorarchaeota archaeon
AAGGCCAGAGAAACATGGATAGGAACACAATTTCATTGGACTCTGAAAGCGATTCTCATCAAATGTGGCCCTTATTTCATCCTCCTGGCCCTACAGTATGGTTATGGGATGATTACTGGACTTGCACTCCTGCCAGGTATGTTAGGCTTTTCATTCCTGTTCTTCTATGCCTTTGCTCCTTGGTTTGTGATTTCAACCGTGGTAATTATGTGGAGCCATCATTTGACGGGTCAACACTGGCTTGGTCCTATTGTAAATGCTGTGCTCTTCAGTTTGGTCATGGCATCAATGCTCCCAATTGCCTTTTGATGGTGTTTCCATGTAATCATTCAGGAAAAAGATTGATTGTCTTTGGAGGTTCTTCTGAATAATGAATGAAGAGGTCCTTCAGGATAAAGGCATTGGCAGCTTCTGGATACGAAGGTAACTCATCAAATCAAAGATGTCAACAATCGCCCCTCGTTCCGCTTATGTCCAAACACACGAAACTAGACTAAAGTAGTCGCCCACCGTCGTTCTGCAGAAAAAACGTCTGACGTCTAAGTCTAGTATTTGAGATTCATGAGGGATATCGCTATACGATTCATGACTTAGAGATCAGATTCTCTTGGTGTCTTCTTCGGTCGACGGGTGAGTGATGATAGTATACTCTCCCTATCCTGCCTTCTGAGCTGAGTCCGTGCAAGCCATTGCTCGAACTCGTTGGCGTTTTGAACTCCACCCTCTGTCACCGCTCTATGAATAAGACTGCTTAGGCCATTCTGAAGGAGGTCTCGAATGTGGTAATGCCTCTTGATATTGAGGATTACCTCACGCATATTCTCATCTAGCGACTTCTCCAACTCATCGACTATGGCGAACCCGGTTGTACTCACGTCTGTCGTGAGCCAGATGTCTATACTCCAAGGCCCAGAAGGCCCCTGGTATTCGTCTATTCCCACCTTCAACGACGCTCTTTCACGATAGTCTTTCACGGTCACCTCGTTGACACCTTCAGCTTTCAATAGCATAGACATGAGATGTTGCGCCATCTCAATTGTATCGCGGAGCAAAACTAGGGCATGGATGTCAATATCCCTCTTAACGATAAGATCGAGTGCTACACTCCCTACTATTCGAGCATGGCCATAGGCATTGAGAAGACCCATTATGTCTAGGTCCTCAATGATTTGTTCAGCCTCAATGCGTAGTCTGCTCTTCTCGGTCATGATTTCACCCGAGTATGTTTTTGAACTGGGTTCTCAGGAGAGTTCAGAGCATTCGAGGTATATGAGGTGATTTCATACAGACATCCATGGTATTAAAGCCCCAAAAGACTCTCTGCAATGTCCCAGAGCCTTTTTTGAACAGACTCATCATAGGACATTTCAGAAGATTGTCTTTCTTGACTTTTGGCAAAGCATCTGCCTGTGACCCCTTCTAGCTCGGGAGATGAGGCCACATAGACTGAAGTTTCAGCACCTTTTTGTGGACTGATTTGAAAGGGCCGTACCAGCTTGAACATGATTCTGTTGCGCAGACCTCCCATATTGGCGCCAAGATTAGTAGCTACAAAACCGGGTAGGACTACGTTCGCTGTTACTCCCGTACCTTCTAGACGTCTTGCTAGTTCATAGGTGTACATGAGAATCATCAGCTTTGTGGTTTCATATACACGCATTCCCCTGTAATTGTGTTCACTCTGAATATCATCAAAGTCAATCTTTGCTCTTGCATGGAGACCGGACGAGAGGTTGATTATCCGAGATGGCGCGCTCCTTTCCAAGAGTTGAAGTAGCTCTCGGGTGAGAAGAAAGGGCCCAAGATAATTCACTGCCAACGATCTTTCAAAGCCGTCCTCTGTGACTTGGCGTTCATGGCATGCAGCCCCTGCATTGTTGATTAGAACATCCAATCGCTTATGTTTCGCTGAAAATTCTTTCGCAAATTGCCGAATAGACTTAATAGATGAGAGGTCGCATATCATGAGGTCAATTGTGTCTTTTCCGGTACGTTTGATTATCTCGGCACGTGCATCTTCTCCTCGTTGAGGATCTCTCACTGCCATGACTACTTTGGCGCCCATGCTTGTTAATGCAAGAGCAGTTTCCTTTCCAATACCTGAGTTGCTTCCAGTTACAATGCAGACTTTTCCCATCATTCGGTTCAGCCTCAACAGAGTGATTATCAAAGAATCAATTATGTAGGCTCTGTCTTAGGCTAATATATGATGCCGTGCTCCACATAGAACTTCATCAGTGTTATAGCTTCTCCCCATCCTGCTGCACACTCAGCTAGAGCAGCTAAACTGGTTGACGTGTTCTCATGGCCGTACTCACGAAGACGTAGTATAGTCCCCTCTTTAACAGCCTCCAGACTAATCTCAATTGTTGTTGCCAGCTCTCGATTTCCACTGTCAGGATTCCACTGGAATACAAACCGCTTTCCTCGCTCAGCCTCCAAGACTGGGCCATCTGACTCCGTTGTATACTTGTCAGGACCCCAGTCTTTCCAGACAAATTGGATTCTTCCACCGGGCCTAGCATCCACCACAGATCCAGATGTGAACCAGCTATCGAGCCCCTCTGCAGTTGCTATTGCATCGTAAACCCTCTCTGGACTAGCACGAATGAGTGTTGCCTGTTTAATCTCAACACCAAGTGAATCAGTCATCATAATCACCTATTAACAATTGTTAATAGAGCGTAGTAATAATTCTTCCTCTCTGGTTGAGGAAGAAAGGTTGACTGTAAGGTCTCTAGATAGAAACACAGGTTTCAGTGCGGCTGATGCCCTCAACGGTGTGCAGGGCCTGCATGAGCTTTCTGAGATCTTCAACTGATGGAAGCTCAGCATAGGCAATCATATCATATGGTCCAGTGACCACGTCAGCCCGTTCGATTCCTTCAATTTCCGTGATTGCTTTGCAGGCCTCCCAAATGGCGCCCGCTTCGGCACGAATGAGAATGACTACAGATACCATCCCCGGTTC
>JBHLQK010000272.1:0-2859 GCA_048884925.1 Candidatus Thorarchaeota archaeon
CTTAATCGCTCGGCCAACTTTCGAATGTGTTTATGGCCCCGCTCAACACATCAAGCCCAGACGCTATCGTGAGCGTACTCCTCAGACGGCCTTCAAAAAGTTAGCAAAATTTTGTAATAAAGCTTCCTATGACTTGAATTGCTATGAAAGCAAGCCCTGAGCGCGGAGAATCGTATCGAGGTATTCGTGGGGCGGAATCTGAGTCACACTGGCATGGTCAACATTGATTACATAGATGTGGTCAATCTCAGATATAGTGAAAGCATCCAGGGGTATTGGAGGGGATTTATAGAATGAATCGCACTCTTTCTTCATCTGCCGGATCTCATCCATATCTCGAAGTTCTGGAGGCTTGATCAGAATCTCTGGAATCTGTAGTACATGGTAATTTGGTGTTGCAAGAGCAAATCGATGACTGTATCTGCAATAACGAGCAATCTTTGCTGCATTTCTAGTCTGTCGATAGCGAGTGGGATATAATGCAGCCTTAGGTGGAACATAACCTGTTTCTATCTCTACAACTAGTGCCTCTTTTTCCACAGAAAGTCCAAGACGTTCAGAGATCATGACGTTCTCAATATCATGTTCTAGCTCAGGCTCTCTATCGCGCACTGCAAAAAGATCTGCGATAAGCTGACCCCCAAGAAGAGGGTGTTCACATCCCACATCATAACCCTGCTCAATGAGGTGTCTTGCACAGAGCACCTGCATCACACTGTGATTAATCTTGACAAGTCGCTTTTTGTTCAATTCCACCAAGCGATCACGTATTCGAGTAAGTTGGTCGACAATCTCTGCATTTGATGTTGGTCCAAGCTGGTTCAATAGACTATCCAGGTCTTGTGAGAACTTACCTTTAGCCAAGCAATCACCAACGATTCTCTTCTCTCAATTGATGTGAAGACCATCTCAACACTTAGTCAGACTTGGCACTGCCTTTTAACATCACACGGTTATGTCTACTAGAGGGGTCAGACTGGAGTCAGGTCTTCTGCATAGATATGTTAGATTCTTGCTGGAGTCGCTCACGTCACGCTCGATCACCTTGTCATCAAGATCCCTGATTTTACGTACGATATCGAGAACCTCTTGAATCGTCAGGCCTAGTCGTTCAGCTACAAGCGTCAGGTCCGTCTGCGATCGTTTCCTCACAATATCTCGTACCAGCTGTTCCCAATGGCTCTTGAAAGATAGCCGCAGACTGGATAGAGCAACAAAATCAAGCAACCATCTGTTTGATGGATTACCCGGAGAGGTTGGAGACCCTTCTCGACTACCATCAACAGTAGGTGCCAATAGACTCCGATGGATCATCAGGTCCTTTACGAAGGCTGTAGTTCCTGTTCTTCTTGAATACCAATCAGGATGACTAGCTTGGAGTGAAGTGGTTTCAATGCTCGGATATCCCTCGTCCTTCCAGAATGACGCCGAGAATTCAAATCTCTTCTCCCATCGACCCCACTTTACATAACGAGACTCGTCCAGATTCTTCATTCGCTCTCGTGCTGCTTCGACATCAGAAGAGAAAGTTCCAGTGGACAGTCTTGCTAGCAGTGCTTCAGCTATTCCATCATTTCCAGCCAGGAATTCATTCTCCGCCTGTCTCAAAGACTCCTCTGCTAATCGCAAATCATCGGGAAAATCCATTAGACCCACTTCATTCTAGTTTAGGATTGTAATAGCGCACAGACAAATAAGACAGCTGTAATGGACTATCTGCCCTACAGGCAAGAGAAGAAGGCAGCCCATATAAAGTGGTCTTAGATTATACTAGAGCAAGTGTGCTGGGAAGAGAATGAAAGGACGAAGAAGGAAACTGACATTCGAAGAGAGAGTCACCTGGAAAGAGAATACCAAGAAGGATATTCTCAGGATTCTGGATGGCGGCGCCTGGCGGTTTCGGGAAGATATTGTCCGTGAGTTACTCGTCGATGGAGGAGGGCTAGTGGACCAAAAACGAAGTCTTACTATTGCCGCATTTCGTGGGCTTGTGGGCGAAGGCATTGTCGAAAGCAAGGGAGGCATGGTCAGACTGAAGAGGGTGAAGGAGTGAACACTGTTCACTGTGGACCAGAGTATCTGCCACACAGGCAAGAGAAGCAGACGTTGTTGCTAATTTTCTGAATTTGAAGGAACTGATTCAGAATTAGTAATATTCCCTGAAATTTGATTTCTTTCCTGCAGCTACAACTTGCCAATGTTTCTTCTATCATCTCTTCATGTTATTGCTTGAATAATAACTAAGGGTGAATCAAATAATGAAAGAAATAGCAGTTACAGTTGCATCGAATCCTGATGAGATTTCAATTGACAACTCGAGAAAGATTGGCAATCATGTTAGAAGACATCCAGTTGTCTATTACACTCTAGTGGCCTATCTGATACCATGGGTTGGCAGTCTCTTGATTGCAGGTCCGAAATATCTGACTGGCGAGATTGTTACTCTCCTTGATGGAATGTATATGTGGTTGACAATGCTTGCAGGTCCTTCTATAGCAGGAATCTCCTTGGCATACATTATTGATGGACGAAGCGGACTCAGCCATCTTTTCTCCCGAATGCGACGCTTGAGAAACGGAATCTCATGGTATGCGATTGCACTCTTGCTTCCTCCAGTTCTAATCCTATTCGTCCTCATGACTCTATCAATCTTGGTTTCTCCAGTTTATACCCCGGGATTCTTTCTGTTTGGTGTCCTACTTGGCTTAATCACAGGTTTCTTTGAGGAGATTGGATGGATGGGATTCCTATATCCAACATTGAAAGCAGGCAATAGTTCATACAGGGCTGCAATTGGAGTTGGATTGATACATGGAGTCTGGCATCTTATGGCAGGTATTCTTGGATCTAGTCAGTTTC
>JBHLQK010000273.1:0-2815 GCA_048884925.1 Candidatus Thorarchaeota archaeon
TCTGTCATGAAGGGAGATCTGCTGGGACAAGTCTTAATCGTCCCAGAAAAGAAGGATTAGATTGCCAAGGCGAAGAATCACTTGGTCCGTCTGATGTACCAGATTAGCTTGCCAGCCTCTTCAACTAATTCGACAATCTCGTGACCAGTCCTTTCTGCAAAAGCTGGAAAATCCTTCTTGGTTCCAATATCAGTCGCGATTACCTGAAGAATCTGACCAACCTCCACCTGACCGATCTCTTTTTTTGTCTTGAGGATTGGCATGGGGCACCTCATACCAGAGGCGTCAAATGTTCGTGCTACGTTATGGGTCATAATTAAAACCTGCGAGGCGGCTCAGCCAATTTGCAGTTTAAAGGTTGCGATTATGCGGATGTGCAGAAACGCTCATCTGGAGGGTGATTTTTGTTCCATTTCCGACATCCTTATCAATGAAAGGAATTCCCGACTCCCAAACACTTGGGTGAACCAAAATGGCAGTTTTCCAATTATTACTGTTCATCCTTTTTGCTATGGGGTTCGCGACAATGTTCAGCGGGTTCATGGCAGCTAGGAGAATGGGATTTATCTTGATGCCCCAGGTTATGATGCTCATGTTGGGAATGCTGGCCAGCCTCATCACATTGATTGTGGGGATTGCGGCGCCAACATTCTCTTTGGGATTCATGGATCTGGTGCAGCTACTATTAGTGATTGACCTTGTCTTCTTTGCTCTCGCATTCTTGTTGGAGTTCATTCAAGCGGTGCCAGTGTTGATGAAGACTATGCAGGGCGGACCCATACACAGTTCACACATCACCAACCTGATTATGAGTCTATTCTTTACTCTGGCGATGGTCCTATACTATACGGAACTCGCGGTCCTGTAATGGAGATGAAAGGAAATGGCTGAGGCAGATAAACTATACATTATCGGTCAATGGGGGCCTGAAGCGGCTGAACGCTGCTATGGTCTATTTGTGACAGGCACTACTGCTCAAGCTCAAGATATTGAAACCAACATCTTTCTGATGATGGATGCGGTATACTTGATGAAAAAGGGTGCAGCTGAGAAAGTAAAGGCACCAGGCTTTCCACCACTACCAGATCTAATCGATGCATTTCTGGAAGCAGGCGGTAAAATCCAGGTGTGTTCAAACTCAATGGAGTTTAGAGGCATCACTCAGGAGCAACTCAGAGATTCCAGAATTGAGATTGCTGGAGCAGCCACCATGATTGATGACGCCCTAAACCATAACAGAGTCATGACCTTCTAATGCCAGCAAACGGAGAGAACTCAGGACTGGCTCCTGTTCTCTCCGGAGCTTTTTCTTTTGCGATTGTAGATTTTTTCAATCCTCTTTCTTGGTGAAGTGGACGTAAATTGACTGGTCGGTATCATCTGCAATTACACCGTAGTTAATACCATCCATGAGGCCCACGTGGAACTTGAGTTCTTCTATTGCTTCGTTATCATCCTTGGCGAGATGCAGGTATTCCTTCAAGAATTCTAAACTCACCGCTTCATCTTTGTCAGTTATTTCGCCTGTTATCTCTTCAAGACGTCCTCTGACCTTCATGTCAATCTGAGTGTTGGATTCCTTGAGTTTCGATATCTTCTTTGAGTGCTTCTTCCATTCCATGAGTGAACACCTAGTTTTCTGATATGGTTCTGCTCCCTATTCAACGTTTGCAGTGATAAAGAATTGCGTATGTATGCAACTCGATGGCAAAGGGAAGATATGATTATCTTACAACGAAACTACTTTGTCGTACTTCTCCATAATCAAGTCGATAGCTCCATTGTATTCGACCATCTTAGCATCAACAACCAAACGATCACTCAATCCTCGTTCTTCTACATGATGCTTGATTGCGAATATAGGAACTCCAAGCTCCTTAATATCGCTAGAAGTATTGCACCCCTTGTCTATGCTATAGACTCCATCCTGTGCCAATAGGATTCCAATATCATGTCCACCATCCTTTAGGGCACTCACAACCTCGCTGATGTCAGGACAATCGTTTGTGAGCCAAATAAGAAACTTCAATCATGATCACCTCAGAAAGTAATAATAAGCTCGTTCTGGGTCAATGCTTCTGCAATCATTGACTCATCGGCGAGCTCGACCTCGTCAAAGAGCTCCTCTGCGCTGATATTTCGGTTTTCCAGTGACTTCTTACTGGCTAGAATTCGTCCATCGAAGTCAAGATATGTTGCCTTGAAAATCCGGAAAGGCATGACATCCGCGGATTTTAGGAGTGAGAATACTCCATCACCCATAAACAAGAGAGTGGGTTCATGGTCCATGCCAAACATTCCCACTGCTGCTCTCCATCCCTCGAAGTTAATGATCTCCCCATAAGGACGGCTCTTTACTAGGATGAGTACTTTGCGTTCTGTGAACTCCATCTTCATTCCTCCTACATGCCAAAGGTGATGAACCGTTCCGACTCGCCAATCTGTTCGGCGAACTCTGTCAGTCCTGAAACCTCAACTCCTTCAATGAAATCGCTTCCTCTCTGGTCAAATCCACGAGCTGATGTACATAGACCGCATGCCTGAAACTCGGCGCCAGCGTCAGCTAGTTCTTGAAACTTGTCGTTCATTGGTATATCTGGATCGGGATCTTGCCCCTGCTTCGCGTTGTTCACACCATCAACAAACAGGAAAACCTTGACTCCGTAGCCGCTCTCCAGGGCGGCCTTGGCAAGGTCATAGAAGGTGTGACTATTCTGATGCGTATACGGTGAAGTGAGGAGTAGAATTCCGAGAGTCCTTTTTGGATTAGAGAAAGATTCATTAGCATCGGTCATAATACTATCAATATGGCAAT
>JBHLQK010000274.1:0-2713 GCA_048884925.1 Candidatus Thorarchaeota archaeon
GAATCCTTTGTCCTCAGTTTAGCCAGCTTCAATCTCAACGGATCGTATACTGGAATCAGGCCTTTAGCATTCATGCGAGCTTGCCATATCATATCCCCGACTAGGCTCATAGCGTAATCAGGTTCTATTCCTTCTTTCACCAGAGCTCTGTAGATGGCTAGATCCATTAATCCTCCATATTCATTCAGATAATTGCCGAGACTATCGAAATCTATGAAGTGAGGCATTAACTCTCTGATGTTTGACTTTGCCTGAAGAATTATTTCTTTTATTTCTCTTAGAGTAAAACGACCAAACTCTGGAAGTCCGTCCCTTCTGCATCTCGATATCAATACTTGAAGGATAGCTTTTCTCTTTGCGTTCCATGCTGCTCTCCGAACAATTGGCTTAGCGAGTGATTTTAGTGCAGTTGAGCCCATCTATTGCTCACCTGAGCTAGCTTGGTTTCGTAGGAGCTTTTAGGATATGCCATTCAAGCAGGAATAGCTTGGACAAAAATGGTGATGAAAGACGGTCAACTCCCGAGAATTTTATTTAGATAGAATTCTAAGTATAGATATAGTGGCTGGACCCTGCTCATAATTCTGAACGATAATCATTGCTGCATGGCCACCTAATGGTCCAAGAATGTCATCACTTTTTCAAGTAGATAGCATGGTGTCTTACTCAGCGTCTTGCTGACATTCCCCTTTGAAGTCTTAACAGCCCGCGCAATCTCTGAAATCCCCTTCTTTTCCCATATATAATAGAAACAGTGCTGCAATTGAGTTGTGCTCAGACCAAGAAGCGTTGTGAGGAAGAGGATTGTATTGACCACAGCATTTTCCTCATTACCTGAGGTCTTCTCATCGATCTTGAAGCCTGCTGACCTACTGATGTATTTGGTACGTTTTATTTCATCCAGAGCATCTCTCGCATTCCAGAAGGCTGGTCCATCACACTCATCCGCGTTCTCTTTGAGGAGTAGGATCTCTCCAGTTCCAAGTCCAACACGAAACTCTAAGTCTTCCATCAAAAGCCGATGAAAGAGAAATGCAATTGGATGCCAACTACTGACCAACAGCTCAACACTGTCTCCTTGGGTCAGAGCGGGGATGGCGACACAGAATTCTTTGAAGCGGTCGTATGTCTGGTCCAACAGACTTCGTATCTTTTTATCCAGTTTTTTCCGTTCGCGAACATTGGCACCTCTTGATGCTACGATGTCAATGATAGCTGCAATCATTGACTTCTCACCCGACCAATAGAAATCTGAAGATTCCCCATGTCAAGGCCAGAGCCATTGTAATGCTCAATATCGTGCCTAGAATATACCAGTCTGCGCATGCACGATCATCTGTATCCCTACTCGAGTACCGGAAGATTGCTTTGCCAGCGACAATGACTGAGAGAAAGCTCAGAATTGATGCATAGGACAAGGCACTGTCATAATATGCTATCACGACAGCCAGAAATATCAGACTCCTCTCTGCATATCCTATGAGATAGCCTCCATACTTCAAGCCGCCGCATTTAGACGCGATGTCCTCTCCAAGCCCTCTTCCTACCCATCCAAAGACTAAATCAATCAGCAAGCCAGGCAAGAACATTGCCAATAGGTATCCAAAGAGAATTGTGAAGAACTCTGTATACAGTGAGGGTAGTGGAAAGACCACAATTAGATACAGAGCAACGCTACTTGCCACCGTCATTAATAGACCAAGGATTCGTTGATACATCTTCATAAGAGCACCTCATATAGCACTGTGCCACAATCTCGTTGCCCATTATAAGTTTACCTTTTTAATAAACAACATATAATGTTAACTATATGGGCTAACAAATTAACTTGTTTACCATATCGGTTAAAATTGTGGCCACATCTCCTCTTTCTCAGGAATCTTGGAGTCCGTCAGCAATTGATGCGCTGCCAAGTTATTCAACTTCTTTCTCCCACTTTCGCAGCTTGGGCCAAACCACAGCCCAGATAATTGCTAGAAGCAGTACTAAGGTCGATGGTCCTATTGATGGGCTGACCAGTGACATCGGTGCATTTCCAAGCGCATGCATCCCCATCACGAAGAAGAGGTTCTCAGTCCGCAAGTAGAGCACCCCATAAATCAGCCCATTCAGGAACACGCTGAATACAAGTTCGAAGAAGACCGTTATCGTCCATCCGTCATTCATGACCTTCCAAGGGATGTGAATCAGAGTGAAGAACATCTGTGAAATCAGGAGAGCTAGTGCAACCTGCAGATACCTGTTCGTGAAAGCATCTTTTAGCTTCATATCAAACTGCACAAGAAGAAATCCTCTGAATCCCACCTCCTCATAGAGGGCTGTTCCGAAGAGCATGCCAATCAGCAGGCCTGTCGAGCCAAGGGCTTCCTCTGGTTCAATCATTATGAAGCCACTGTAAATGAAACTAACCACTCCCTCTATTATCTGAACAAGAACCCAAGTGACCACACCAACAACGAGCGCTAATGGCAGTTTCCGACCCATCAGGCCGACATCCTTTGCCTGAAGGCTTCCATAGAAGAACAGAACTCCTAATACAGCTCCGATCAAAAGGAGCACGTTCAGGACTAATGTGCGATGGACAAGTCCTCCAGTAGCCACCTCAATGGACTGAATTATTCCAACTTGATACAGTATAATATAGACCAGTACAATGGCAAGACTAATGGCCAAGAACAAAGTCATTATCCTGTAATCTGATTCTTTTGACTCT